>CBDVAL010000268.1:0-3915 GCA_965371955.1 uncultured bacterium | reverse complement strand
CCGACATTTCTACATTGGAGAAACCCGACATTTGCATTTTGGGCCTACAGGTGCGAGTCCGATAACGTTGGATTACGTAAACCTGGCCTCATTCTCGCCCGTACGGCGGGATTTACCTCCTCGGAACCTGGCTTCGACGACGACATCCAGCACGTTCGCAGCATCAAGGGACTCTGCACCTGCATCAGCCTCGATGCGCTTGAGCAATCCGGTTGCCAGGCGTTCTGCATCTGCATAGCGTCCTTCGCGGAGCAGCAGTGTTACTTCGTCAAGGTTGGACGCCTCCGGATCGGAAGCCACCGCGCCTGCGGGAGTGCCCGAGACCACAAGAAGCGTCAGGACAACGGCGAGGTAGCCGGTGCTCGCAGTCCGGAGCGTGGCAAGTGGCTTCACTGTCTGCCCTTTCATTTTCGCCCGGTTGAACACGCTTCCTGATACACGGCATGTAGAGCC
Source organism: uncultured bacterium (assembly GCA_965371955.1). Lineage (GTDB taxonomy): Bacteria > Acidobacteriota > Polarisedimenticolia > CBDVAL01 > CBDVAL01 > CBDVAL01. Next base: position 3,462 of record CBDVAL010000268.1, on the reverse strand, counting down.
ATGTTAAGCCTCAGCGGGTCGCCCGACGGGCACAGACGATTCGCCATAGCCTGGCACGGGACAGTGGGGTAGCAGATTGACAAACCGCTGCAATGCCCGTATATAGGTCTGAAGCAATCTCCTTTTCACAGACTCTCCCGCGGAAGAGAGCGCTCATGCGGCTCCGAGCCTGCATTATCTCCATCCTGGCGCTGTTTCTTACGCTTCCCGCATCGGCCGCGGAGCCCACACCCGTGATCGTGAGCGAGGAGATTCGCTTGGAACTGGCATCCTCCTCGACGGCTCGGGTGCTCATCTACCTGCAGACTCCATCACTGGAGAGCGCGAGCCTGGGGCAGCGAATCGCTGCTGTGGGTGCGGCGCAGGAATCGCTCCTGGCCAGCCTCCTCGCGCCGGACTTCACAGAACATCGTCGCTTTCGTGCCATCCCAGCCATAGCAGGAGAGATTACCAAGCGCGGACTGGATGTTGTGGCTAGGTTGCCTCATGTAATCCGCGTCGATCTGGACGCCGGAGGGAGCGGTGGGCTCGCACAGTCCGTTCCCCAGATTGGCGCAGACCAGCTGCATGCGGGCGGCACCACAGGAAGTGGTATCACCGTGGCGATTCTGGACTCCGGAATCGATACCGATCATCTGGACCTCCAGGATAATCTGATTGATGAGGCATGCTTTTGCCCCTTGTGCTGCCCGGATGGAGGAACAACGCAATTTGGCCCGGGAGCAGCGGAGGACGACAACGGCCACGGAACGCACGTAAGTGGGATTGTTACATCGGGCGGAATCGTAGCACCGCCGGGCGTGGCACCAGACGCTAGTATTCTCGCGGTGAAAGTACTGAACGCTGAGAATCGCTTTCTGGCCAGCAGCGATATCGTTGCGGCTCTGGACTGGATATTGACGGATCGCCCCGATGTGGACGTGATCAACATGAGCCTCGGCACCGATGCTCTGTTCGGCGGTGATTGTGATGGTCGGACGGCATTCACGCGGGCCTTTGCCGATGTCATTAACTTGCTGCGAAACCGTGGCACCATTGCCGTGGCCGCAAGCCTCAATAGCGGGCTGACGGCCATGACCGCCCCTGCCTGTGTCGCCAGTGCAATCTCCGTGGGCGCTGTGTACGATACCGATGTGGGCTTCCAGGACTGGGGTATCTGCATGGATCCCACCACGGCGGCGGATCAGGTGGTCTGCTTCTCCAACTCCAGCCACACCATGGATCTGGTGGCTCCCGGAGCACTCATCACGTCCGACAGCCGGTTCGGCGGGACACTGACCATCTCCGGCACCAGCATGGCCTCCCCGCACGTGGCGGGCTGCGTGGCCTTGCTCAAGCAGGCCCACCCGACGTGGGATCCGGACACCATCGAGGAGGCCATGGAGGGAACCGGGCCGCTGGTCACCGATCCCAAGAACGGCCTGGTGTTCCCGCGAGTCGATTGCGCCGCTGCGAGCGCGGCCGAGGCCCGGATCCTTCATGACAACCACTTGGTCATGGACGACCTGACCGGAAACAACGATGGCATTGCCGACCCCGGTGACCTCTTCCGGCTACGTGTTGACCTGCGGAACCTGGGGGCCATTGCCGCCGCAGGTGTCAGCGCGGTACTGTCAACGGCCACGCCCGGGGTCATCGTGCACGACTCCACGGCGGTCTGGACCGACATGCCAGCGTTCAGTGTCGGAAGCTCCTCGCCGCCGCATTTCGAGGTGGAACTGGACGGCGGCGTTCCCTGTGGTTCGCTCGTGGACTTCACGCTGGGTATTTCCTCGAGCCGTGGACCGTTTGTCAGCGATTTCTCGATGGAGGTCGGGCGGAAACAGTCCGGAAGCTGGCTCAGCGAAGACACGCCACTGGCGATCCCCGAGCCGCAGCCGCAAGGAGTCGTGTCGAGCGTGCTGATCCCGGAATCGTTCGTCATCGCAGAGATCACAGCCACGGTAGACATCACGCATACGGCCATTGGTGACCTCGAGGTCGACCTGACTTCTCCCACGGGCACCGTCGTGCGACTCCATGATCGGACAGGAGGGACAACGGACGATCTGATCACGACATACGACACCCTGACGGTCGCCGACGGCCCTGGTTCCATGAGCGATTTCCTTGGCGAGGACGTTGCCGGCACCTGGACGCTGAAGGTGACGGACCGCACGAACGGAGAGTCGGGGACGTTGAACTCCTGGTCTCTGGCGGCTGTGGAGCCGCCTGCCTGCAGCCCCGTTCCGTGCCAGGTGACGGCCCTGGCAACGGCAACGCCTGCCACCGTGTGCGCAGGCAACGGGGCCTTGCTTGCCGACGCGGGTAGCCGGCAGAACGGAAGCGATTGCAGTGGCGTCCTGGAGTTGCGCTTCAGCGAGGGCGCCACGGTGATACAGGATTGGTCGACGGATGCCGACGTTGAAGTGTTTCCCGCGACCAACACGACCTATTCCATGCGAGCGAGGGACCAGTCCACGCTGACGGAAGATGCGACATTCATGGCGGTCTCCGTGCTCCCGGTGCCTGTCCCGGGGGTGGTGCAGATCCCGGACCCTGTGTGTGTAGAGCTACCTCTGATGGAACTGGATGCTGGTCCCGGCTTCGCGTCGTACACCTGGAGGGATGACCTGGACCAAGTGCTGGGCGGCGCCCAGGTGCTGTCGCTGGATCCACAGGTTGCCTGCGGCAGGCTCTATACAGTGGAGGTCAGCAACGCCGAGGGCTGTAGCGACAGCACGGGGCATACGGTGTCTTGCGTCGCATGCATGCCGCCGGAGGTCAGCGCACAGGGATCTCCGGTGCCGCTCCGTCTGGGTGTGGATCCGGCGGGCGCCATCGAGTTCGAGTTGCTTCCCGATACCGACGTGACGTACAGCCTGTACAACGTCAGCTCCATCGCCGCCATGCTATCCGGTGACTGGACCTACAGGTTCTGCGACCTGGAGAACAACACCCTGGGCACCTGGACTCCCATCGACGCAACCACGGTGCGCTGGACTCCTGTCTCGCCGGCAATCCTCTTCGAGGGATTCTGGGTCGTGGTGGCAGACCGTCTGGCTGTGGAGGGCCCCTACGGAGTGACCTCCTCCGGATCGCCGCGCGCCGTGGACCTGGACGGCAGCGGATCGGCGGCCTCGCTGGGCTGCCCCTGAGGACCTGCCTCAACGCCAATCGCCGGTGGCCACGAATGCCCCCCAGAAGAAGGGATGAGTGCTCTGGTTGCCCTTGCGCCGGGTCTGGAGTATCCGGAGGCTCGCCTCGCGCACGGCTTCCGCGGTCCCCAGACCATCGAGCCACTTCGCTGCGTACAGAGTGCTCATCCACTGGCGCGTGGCGCGGTCCTCAACCTCCCAGAGGCGGATAGGAGATTCAAGCTGCGTTCCAGCCAGATCGCCCTGTATCGGTGCGAGTCCGATAACGTTTGCGAGCTCAAATGGTCAACGCAACAAATCGTCGAGCTTGTCCGCAGGACAACGG
>CBDVAL010000267.1:0-4011 GCA_965371955.1 uncultured bacterium | reverse complement strand
CATCTTGACGATGTCCGGGCAAGCCCCCGGGCATCTGCGGCGATTCTGGGACCATGGATGAGGTGGATCGCGGCACGGAGTAGGGACACGACCCAGCCACCTGCTCGCCCACAGGAGAGACTCTGTTGATAGGTAAGCACGATCCCAGCGCTCCGATGGCAGAGACATGGGGGAAGGCAGCGAACCGCTACTGGCTCCCGGCCGCGGTCCTCGTGCTGGGCCTGGCGTCGATCGGAATGCTGATCGGTACCAACTGGATCCGCGAGCAGCTCATGATCCAGGACATTGCGCTTGTCCATGCGGTGGGAGAGATCCAGACACGGGAGGCCACGTCGCACCTCTGGCTCGAAGAATACGTCAGCGGAGACGAAATCCATCTGGACGAGATCTGGGAGAACCAGGATCGTGCGCTCTACCTTATTCAAGCGATCCTCGAGGGGGGAGAGATCCATCAGGACCGCTACTCCGTGAAGGCACTGACCGACCCGGGCCTGCGGGGCCAGGCGTTGACGATTCGACGGCAGATCGAGGAGTTCCGGTCCATCGCGAAGAGGCGGCAGGAAGGATATGAACGGGGCGAGGACGTCGGCATCGGCTCCGCAATCGACATCGAGTACGACCGTGTCTTCAGAGAGATGCTCCGCGACCTTCGTTCTCTTGCGGATCAAGTTGACGACCATCTGGGTCGGGCCCACGCACGCTCGAGCGTACTATTCCGCACGATTCTGTTCGCGTGGGTCACCATCGTGATCCTGGTTGTCACCAGCCTGTGGACGCGGGAGCGACGGCGCCAGCTTGCCGAGGCCGCCCTGCGCAAGAGTGAGGCCCGGCTGGCCCAGGCACAGAAGCTGGAGGCGGTGGGGAGACTGGCAGGGGGTCTGGCGCACGACATCAACAACTATCTCGCAGCTGTGACCGCACAATGTGAGGTGTGCAGGCTGACGCAGCCCTCGGATCACGACCAGCTCTCCGCCAGGATGGACGCGATCATCATGACGGCCTCCAAGGCATCGGCGCTGCTCAGGCGGCTCCTCGCCTTCAGCCGCAGTGAACCTACCCAGCCCGAGGTCGTGGACTTGAATTCGGTCGTTTATGGCCTGCAGGGGATGATGCCCCGGCTCATGGGCGAAGATGTACATCTTGACACCGACCTGGAGGAGGGGCTGTGGAACGTCAAGATCGACCCGTCCCAGCTCGAGCAGATCATCGTCAACCTGACAGTCAACGCTCGGGAGGCGATGCCCACAGGGGGCCAGGTGATGATTCGAACCGCCAACTGCTGCATTGATGGGAAGGAGGCGAAGAAGCATCGCGGCATGGAGGCGGGTGACTATGTGCTGCTCAGTATTGCGGACACTGGCGTCGGTGTTCCTCGAGAGATCCAAGACGAAATCTTCGAGCCGTTCTTCACCACAAAGGACCACGCCACCAGCAGTGGGCTAGGGCTGGCAACGGTCTATGCGATCGTTCAACAGAGTCGCGGCATCATCCGACTGGACAGCGAGGCCAATGAAGGCACGACTTTCGAGATCTACTTGCCGAGAAACCGCGAGCAGGTGAAGAAACAGGTCACGCGCCAGGCTCTCCCGGTTGCTCCAGGTTCTCAGCGGATCCTGCTCGTGGAAGACAACGAGGAACTCAGAGTATCGACCCGAGAAGCGCTCGAGATCTTGGGCTATTCCATCGCGGTGGCTTCCGACGGCGAGGAGGCGCTGCGAGTATTCGAAGAGAGTGATCGCAGCATCGAACTCCTCATAACTGACGTCGTCATGCCTGGAATAAACGGCCGGCAGGTCATGGAGCACCTGCGGGAGAGGAAGGCGCATCTGCCGGTGATCTTTGTGTCGGGCCACACGAGGGACGTGATCCTCCGTCATGGGGTCATGGAGGAGGGCGTCAACTTTCTGTCGAAGCCTTTCACCGTGGACACTCTGGCGAGGAAGATCCAGGAGGTCCTGGGTCAACTCCCTGCCGACCAGAGCGAGTAGGAAGCGGCGACCGGATTGGAGCCCAGAAGGGCGGACTCTATCTACGCGTCGACGAAGGGAATGTCGCCGGGGGGCGCGAGGATCCATAGCCGTTCGAGGTGGTAGAGGTCGGCACGGTCCAGCGCCTGCCGCAACAGTCCGGTGAAGCGCTGCGGGCGCAGAGTGCCGTGCAGCGTGCCCAGGGGCGGCAGGGCCAGGCCGCGGAGTTTCCTGCGCTCGGCCTCGATGAACACCTGGTCCAGGGCACTCGACACCCAATCCTCGTTCCAGGTGGGGCTCTGCTGCAGGTCATGTACGATGGCCAGGAAGCGCAGAGGAGATCCGGCCGTCACATGGATCGTTCCCGGGACTCTGGGCTGCGCTTCGTGCACGGCGGTCCAGATCTTCAACGGGTGCTCCTCGGGTTCCCGCACTTCCGTCTTCGCGCTGAGGACCAGGTGGGTGTCCTCTTCGAACACCTCCGCATCCAGCTGGAACGGCGCATCGCCCGGCGGTGACAGGATCATCCGCACTCCGCGGTACAGGATCTCCTGAGGCGTCATAACATTCCCTTGCGATCCTTCAGCCGGTAGACGAAGCGCAGGCCGGACCAGGTCTCGTCCAGCGCGCAGATCTTGTTGTCCACCAGACCCGCGCCGAGGCCGAGTTTCTGCACGACGTCGAACGACAGGTCGGTCTCGAGACCGGATGATTTCTTCGGCCATCCCACCCAGAGCATCCCGGACGGCGCGAGGGATGCTGCGAGCCGGGCGAAGTCACGGTCCAGCTGCGCCCGCTTGCCGGCGAACAGGAGGAGCAGGTTCATCTCCCGGCCCACGCGGGAGAGGATCTTCGCGCCGCGGGGCAGGGCGGCCAGGCGACGGGCGAAGCCGGCGGGCGCGCGCCGCAGCGCAATGCGGAAGCCCTCCTTGATCCCGAGTTTCTTCGTCAGAGGTGTCCCGGAGTATCCGGCCATGTCCCTCCCCCCGAATGGAGCCGGGTGGAGCGTAGCAGGAATTGCGGCACGGCGGGAGTTCGTTGCAGGACCGGGAGCAGGGCGCCGGCCAGCGTCGGGCGGTACAACAGGTGCTCCAGCAGCCCACTGACGGCCATGGGGGGGGCCATATGGCGGCGACGCCGTTCACGGTAGCAGGACAGGCCGTCTGCAGTGACGTCACCGGTCTCCAGGGCCGCGTGTGCGGTCCGGGCCGCCAGGATGCCCGAGTACAGGGCGGCGGCGATGCCGTCGCCGGAGAACGGCGGCACCACCTGCGCGGCGTCCCCGACCAGAAGCAGGCCATCCGAGAGGGAGGCCCAGCAGCGGCGCTCCAGGGGAAACAGGCTCAACGGCGCGCCTGCCAGCCGCGCCTCGCGCAGGCGCAGGCGGGCCGCTGGGTTGCCAGTCGCTGCGCGCATCAGAATGGCGAGCGAGCCGCCACCGAGCCGGCGTGCCAGGCGTGACTCGATGACCGCACTCACGTTGATCCGGTCGCCCTCCACCGGCTGCATTCCCACATAGCCGCCCGGGAACAGATGGATCTCCACCCGGCGCTCCAGGCCGTCGAAGCCGGCGCCGGCGTGGAAGTGCGCCTTGAGGGCGCAATGCAGGTTGCCTCGCGCGGGGCGATCCAGGCCGGCGTCCCGGGCCACCGCGGAGCTGCGGCCGTCGGCGCCGATGACCAGCCCGGCGTCCACCGTCAGCGTCCCCTCCGCCGCTCGCAGGGTGGCGCCGGCCGCGGTGCCGCGCGTATCACGCCGCAGGGCGACGAATCGCGTGCTGCGTAGCACCTGCACTCCGCGCGACTCCGCCCTCTCGATCAGTGTCTCGTCCAGGACACGGCGACTCAGCCCCAGCGCCCCGCCTGCGCCGGTGGAGCGGTCGGGGAGCTTGACCTCCAGCGCGCGCCCTGACGGCGTGGTGAACACGGCCTGCTCCAGCGAAGCCGGCGCCGCCTTCCATGCGGCGGACAGCGCACCCAGTTGCTGCAGTAGCGGCAGTGCCTCGGCGCTGAGGAACTCGCCGCACACGCGGTCGCGCGGACCG
>CBDVAL010000266.1:0-4012 GCA_965371955.1 uncultured bacterium | reverse complement strand
TCCGGCGCCGGGCCGATTCCCGGCGGACGAAGTCGATGGCCAGGTTCACCACAATGCGGTGGAACCAGGGGTCGAATTCCGACCCGCCACGGAAGCCGCGAACCTTCCTCCACACCTGCAGAAAGGCCAGTTGCACCACATCCCGGGCGTCCTCGTCCTGGCCCACCACCCGGCGGGCCAACCGGAATGCCCGGTCGCGCTTGTGCCGGACCAGCTCCTCGAACGCATCGCGGTCTCCGGCGCGAATCCGGTCCACCAGGGCCTGATCCTCACCGGCCGCATTCGGCGGGCCCGTCACCGGCCGCGCTCCTGAACAGCACGACCGATCTCATTACGGGCGCAGGAGACGGGGCGTCTAGTCCGGAGGGAAAGAAACCCGGCCCGCCCGCACCGGCACCGGGTTGCGGGTTTCATTGCCGCCCCCGGCGACGGCCCGGGAAGTGTCGATATCCGCCCGGCTGCAACAGCCCGGGGGAGCCTTGCAGCCGGACCCCCCGGCCGCGGATCACCTCCCCCACCCGTACCGGACGCACCCCGGGCCAGCCCGGAGGGGAGTCCAGGCCGGCGCTGCGAGCCGCGGGGACGGCGAACAGCAGGGCGTAGTCCTCGCCGCCGTGCAGCGCCATGGCCAGCGCCTGTTCCTTCCCCTCCCAGAACGTAACCGCTCGATCCACCGGCACAGCCTCGGGGTCAATGAGCGCACCCACACCGGAGGCGCGGCACAGCCGATCCAGGTCGGTGGAGAGGCCGTCGCTCAGGTCCAGGGCGGCCCGGGAGATGCGCTGCCGCAACAGCCAGGGGCCCAACTCCAGCGGTGGGCGCGGATCCAGATGGGCGCGCAGGGCACGAGAGGCCATGCGGCGCTGATCCGGGCGGACCCCCCCGCGGCGCACCGCACTGCGGCCCCGCAGACGCCAACCCCGCTCCAGAAGCCGCAGCCCCATGGCCGACGCTCCCAGAGGGCCGGAGACCCACAGGCCGTCGCCGGGGCGCGCGGCGTCCCGGGTCAGCAGACGGCGCGTGGTCGCGGTGCCGGCCATGCTCACGCTGATGCCCACGCCGGAACCGGGCCCGGCGGCACAGGTATCGCCGCCGGCGCACAGCAGGCGCGCGGCCCGCGCCTGCTGTGCCAGACCCCGGACGAAGTCGTCGAACCACGCGAGCGGTAGCGAACCGGGCAGGCTCAGGCCGAGCAGAAATGTCCGCGGCCGGGCGCCCATGGCGGCCAGATCGGACGCGTTCACCGCCAGCGCTTTGCGCCCCAGCAGGCGCGGCGAAGCCCACGCCCGGCGGAAGTGCACCCCCTCCTGGAGCAGATCCGTGCTCCACAGGATCGTGCCGCCCCGCGGAACGCGCCAGCGTGCCGCGTCGTCACCAATGCCGTCAGGTGGCGCCGGGGACAGGAGGCCGAGGCGGCGGCGCAGACGAGCAATGAGCTCTTCTTCTCCGACGCCCGCAATGATCTCCAAGACTCGTGTCCCCTAGCCGATAGGCCCTAGGCCCTCTGATGCTGGGTCCGGCCGCGGGAGTTGCGGCGGGCCGGTGCGGCGGCACGGCGCGGGGCCCTGACGAAACCCACCAGCGCCTCCTGGAACACCTGGCTCACCTGGTCCACGAACACGAATTTCATGTCATGCCGCAGCGCGGGCGGGATATCCTCGAGGCTGTGCTCGTTGCGCTTGGGGAGGATCACCTTCTTGATGCGCGCGCGCCGCGCTGCCAGGATCTTTTCCTTGAGCCCGCCCACTGCCAGGACGTTGCCGCGCAGCGTGATCTCGCCGGTCATGGCCACGTCGCGCCGGATCTTCTTGCCGAGGAAAGCCGACAGCATCGCCGTGGCCATGGTGATCCCGGCCGAGGGGCCGTCCTTGGGGATGGAACCCTCCGGCACGTGGATGTGGATATCCAGGTTGGAAAAGAAGTCCTTGTCGACGATCCCCAGGGATTGCGCATGGGAGCGCGCATACGACAGCGCGGCCTGGCCGGACTCGCGCATGACCTCACCCAGCTGTCCGGTGAGGATGAGCGATCCCCGTCCGGGCATGGTGGTGGCCTCGACGAACAACACGTCGCCTCCCGCGGCGGTCCAGGCCAGCCCCGTGGCCACGCCCACCTGATCCTGCGATAACGCGGAACTGGCGAAGATGCGCTGCGGACCCAGCAAGCTCGGCAGGTTGGACACGGTGACGCGGGTGCTTTTCTTGCGCCCCTCGGCCACGGCCCGGGCCGCCTTGCGGCACAGCGATGCGATCTCGCGCTCCAGGTTGCGCAGCCCGGCCTCGAACGTATAGCCCTCGATGACGGCCAGCAGCGCCGGGTCGGTGATCTGCAGCTGCTTCGAGGTCAGGCCGTTCTCGCGCAGCTGCTTGCTCAGGATGTAGCGCTTGAGGATGGCCAGCTTCTCCTGGTGGGTGTAGCCGGAGAGGCGGATCACCTCCATGCGGTCACGGAACGCCGGCGGTATGGGCTCGAGCAGGTTGGCCGTGGCGACGAACATCACCTTGCTCAGATCGTAAGAGACGCCCAGATAGTGATCGCGGAAGGCGTTGTTCTGCTCCGGGTCCAGCACCTCCAGCATGGCCGCCGACGGGTCGCCGCGGTAATCGGAGCCCATCTTGTCCACCTCGTCCAGCATGAACACCGGGTTCGTCGACCCGGCCTGTTGCATGCCCTGGATGATGCGTCCCGGCATGGCCCCGACGTAGGTTCTGCGGTGGCCGCGGATCTCCGCCTCGTCGCGCACGCCCCCCAGGCTGACCCGGACGAACTTGCGGCTCAGCGCTCGCGCGATGGACCGGCCCAACGAGGTCTTTCCCACGCCGGGCGGGCCCACGAAGCACAGGATGGGGCCCTTCATCTCCTTGCGCAGCTTGCGCACCGACAAGTACTCCAGGATGCGGTCCTTGATCTCCTCCAGACCGTAGTGGTCGTCCTCCAGGATCTGCAGCGCCTTCTTCAGATCCAGGTTGTCCTGCGTCTCCACGGACCAGGGAATGGACAGCATCCAGTCCAGATAGTTGCGCAGCGTCGAGGTCTCGGCGGAATCCGGATGCATGCGCTCCAGCTTGCCCACCTGACGCAACACCTCCTCCTCCACCTCCTGCGGCATGCCCGCCTGGGCGATCTTGCCGCGGATCTCCTCCACCTCCTCCGCCAGCTCGTTACCCTCGCCGAGCTCGTTCTGGATCGCCTTGAGCTGATAGCGCAGAAAGTGCTCGCGCTGCGCTCGATCCATCTCCTCGCGAGCTGTGGTGTCGATCTCCTGTTGCATGACCAGCAGGTCCAGCTCCTGATAGAGAAGGTCGTTCACGCGCCGCAGGCGCTCCAACGGATCCTGGATGCACAGCAGCTCCTGGGCATCCGACAGCCCCAGGTCCAGGTTGGACCCCGCCAGATCCGCGAGCCGGCCGGGGTTCTCCATGTTGTTGGCCACCACCATGACCTCGGAGGCCACGGGCTTGCCCAGCGAGGCGGAGCGATCCAGCCCCTTGCGCACGTTGCGGATGAGCGCATCCTGCTCCAGCGAGTCCTCGCTGAAGGCGCTCTCCTCCAGCTTGGTGATGCTGGCCTGCAGAAACGGTTTCTTGCGCTTCATCTGCTTGATCTTCGCGCGAGTGATGCCCTGCACCAGGATGCGGATGCGGTTGTCGGGCAGTTTCAGCATACGCATGATCACCGCCGCCGTACCCACCTCGTGCAGATCCTCGAGCCCGGGATCCTCGGTGTCCCTGTCCTTCTGCGCCACGAGAAAGATGGTGCGGTGATCGACCAGCGCGGCATCCACCGCCGCCTTGCTCTTTTCCCGGCTCACCGAGAGCGGCATGATGATGAACGGGAACACCACCGTGTCGCGCAGCGGCAGCACCGGGAGCACCTCGGGCAGCTTGAGGCGTTGTGTGGGCTCTTGCTGATCGGCCATCTTCACTCCTCGATGTTCTGCACGGGAATGTTCACTTCCTCGCCGCGTTTGTTGGGAACCTTGGGAAAGCGGACCGACAGCACGCCGCCCTGT
>CBDVAL010000265.1:0-4044 GCA_965371955.1 uncultured bacterium | reverse complement strand
GACGTCCAGGTCATCGGGACGCGAGTGCTCACCCACCACCATGCCCTCGTAGACTTCGGCTCCCGGTCCCACGAACAGCGTTCCCCGGGGCTGCAGGTGCTCGATGGCGTACGCCGTGGTCCGGCCGGCGCGATCCGCCACCAGGGCGCCGGTGGTCCGGTGGGGAATCTCGCCCTGCCAGGGGGCGTAGCCGTCGAACAGGTGGTTCAGGATACCGGTGCCCTTGGTGTCGGTGAGAAACTCCGTGCGGAAGCCCACCAGGCCGCGGGAGGGGATGCGGAACTCCATGACCACCCGCCCGGTGCCGTGGTTCACCATCTTGGCCATGCGCCCCTTGCGCACACCGAGCTTCTGGGTGACCGCGCCGATGAATTCCTCCGGGCAGTCCACGGTGAGCAGTTCCATGGGCTCATGCCGCTTGCCGTCGATCTCCCGGGTGAGCACCTGTGGCTTGCCCACCGACAGCTCGAAGCCCTCGCGCCGCACCGTCTCGATGAGAATGGCCAGTTGTAGTTCGCCCCTGCCGGCCAGCAGGAAGGCATCGGCGGACTCGGTGGCCTGCACGCGCATGGAGACGTTGGTGAGAGTCTCCTTGTCCAGCCGCTTGCGCAGCTTGGTGGAGGTCACGTGTTCACCCTCCTTGCCGGCCTTGGGGGAATTGTTCACCGACAGGACCATGGCAAGGGTGGGCTCGTCCACGCGAACGGGCGGCAGCGGCTGCGGGTTCTCCGGATCGGAGAGGGTCTCGCCGATGCTCAGCTCGTCGATGCCGGCCACGGTGACGATATCCCCGGGGCCTGCCTCGGCGATCTCCTTGCGCTTGAGGCCTTCGGTGCCCAGGAGCGTGGTGATGCGGTGCATCGTCCGCGTGCCGTCCAATCTGCACAGCGCGACCTGGTCGCCCTTGGCCAGCGTGCCCTGGAAGATCCGGCCGATGGCCAGCCTGCCGATATAGTCGTCGTAGTCGAGACTGCTCACCAGAAGCTGCAGCGGCCCGTCCGTATCCTGTTTCGGAGGAGGAATGCTGCGCAGGATCTCGTCGAACAGAGGCTCCAGGGACTCCTCCGGTCCATCGAGCCGATGGCGGGACTGCCCCTTGCGCGCGTTGCAGTACAGTACCGGGAAATCGAGCTGGTCCTCGTCGGCGTCGAGGTCGATGAACAGGTCGTAGACCTCGTCCAGCACTTCCGCGGCCCGGGCGTCCTTGCGGTCGATCTTGTTGATCACGACGATGGGGGCCAAGTGGCACTCCAGCGCCTTCTTGAGCACGAACCGGGTCTGGGGCAGGGGGCCCTCGCTGGCGTCCACCAGCAGCATGACGCCGTCTACCATCTGCAGGGTCCGTTCCACCTCACCGCCAAAGTCCGCGTGGCCCGGGGTGTCGACGATGTTGATGCGGGTGCCGCGAAACACGATGGAGGTGTTCTTCGCCATGATGGTGATCCCCTTCTCCCGCTCTAGCTCGAGGGAGTCCATCACGCGTTCGTTCACCTGTTCCGTCTCGCGGAAGATGCCGCTCTGCCACAGCATGGCGTCCACCAGCGTGGTCTTGCCGTGGTCCACGTGCGCGATGATCGCCACATTGCGCAGATCCTGCCGCTTGTTGCTCGTCATCCAGCCGCCCGCCGGGCATACCCGAAAAAAAAGGCCGGAGGCTCATTCTCCGGCCATACGGGAGCACCTTAGCACTGCCCCGCCCCCCCCTCAAGGGGACCGTTTCGGGCTGTTCTCGCGCGCCTGCTTGATGTACCCTGCCGTGCCGCATGTCCGGGCGGGGAGTTTCTCGACTTGATTGGAGCGCGTTTCATGAAGAGAGGTGCAGCGTGCCTGACAGTGCTGGTCAGCCTTCTGCTGGCCGCACACTCCCGGGCACGCACGGTGGACCTGCAAGGCATCTCGTTCCCCGATCGCAGCACCGTCACCGTGCCGCTGCTTCCACTGCCTGGCGCGCCGGCAGCCCGTGTCTCCGCTGCGGTGAACTTTCGCGACGGCCGGGCGGTCATCGAGTTGACCTATGATGGTATGAAGCCCGCGATCCTCTACGGTGGGGATGTCACCTCCTATGTCCTGTGGGCTGTCACCCGCGATGAGGTGGCGGAGAACCTCGGACCCCTGGCGGTGGGCAGGGGAAGGGGCGGCGAGGAATACAAGACCGCGAAGCAGAACTTCGCGCTGATCCTCACGGCCGAGCCGTTCTGGGGTGTGTCCCGGCCTTCGGAGCTGGTCGTCCTCTCCAGTGGCACGCCGCGGGGACAGGCCGTGGCGCCGGTGCCGTTCTCGTTCTCGGACTTCGCTCCCGCCCCGGCGGGCTCGAACCGCGATCTGACCTCGGTCACGCTGCCCGGCAAGCTCCCGGCAGAGCTTCTTCAGGCCCGCCGCATCCATGAGCTGGCGGCGCGCTTCGAGGCGCCCGTTCACGCCGCCGATCTCTATCAGGAGGCGGACGCTGCCTTGCGCAGCGCAGAGTCGCTGGCCCAGCGTTCACCGCGGGGCAGCCGGATCCTGGACGCAGCTCGTCGCGCAATGGCCCTGGACAACGAGGCCATCCAGCTGGCGCGCCGGCGCCGCGAGGCGCTCGACCTGGAGCGCCAGATCGCTGCGCGCCGTGCGGAGATGGAGGATCTGCAGCGCCGGGCCGGGCAGGCCCAGCAGCAGGCAGAGCAAGCGCGCCGCGACCTGGAAATGTTGCAGGCCGACACCCTGGCCCTCGAGCATGAGAAGACCGCTCTGGAGTCGGAGATGATACAGATGCGCAGTGAGCTGTTCACCATGGAGGAATCGCTGCAGGAATTGCACTCCGAGAAGCGCGATCTCAGCGTGCGCCTGGAGGCGGCCCTGTCGCACGTGGCGGAGACGCGCCAATCGGCCCGCGGGTTCGTGGTGAACCTGCCGGACATCCTGTTCTCGGTGAACGAGGCCCAACTCAAGCCGGAGGCGCAGAAGGCGATGGCCAAGCTGGCCGGGATCCTTCTGGTGATCCCGGATCTGAGGGTAGTCATCGAGGGGCACACGGATTCCCGTGGCAGTGCCGCGTACAACCTGAAGCTGTCCCGCCGCCGGGCCGAGCACGTGAAGGAGCTTCTCGTCGAGGAGGGCATCGCCGCGGAGCGCCTGGGCGCCTTCGGGTTCGGGCTGGCGCGCCCGGTCTCCGACAACGAGTCGGCAGTGGGCCGAGCGCGTAACCGGCGGGTGGAGATCATCATCCTCGAGGAACGCGAGCCCCCTCCTGGTTAGAAGAATCCGCCCCGCCCACCGGGCCTCCGGACTTTGCCCTGACCTCGTAGTTCTTCCAGGCCTCACTGGAATCTCTACGTGAGTCAGCACTTTGATAGGGCGGAATGTCAGTCAAAGAAATCTCCCGCGGTTCCGCGAAATCATCGCACGACTTTGGTAGAGTGTTCCGGTAAGTAAACAGAGGGTAAATCCGACTCGCTGTACTTGTATCAGGAGGACACGTCTTGCCACGCAATCCAGATGTCACGAAGGCCATCGAAGCCGCCGTCTCGCGAGCCATTCGTTCCGAGTTGAGCGGCGATCTACGCCGGTTGGACCGGCAGGTCGGGAAGCTCACCGATCGGTTGACCACACTGTCCCGTGCCGTTGTACGCTCCGGGCGCAGCGCCGTGGGCAACGGCCGCATGGACCGCCCACCGTCACCGGGCCGTCAGCTCCAAGGGCGTTATATCGGCCTGTTGCGCAACCTGAGCAAGAGGGACCAGGCGAAGGTCAAGGCCGCCCGCCAGAAGAAGGGGGTCGAGGCCGCCATCAAGGCCGCCCTGACCCTGCGCAAGAGGTAGCCGGCAAGCTGAGGAGAGCCGGGAGTCGTTCCCGGCTCTCCTGTCTCATCTCTCATCGGGGGGGCAGCAATGGTGACGGTGGGCATGTACTACGATGTGGTCGCGGGAAAGGAGGGGGAGTTCGAGGACCGGTTCGGTGAGGTCCTCGATGCCCTGGAGCGCCAGCCCGGTCACGTTAACACGGCGCTCTATCATCAGGTGAAACACCCCAACACCTACGCCATCCTGTCCGAGTGGAACTCCCGCG
>CBDVAL010000264.1:0-4108 GCA_965371955.1 uncultured bacterium | reverse complement strand
CGTTCACGGGACTGACTCCGGCAACAAGGGAAATGTAGCTAGAGGGCGGACTCTTCGTCCACCGGGTCGTCCTGCTCGGGCGACCGCATGGCGGCATTACGCTGTCCGCGCAACCCTGCCTCCATGCGCTTGATCTTGTTACGAAGCTGGTGATTGTGCAGCCGCAACCGCCAGCCCTCCACGATGCCGATGACGCTGGCGAACAACACGCCCGTCACCAGAGACACCAGGATCACCAGCGATACCTCGTAGTCCTGAACCGCCTTGATGGGGTACAGATCAACCGCGACCTTGACGCCGCTGTTGATGGCGACGAAGTACAGCAGCGACGACAGGCCCAGGATCAGCAGGATCGCTACCACGACGCGCATGAATCGTTCTCCTACCGGCTGCCCTTGCCGGGCTCGTATGAGGCGAGGATATTGTCCCATTTTCCCTGGGCCTTGATCACTGCCTCCAGAATCTCCCGTACAGCGCCGTTTCCGCCCATCCGCTCGCTGGATGCGTCGGCCACTTCCAGCACCTCGGGGCGCGCATCGGGCACGGTGAGCGCAAATCCCACCCGGCGGAGCACCGGCAGGTCGGGGAGATCGTCGCCGACGAAAGCCACGTCCTCCCGGGACAGGCCGCGCCGCGCCAGGATCTCCTCTAGAATGGGCAACTTCTGCCAGTTCCCCTGATGGATCTCGGTCATCCCGAGTTCGCTGCAGCGATGCTTCACCGCGTTGGAGCGCCGGCCGGTGATCACGCCGATCTCGATGCCCGCCTTCTGAGCCATGCGTATGCCCACCCCGTCGTGGGAGTGGAAGGTCTTGAGCTCGGTCCCGTCCTGCTGGTACGTGAGCCGTCCATCGGTGAGCACACCGTCCACGTCCAGCAGGACCATGCGGACCCTGCGAGCCTTCTCCTCTGCTTTGGCGGTGAGTTTCATTATCAACTCAGAACATCTGCGTGCGCCACAGATCGTGGAGATGCAGGAACCCCACCAGTCGGCGCTGGTCGTCGATGACGGCGAGGGACGTGATCAGACGTTCTTCCATGATGTTCAGCGCGGCCACTGCCAGCTCTGACGGTCCGATGACAGCGGGGTTGCGGCTCATGAAGTCCCGGGCGCAGCAGTCGTGCGGGTGTTCCTGTTTCTGCAACAGCCGGCGCAGGTCGCCGTCGGTGATGATCCCCTCGATGCGGGAGTCGTCATCCACCACCAGCGCTGCTCCCATCCCCTTGGATGTGATCACCTCGACGATGTGTCCCAGCGTGGCGTCCGGCATCACCGTGGGGATCGCATCCCCCTTGTGCATCAACCGGTCCACCGGCAATAGCTTGCGGCCCAACTCGCCGCCCGGATGCCGTGTGGCGAAATCCTCCGCGGTGAAGCCGCGTTGGCGCATCACCGACATGGCCAGTGCGTCGCCCAGGGCGAGCTGCGCCGTGGTGGACGCCGTGGGGGCGAGATCCAGCGGACAGGCTTCGCTGGAGATCTCCACCGACAGCACCACGTCGGCGTGCTGGGCCAGGGTGGAGTTCGGCGTACCGCACAGGGCCAGCAGGTGTGCTCCGATGCGCCGGATCCATTCGAGCAGCCTGATCAACTCCGCCGTCTCGCCGGAGTTGGACAGGGCCAGAACGACATCGCCGCGGATCAGCATGCCCAGATCGCCGTGCACCGCTTCGGCGGGATGCAGGAATACGGCCGGGGTTCCGGTGGACGAGAGCGTGGCGGCGATCTTCTTGCCGATGAGGCCGGATTTGCCCATTCCGGTGACCACCACCCGGCCCCTGCAGTCGAGCAGCAACTCCACGGCCTGGTCGAACTCCGGGCCCAGGCGCTCCATCAGCGCCTCGATGGCCCGGGCCTCGGTGGCCAGGACCTCCCGTGCCGTCTGCAGCGACGAGCCGGCCTTCTTGGCGGTCATCACCGGGCCTCGCGCGCCGCTTCATGGATGGCGCACAGACGTGTCAGGAGCGCCGGCAGTTCGTCCAGCCGTAGCGAGTTGGGGCCGTCGGACAGGGCGCGGTCGGGGTCCTCGTGGACCTCGAAGAACAACCCGTCCACACCCGCCGCCACGGCAGCACGCGCCAGCACGGGGACGAACTCCCGCTGTCCGCCGGATGCGTGGCCCAGCCCGCCGGGAAGCTGTGCCGAGTGCGTGGCGTCGAACACCACGGGGCATCCCAGTGCGCGCATCACCTCCAGCGACTTCATATCGACGACCAGGTTGTTGTAGCCGAAGCAACTGCCGCGCTCGGTGAGCAGCACGCGCGGATTGCCGGCGGAACGAACCTTCTCCACGACGTTCTTCATGTCCCAGGGCGACAGGAACTGGCCTTTCTTGACGTTTACCAGCTTGCCGGAGGCCGCAGCCGCAGTGAGAAGGTCGGTCTGACGGCACAGGAACGCGGGAATCTGCAACACGTCCACCACCAGGCCGGCGGCCTCGGCCTCGGCGGGCGAGTGCACATCGGTCAGCACCGGCAGCGACGTTTCCTCCCTCACCGCCGCGAGGATCTCCAGGCCCTCCTCCAGGCCCGGGCCGCGATACGACTTCACCGAGGAGCGGTTGGCCTTGTCGTACGACGACTTGAAGATCAGAGGGATTCCCGCGGTCGCGGCGATGTCCCTCAGGCGGGCAGCGGTCTCAAGGGAATGGTTGCGGCTCTCGATGACGCACGGGCCGGAGATCAGGAATAGCGGCGCACCGGCGCCGGTGCGAATGCCGGGGAGGAGCTCGACCGTGGAGCCCATGGCCGTTTCAGACCTCTTCGCCGCGCGCTGGGAGCGCGGCCCCCACCGCGGCGCGCTGATTGCGCTGCTCCACGGCTGCGCGGATGAAGCGCTTGAACAGCGGATGCGGCGCCAGCGGGCGCGACTTGAACTCCGGATGGAACTGGCAGGCCAGGAACCACGGGTGGTCCTTCAACTCCACGATCTCCACGAACTTGCGATCGGGGGATAGACCGGTGAACTGCAGCCCCGCCTCTGCAAGCGTCTCGTAGTAGTGCTTGTTGAACTCGTAGCGGTGGCGGTGACGCTCGTGGATCTCCGGCTCTCCGTAGGCCTCGTGAGCGAAGGAGCCCGGCGTGATGCGGCAGGGGTACGAACCCAGCCGCATGGTGCCGCCCATCTCGTCCACACCGAGCAGGTCACGCAGCTTGTAGATCACTGTTTCCTTGGCGCCCTCGTTGAACTCCGACGAGTCGGCATCCTCGATGCCGCATACGTTGCGCGCAAAGTCGATCACTGCGCATTGCAGGCCGAGACAGATGCCGAAGAACGGCACCTTGTTTTCCCGGGCATACCGGATGGCGCGGATCATGCCTGCGGTGCCGCGAATACCGAAGCCGCCGGGCACCAGGATGCCGTCGGCCTTGGCCAGCTTGGATTCCAGCTCGCCGTTCTCGATGTCCTCGCCCTCGACCCAATCCAGGTGCACCCGCACGTCGTTGCCGATGCCGCCGTGGGCCAGGGCCTCGTTGAGGCTCTTGTAGGAGTCCTCGTAGCGCACGTACTTGCCCACCATGGCGATGTGGACGTCGCCGCCGGAGGGGTTCATGTGGGTGCGCACCATGGACTCCCAGGCATCCATGTTCTTGTCCTTGTACGGGAGATCCAGCTCCTTGAGGATGATCGCGTCGAGTGACTCGCGGCCCAGCATCAGCGGAACCTGGTAGATGGAACTCACGTCCTGGGCGGTGATCACGGCCGACTCCGGCACATTGCAGAACAGTGCGATCTTGCGCTTCAGCTCGCGCGGCAGGGCGCGATCGCAGCGGCACAGGAGAATGTCCGGCTGGATACCGATGGCGCGCAGTTCGCGCACCGAGTGCTGGGTGGGCTTGGTCTTGAGTTCGCCCGCCGCGGCGATGTACGGCACCAGGGTGAGATGGATGAACAGGCAATTGCTCTTGCCCACGTCCAGCCGGAACTGGCGGATGGCCTCCAGGAACGGCAGCGATTCAATGTCACCCACGGTGCCGCCGATCTCGCAGATCTGGATGTCCATCCCCGAGCTGATGCTGCGTACCGCAGCCTTGATCTCATCGGTGACATGAGGGATGACCTGCACCGTTCCGCCCAGGTAGTCGCCGCGACGCTCCTTGCTGATCA
>CBDVAL010000263.1:0-4124 GCA_965371955.1 uncultured bacterium | reverse complement strand
CTGTCCATGTAAGAGATGCGGGACAGGTTGAGCACGATCTTGCTCCGTCCTTCCTTGAGAAGGGTCTCGACGGTCTCCCGCAGGACCACATCGCCTTCACCAATGGTGATCTTGCCCGAGAGATCCACCACACTGACTTCACCCTCCGAGCGCACGTTGACCTTCATGACTTCCTACCTCCTGAAGAAAACCGTATCATACACTCTTGGTCAGACGGACTTGCATCCCGTCGCTATTTCTCTTCTCGAATGTTACCGAATCCATGAAGCTGCGCATCAGGAAGATGCCGCGGCCGCTGGTGCGCGCCACGTTGGTGGGGTCCCGGGGATCATCCACGTCTTCGGGGTTGAATCCGGCTCCCTGATCCTGGACCTCCACCTCGATGGAGCCCTCCTGAACGCCAAAAGCCACCTGCACCAGCTTCGAGGCATCGCGCCCGTTTCCATGAATCAACGCGTTGGTGGCCGCCTCGCGCACCGCGAGGCTGATGTTCAACGAGTCGTCGCCATCGAAGCCGGCCATCCGCGCCATCTCATCGGTGACGGTATGGACCAGGTTGAGAAACTCCACCTTTGATGGAAAAGAGATCTCGATCCTCTGGGTCTCGGTCATGGATACGATTGAACTCTCTGAAAACGAGCCGCCCAGGCAGCCAAACGCCTCGCGCGGTCCCAAAAAAGGATAATGGAACCTCGTTGCCGGTGTCAACCGAGGACAGGGATCAAGTGCTTGACAGGACTGAGAATAGTAGCCTACGCTGATTTCCAGTTCTATTTGGGAGGGACGGATGGCCTATCTCACCATCCAGCCGGCGCAGGGAAAAAAGTCACAGATCCCCTTTGATGGCGACCTGATTCGCGTCGGCCGGTCGTCGCGCAATGATGTCCACCTGGCCTCGGACCCGTCGCTGTCGCGCTTCCATGCCGAATTCGCGCATGAAGGCGACGACTACTACGTCCGGGACGCCGGGTCCCGCAACGGCACCTCCCTGAACGGCAAGCAGCTCACCGAACGCATGTTGCTCAAGCCCGGAGATCGGATCACCCTGGGTGAGACGGTGATCTTCTTCGCCTCCCCCGGGGAGAGTTCCGCGGTCCAGATCACCGACGATCTGGCCACCAACGCCCCATCGCGCAATACCGTCGTATTGCCGCTGGCGGAGATCATCTCCTCCAATGTCACCAGCCCGGGGGCGTCCCAGGAGGTCACCGGTCAGACGACCCCCCAGAGCCGCGCCTTCACCGTGATAGCTCGCGCCGCCAACGAGCTGCTGGCGCACCGTTCCCTGAACGAGACCTTCGAGGTGATCCTGGACATGGTGTTCGAGGCGCTGAGCCCGGACCGGGGGACCATCATGCTGCTGGAAGGCGAGCCGCGCAGCCTGCGCTCGCAGGTGATCCGGGACGCGCGCTCGTCCGGCGAGGGCCAGATCCAGATCAGCCGCACCATCGCCGAGACCGTGGTCAGCCAGCAGCAGTCGGTCCTGATCCAGGATGCCCGCACCGATGAGCGCTTCGCGGCGCAGGAGTCCATCCAGATCCAGGGGATCCACTCGGCGCTGTGCGTCCCGCTATGGAACAACCGCGATGTCATCGGCCTGCTGTACGTGGACACGCTGGGCATTCCGGGGCGCTTCCAGCGCGATGACCTGCGCCTGCTGACCCTGCTGGCCAACCTCGCCGCCGTCAAGATCGAGAATGTGAAGCTGTTCATGGGTGAGCAGAAGCGCCGGGAGATGGAACAGGAGCTGCAGGCGGCGGGAAAGATCCAGCGCCGGCTTCTGCCCACGGCCGACCCGGATATCCCGAACTACCAGATCACCGGCTACAACATCCCCTGCAAGGGTGTGGGCGGCGACTACTTCGACTTCCTGCCGCTGGCGGGGGACCGCCTGGGGCTGGCCATCGGAGATGTGTCGGGCAAGGGGATGGCCGCGGCCCTGCTCATGGCCATGGTGCAGGCCTCCTTCCGGGCCCACGCAGCCGCCGGCGTGGAGGTCACCGAGCTCATCCGCCGTCTGAACGCTGCCGTGGAACGCAACTCCATGAGCAACAAGTTCATGACCTTCTTCTACGGCGAGCTGGAGCCGGCCAGCGGACGGTTGGTCTACACCAACGCCGGCCACAACCCTCCCCTGCTGTTCCGCGCGGACGGTGGCGTCGAGGAGCTCACCGGCGGCGGCATGATCCTGGGCGTCATGGAGGATGCCGACTACACCTCCCACGAGACGGTGCTGAAACCCGGCGACGTGCTGGTGCTGTTCAGCGACGGCATCACGGAGAGCCAGAACGAGAACGAGGAGCAGTTCGAGGAGCCGCGCCTCATCGATGTGGTCAAGTCGTGCATGACCGAGACGGCGCAGGAGATTCGCGGCCGCCTGGAGGATGCCGTGGGGGCCTTCGTCGGCAAGGCGCCGCAGTTCGACGACATCACGCTCATGGTGGTCAAGCACACCTGAATGGTGGGCCCGTCACGCAGCTGTCCCCCGCCCCACCTGGCCCGGGCGCACCTCCTCCGGAATAGCCTCACCATCCTGTTGCTCGCCCTGCTGGCGTCCTGCCAGCGGCCAGCGGCCGTTGCACCGCCCGGGCCGCAGCCGGACCCGCTCCTGGAGCGCATGCTCGCCCTCTATTCCGAGGAAAATGCCGGCCTGGATAGGGCCTCCGTACGCCGGCGGCTGGACCGGCTCACTGCGGCGGCCGCCGTCCGACTCCGGGGGCTGGCCACGCCGCGGGGTCGCATCCAGGCCCTGAACCGATTCTTCTTCGTGGAGCGAGGCTTCGTCGCCGACCTGGACCTGGCCGACGCCGACAACCTGTTTCTGGACCGTGTCCTCGAGCGGCGACGGGGCTATTGCACCAGCCTGGCCTCCGTGTACCTCACCGTCGCCCGCCGTCTGGGTCTGCCCGTGTACGCCGTCAGCACACCCAGCCATCTGTTCCTGCGCCATGACGACGGCACCGGGCCCATCAACATCGAGACCCTGGAGGACGGCCGCGAGATTTCTGATGATACCTACCGCCGCCGCTATCACATCCTGCCGCTCTCGGTGCAGCGGGGCGTCTTCCTGCGCAACCTCGACGAGGATCGCTTTCTGAGCCAGCTGGTCAACAACGCCGCGACGCTGCGCAGCCGCAGCGGTGAGCTGGAACGAGCGCAGGAACTCTACCGGCGCGCCCTGGAGCTCGATCCGTTGAACGTCACCGCGCGCTTCAACCTGGCGCGCGACCAGATGCGGCAGGAACACTTTATCCTGGCGGTGGAGGGCTATAGCCGTGTTCTGGAGCTGCACCCCAACGACCCCTGGTCCCTCAACAATCGTGGCGTTTGCCGGCTCCGCCTGGGAAACCGTGACGGGGCTGTGGCGGATTTCCTCGAGGCGCTGTCCGTGGACCCGGGTTTCGTGGAGGCGCGCCGCAACCTGGATCTGCTGACCGACTAGTCGCAGTTCGCGCCGCACACCGTGGACACCGCTGCGACGCAGCCCTGGCCCCAGGCGCTGGAGCAACAGGAGGGCATCAGCGCACAGATGTCCTGCACGCAACTGGCGGCCGCCGGCGGCGCGTCGCAGCCGGACAGCAGCGCCTCCCCCTCGTCACACAGCGTATGGACGCAGTTGCCCGCGCTCTCGTCGCACACCAGGCTGCCGCACACGCTACGGACATCCTCCACGCAGCTGGCGTTCCAGTTGTTGCAGCACGGGAGGCGCTGCGCGCACACCTGAGCCACGCAGGCGTCGCAGGCCGGATTGACGTCCGCGCGTGCGGTGCAGCGAACCGCCACATCCACCTCGGCGCCGGAGGCATCCAGGACGAACAGGCCACGCTGGATGTCGGAGACGATCACCGTGCCGCTGGGCAGCGCAGAGCTGACGCCCCACGCCCCCACAAAGTTCAGCGGATCGCCGCCCGGGTACGTGTCGAAGAAACCCGTCTCGTGGATGTCCGCTACATTGCAGGCGTTGAACACCCGCAGGCCGGAGGAGTAGTTGGCCTCGTAGACATGATCGCCTGTGACCATGAGATTGTGGTCGATGGTGGCCAGGCCGCTGGTGAACGTGGCGTTCACCGACGGTGAGGACAGGTTGCCGATGTTCAGCACGTAGGTGGTGGCAGTGGTCACCG
>CBDVAL010000262.1:0-4153 GCA_965371955.1 uncultured bacterium | reverse complement strand
GGCGCCGCGTCGCCTGGAGCGGCCGTCGGACCATACACCGGTGCTGGCCACCTTCTCCGGCTGATGCAAGCTCCCGGCTTCTCGCGCCGTACGCAGTGGACGGCACGCACCAATCGCTGGTCGGCGCTGCGGGCCGAAAAGGAGGCCCGGGGCGATGCGCTGCTGGATCTCATCGTGTCCAACCCCACGTCGGTGGGGCTGGAGTACCCGGCGGAGATCCTGCAGTCTCTTGCCGAACCTCGGGCGGCGGTCTACGAGCCGCATCCCCTCGGCCTGCCGTCGGCCCGGCAGTCCATCGCGCAGTGTTACGCCGGCGGAGCGGATCCGGAGCGCATCGTCCTGACGGCATCCACCAGCGAGGCCTATGCCTTCCTGTTCAAGCTGCTCGCGGACCCGGGTGATGCTGTCCTTGTCCCGCGCCCCGGCTACCCACTGTTCGACTTTCTGGGCGGCCTGGAATCCGTCAGGCCGCTGGAATACCCGCTGGACCCGGAAGATGGCTGGGCGCTGGACCTGAACGAGATGGAATCCGCCGGGAGCGAGGGCGCCCGGGCCGTGGTGCTGGTGAACCCCGGCAATCCCAATGGCATGTATCTCAAGGACGTTGAGTGGACGCGCCTCCAGGATCTATGCCGCCGCCGGGGCTGGGCGGTGATCTCCGACGAGGTGTTCTCGCCCTATGCAACGGCGCCGGATCCGCATCGCGTGGAGTGTGCCGCGGAGAACGCCGACGTGCTCACGTTCAGCCTTGGAGGACTCTCCAAATGGGCCGGGCTTCCACAGCTCAAGCTGGGCTGGATCCGGGTGGGGGGGCCCGAGCCGCTGGTGGAGCAGGCCCTGGCGAGACTGGAGGTCATCGCCGACACGTATCTCTCGGTGTCGAGTCCGGTGCAGTGGGCGGTGCCGCGGCTGCTGGCCGCCGGCGCCGGCGTGCAGCAGAGCATTCGCCGCCGTGTGCAGTCCAACCGGGAGGCAGCGCAGGAGGAGACCGCGGGATCCCCGTGCCGCCTGGTGCGGTCCGAGGGCGGCTGGTCGGCCGTGCTTCACGTTCCCTCGCTACGCAGCGGCGAGGAGTGGGCCCTGGATCTGCTGGCACAGGACGGTATCCTGGTCCATCCGGGCTACTTCTATGACTTTCCGCGCGAGGCCTTTCTGGTTCTCAGCCTGCTGCCGTGCCAGGCGGTGTTCGGCGACGGCATCCGCCGTCTTGTGGCCCGGATCCGGGAGGGATCCCCGTAGCCGCGGGCTTGTGGCACGCCGGGCTGGTGATTATCATGTCGATTCCCAAGCGACCCAGCTCAGTGCGGCCGGCCCATCGTGCCTCGGCAACAGGAGATATCATGAGACAGGTTATCGGACGGATGCTGCACGCTGTGATGGCCGGCGCTCTCGTGCTGGGCTCGGCGGCATGCGCTTCCCAATCCTCCCACACGGACGGCGCAGGCCATGGGGAGTTGGTCATCGCAGCCGATGTGGCGGAGCGTCTTGCACAGTTCGTTCCCACGCCCATCGACGTGGACACCTCGGGGCTGTCCTCCGCCCAGCGCGAGGTTCTGGACCATTTGCTGCGTGCCTCGGAGTACATGAACGCCATCTTCCTGCGTCAGGCATGGACCGGGAACCCCGCCCTGCAGGAGAGGCTGGAGCGCTCTCACGATCCCAGGGCACGCGCCGCGCTGGACTACTTCCGCATGTCGTACGGGCCCTGGGACCGTCTGGACGAGGCGCCGTTCATCGGCGAGCAGGAGCGGCCGGAGACGGCCGGCTACTACCCGGATCACCTGGACCGGGAGGAGATGGAGGCGTGGCTGGAGCAGCATCCCGAGGACACGGAGGCGCTCCAGAGTCTCTACACGGTGGTGCGCCGCCGCGGGGACGACCTGGTGGCCATTCCCTACGCGGTGGAGTATCGCAAGTGGCTGAAGCCCGCCGCCGAGGAACTGCAGGAGGCCGCTGACATCACCGAGAACCGGAGCCTCGCCGAGTACCTGCGCCGCATCGCCGCGGCTTTCCTGGGTGACGATGCGGATCTGGAGACGTTGTCGTCTCTGTACTACGAGGCCGATCTGGCGTGGATGGATCTGGACAGCAGGGTGGAGATCACCATCGGGCCCTATGAGGTCTATGAGGACCGCTTGTTCGGCTACAAGGCGGCGTTCGTGTCGTTCGTCACGCTGGTGGACCCGACGGAGAGCGGCAAGCTGGTGCGCTACAAGGCGGAACTGCCGGCCCTGGAGGGCAATCTGCCCATTCCGGACGAGTACAAGAACCTCAACCGAGGCACGGAGTCGCCCATGCGCGTGGTGGACGAGATCTACACCGCCGGGGATACACGGGCCGGCGTGCAGACCATCGCGTTCAACCTGCCCAACGACGAGCGCGTGCGCGAGACCAAGGGCTCCAAGAAGGTGATGCTGCGCAACGTCATGAACGCCAAGTTCCAGCAGATCCTCCAGCCCATCGCCGGCGAGATCCTGGTGTCGGAGCAACTCGCATTGCTGTCGCAGGAGCAGTTCTTCAACGAGGTCCTGTTCCATGAACTCGCCCACGGTCTGGGCCCCGGTAAGATCCAGGTGGACGGCCGCGACACGGAAGTACGCCTGGAGCTCAAGGAGCTCTATTCGTCCATGGAGGAGGCCAAGGCCGACGTCATGGGCGTGTACAACCTGATATATCTCATGGATCGAGGTGTCGTGCCCGTCGAGGGCAAACGGCCGTTGTTCGTTACCTACCTGGCGGGGATCTTCCGTGCCACGCGCTTCGGTGTCGCCGAGGCCCACGGCAGAGGTGCGGCGATGCAGTTCAACTACCTGCTGGAGAAGGGCGCCATTCGCGAGGGGGGCACGGAGGGAACGTTCGCGGTGAACTGGGACACCTTTGCCGACGGCATCCGCGATCTGCTGCGCGAACTATGCGTCCTGCAGGCCCGTGGCGACTATCCGGGCACCAGCGAACTGCTGCAGCGCTACGGTGTGCTGAGTCCGGCGTTGGAGCGCGGCATCGCACGCCTCGAGGAGATTCCGGTGGACCTGCTGCCGTCCTATCCGGCGGCGGACGAGTAGTCTTCCGGCGTCAACCGCCGGCGTACTTCACCTTGCCGTCATCGTCGAACTCGATGGTGAACGACTTGAAGCGGTGCCGCCAGTATTGCCAGCCATCGAGGTTCGTGCTCGGCGTGGCGACCTCGGGCGGGTAGCCGTAGCAGACGATGACCGCCTCCTTGGACATGCCGTTGACCACACGGCCGCCCGCGTCGTCTCAAGATGGGGTCACTACCACCGCCGGATGCAGCTCGGGCGGATCTCCTCGATGCTGCGGCATCCCAGCAGGGCCATATCCCGAACGAATTCTGTCCGCAGGATCTCGAGGGCTCTGGATACTCCGGCCTCGCCGGCTGCACCGAGCCCGTAGAGATACGGCCTGCCGACCATGCAGGCCCTGGCTCCCAGCGCCAGGGCCTTCAGCGCGTGCCCCCCGCGCCGTACGCCGCCGTCGAGGATGACCTCCGCCCGATCACCCACCGCATCGATGATCTCCGCCAGGACCTCGATGGGCGCCGGTACGCCGTCCAGCTGCCGGCCACCGTGATTCGAGACGATCACGGCGCTGGCGCCGATCTCCACCGCACGCTCTGCATCCGCTGCCGTGAGAAGGCCCTTGATGGCAAAGGGCCCGCCCCACTCCCGGATCATCCAGGCGGCATCCTGCCAGGTTACCGTGGGGTCGAACTGACTGTGGACGTATTTTGCCAGCGTGCTGACGCTGCTGCTTCCCTCGGCGATCTTGTGCACCACGTTGGCCAGCACCACCGGTTTCCCTGTGACCTGGTGCCAGGCCCAGCGCGGGTGGCGCGCGATGTCCAGCAGACTCATGAGGGTCAACGCCGGTGGGATGGTCATGCCGGTGCGGAGATCACGCTCACGGTTACCAGGGACCGGGACGTCCACCGTCAGGCAAAGCGCCGCGTAGCCGGCGTCTCTGCTGCGGCGGATGAGTTCCTTGTTGAGCTCCCGATCACGGAACACATAGACCTGGAACATCTTGGGACCATCCGACGCGGCCGCGACATCCTCGATGCTCACCGACGAGAGCGACGACAGCGCGTAGAGGGTCCCCGATCTCGCCGCCGCCCGTGCCACCGCCAACTCCCCTT
>CBDVAL010000261.1:0-4155 GCA_965371955.1 uncultured bacterium | reverse complement strand
AGTTCGAGAACGAGCTCAACGCAGGCCTCAGCGCCATCATCGACGAGCGCATCGAGGCGGTACAGGCCGCCTACCCGGATCTATCGCCGGAGGAACAGCTCGACAACGTGGTGATGGGTGTCAGCGGCCTGTTCCGGGACACGGTCATCGAGGCGGTGGATGAGCTCTACATCGAGTATGCCGGAACCATCCAGAAGCTCAATGCACACCTGCTCCACCTACAGCGCAGCGACGAACTCACCGAGGCGGAGCGCATCGACAAGGAGCTTCTGGAGACCTGGATGATTCTCGTGGCCAAGCACGAGATCACCAAGGTCGCGTGGAGAGGCCCTAGCTACTAGAAGCGGTCTCGTAGCCTGTTCAGGGTGCTGGAAGGAACGCGGCCGGATCCAGGTCCCGGCAACGCAGCACCCGCTCCACCGCCTCGCCGATCTTGTTGGAAGGCGTGGAGGCGCCGGCGGTGATGCCGACGCGCACCGGGCCATCCGGCAGCCAATCCTCCGAGAGGATCTCCTCGTTCTGATCCACCGGCTTGTGGCGAATGCGCCGGGCATCGAGGATACAGGCAGCGTCCTCGATGTGGAACGTCGGCACCGTTTCCCCTGCCATCCTGGCCAGGTTGTTGGTGTTGCTCGAGTTGTAGCCGCCGATGACGAGCACCACCTGGGGCGACTCCTGGATCAGGCCCTCGACGGCGTCCTGGCGATCCTGGGTGGCAGAACAGATGGTGTCGAAAGCGCGGAAGTGGGCCGTCAGGTTCTCCACCCCGTAGCGTGCGGTCATGGCCTTCTCCAGGCGGCGACCGATGGTCAGCGACTCGGTGGATAGCATGGTGGTCTGGTTGGCCAGGCCGATGCGCTGCAGGTGGACCTCGGGGTCGAACCCGACGGAGAGAGCCTCGTCGCGGAAGCGCCGCAGGACCTCCTGGCCGTCGCCCTCCTCCTCGATGAATCGCGCCAGGTGCTCGGTCTCGTCCATGTCCCGCACCACCATGAAGTGACCGCCGGGGTTCTGCAGCGCCCGTGACGCGGTGGCGCGGGTCTCCTCGTGGTAGTACTTGCCGTGGATCACCGAGGTGAAGCCATCCCGGGCGTACTCATCCACGTTCTTCCACACGTTCAGCACCGAGCCGCATGTGGTGTCCACCAGGATGCAGCCGCGCCCGCGCAGCGCCTGGAACTCGTCCATGGTCACTCCGAAGGCCGGCAGGATCACCACATCCTCGGGCTGCACCGAGTGGAAGCCCTGCTCCGAGCCCGAGTCCGAGGGTAGGGCTTCGATCCCCATCTCCTGCAGCCGACGGTTGACGTGTGGGTTGTGGATGATCTCGCCCTTGATGTAAATGCTCCGGTCGGGGAACTTGCGGCGTGTCTCGTAGGCGTACTCCACCGCCCGATCCACCCCGTAGCAGAACCCGAACTCCCGGGCCAGTAAGATGGTCAGGCCGTCCGCCTGCCGACGAAAGCCATGCTGGCGGAAATACTCCACCAGGGCCGAGTGGTAGTCCTGATCCAGCTCGCCCTGGATGGCCTGCTTGAGGCCGAAACCCTTCCTGTAGTAAGTTGTCTCGCCCACGAGAGCTCCTCTGAATCGCGTATTATAGACCCGATGCCGCCATGATGCACCGACCCCTGCTGCTGGCCACCGCCCTGAGCCTCCTCGGGAGTTGCCATCAGGACCGGGATGCCACGCTGGTCGCAGCAGCCATCAGCCTGCGGCCCGCCCTGCTGGACCTGGCCGAGGCCTACGAGGAGCGCAACCCACGGGCAGGGATCCGCTTCCATTTTGCTGCCAGCGGAGTGTTGGTGCAGCAAGCCACCCAGGGCGCTCCGTTTGATGTGGTGGTCCTCGCCGGGGAGGAAGAGATGGACCGGCTGGCTGCTGCTGGTGACATCGAGACCGTCACACGGCGGGTGTTCGCGACCAACCGTCTGATCGTGGCAGTGCCCCGGGGCGGTAAGCGCCCGGCGCATCTCGACGAGCTGCGGGGTGCTGCTTATCAGCGCATCGCGCTGGGCTCGCCGGCCCTCGTGCCTGCCGGGCGCTACGCGGCGCAGGCGCTGCGCCGCAGCGGACTGTGGGACGCATTGGAGGCGCACCTGGTGTTCTCGGTGGATGCCGCGCAGACGGTGGAATACCTGCAGCGTGATGAGGTGGATGCCGCCTTCCTGTACCGCAGTGATGCGGTGGAGTTCCCCTGGCTGGAGGTGGCGCTGGAGGTGGACCCGTCGTTGCACTCGCCCATCCGCTACGCAGCGGCCCTGGTGAGCGACGCGCCGGATCCTGCCGGTGGGGCCAGGTTCCTGGAGTTGCTGCACGGCGGCCTCGCCGAGGTGGTGCTGCGCAATCACGGGTTCGCGCCGGCAGCGCCATGATCCGCGACGCGCTGCGGCTCTCGCTGCAGGTCTCGCTGGTGGCGACGCTGCTGGTGGCGGTGGTGGGCACCCTGCTGGGCTGGGGCCTGGCGCGCCTGCGCTTCCGCGGGCGCGAGTTGGTGGATGCCCTGATCACGCTGCCGCTGGTGCTGCCGCCCACCGTCACCGGCTACTACCTGTTGCGCCTGCTGGGCCGGCGCGGCCTGCTGGGCGGGCCGATCTACGAGGCCACCGGGTTCACCGTGGCGTTCACCTGGTGGGCCGCCGTGCTGGCCGCCGTGTTGGTGTCGCTGCCGTTGATGGTGCGCTCGGCCAGGGCGGCCATCGAGGCTGTGGATCCGGACCTGGAGTTTGCTGCCGCCACGCTGGGGAGCGGCCGCTGGCACGCGTTCCGCCGGGTAACGCTACCGCTGGCGCGGCGCGGCATCCTCGCCGGGGCGGTGCTGGCATTCGGCCGCGCGGTGGGCGAGTTCGGTGCCACGCTGATGATCGCCGGCAACATCCCGGGCAGGACCCAGACCATGCCGCTGGCCATCTGGGAGGCAGTGGTCTCCGGCGAGGACGCGCGCGCCCTCACGCTGGTGCTGCTGCTCACCGGACTCTCGGTCGCCGTCCTGTTGCTCGTGGGCCGGATAGGGAGGCCGCGGCTGTGAGCACCGCATTGCATGTGCGCGCCGGCCTGGACTTCCACGCGCTGGGCCGGGCGTCGTTCTCCCTGGACGTGAACCTGGAGTTCGGCCCGTGCGTCACCGCCATCCTGGGGCCGTCGGGTAGCGGCAAGAGCACGCTGCTGGGAGTGGTGGCGGGTAGATACCGCGAGGTCCGGGGACGGGTGGCCCTGGGCAAGACGACCTTCGTGGACGATTCCCGGCGCGTCTTCCTGGCGCCGTCGCGCCGGCGGGTGGGCTGCGTGTTCCAGAAACCGTTGCTGTTTCCCCACCTCACCGTGCTCGAGAACACGGCCTTCGGCATCCGGCGGCACCTGCCCGGCAGGCGCGAGCGCCAGGCGCTGGAATGGCTGCAGCGCGTGGGCGTGGTGGATCTCGCGCACCGGCACCCCACTACCCTGTCCGGAGGCGAGCAGCAACGCGTGGCCCTGGCTCGAGCCCTGGCGGCGGGGCCTGAGCTGGTGTTGCTGGACGAGCCCACCACAGCGCTGGATCTGCAGTCGCGCTCGGAGATGCTGGAGGTCACGCGGTCCGCGCAGCGCGAATCAGGCGTGCCGTTTCTCTACGTCTGCCACTCGCCCTCGGAGGCAACGCGCATCGGCGACCGGGCGGTGGTGCTCTCCGACGGCCATGTGGCCCAACAGGGAACGCCGATGGAGGTGCTGTCGGCGCCCGGCTCGCTGGCGGTGGCACGCACCGGAGGATTCGAGAACGTGCTGCCGGCGCGCGTGCTGGAGCAGAGGGAGGAGGAGGGCGTCACGCTGGTGGAAGCCGAGGGAGTGCGGCTGGAGATGGGATTCCACCGCCTGCCGCTGGGTGCCGAGCTGGACGTGGCGTTACGCGCCGAGGACATCATCGTGGCGCTGGAACCGGTGCGCGGGACCAGCGCCCGCAACGTCCTCGAGTGCCGCGTGCGTCGCATCCGTGAGGAGAAGGGCAGGGCAGAGCTGGAAGTCACGCTCCCGGCTCCCCTCCTCGTCAGCGTCACGTCGGTCACGGTGCGCGAGTTGCACATCAAAGAGGGCAGCCGCGTCTTCCTGCTCATCAAGGCGCGGGCCATCCATCCGCTGGAGGCGCCGTTCTGAGCGGAGCCCGTGCCCAGAGGCCCGGCC
>CBDVAL010000260.1:0-4158 GCA_965371955.1 uncultured bacterium | reverse complement strand
GGGCGCGGACTCCCTGGACCAGGTGGAGTTGGTGATGGCCCTGGATGAGGAGTTCAACATCGAGATCAGCGATGAGGACGCGGAGAAGATCAAAACGGTGCAAGACACGCTGAAGTACGTGGCGGGTCATGCCGGCTAGCGGTTGCGGGGACGGGAGGCTGGGGCAGTGAAGAGACGGGTGGTGGTCACGGGCCTGGGGTTGCTGACTCCCCTGGGAATCGGGAACGAGGCCAGCTGGGATCGTCTGCTCTCCGGGCAGAGCGGCGTGGGTCCTATCACACGCTTCGATACCGACAAGTACTCGGCAACCATCGCCGGCGAGGTGCATGGGTTCAATCAGGAAGACTTCATCTCGAAGAAAGAGGTGAAGAAGATGGACCTCTTCATCAAGTATGCCCTGGCCGCAACGCAGTTTGCCATGGAGGACTCCGCCCTCGAGATCACTGACGAGAACGCGGAGCGCGTGGGTGTCTACATGGGCTCCGGTATCGGTGGGCTGGCCACCATCGAGCGCCAGCACGCTTTGCTCCTCGAACGTGGCCCCGGACGGATGACTCCGTTCTTCATCGTCGGGCTCATTGTCAACCTGGCGTCAGGCTGGGTCTCCATGCGCTATGGGGCCAAGGGGCCGAACCTGGCGGTGGCCACCGCTTGCGCCACCGGATGCCATGCCCTCGGCGAGTCCTTCCGGATCATCCAGTACGGCACTGCGGATGCCATGATCGCCGGTGGCAGCGAGGCGGTGATCACACCCACGGCGGTGGCGGGCTTTGCCGCCATGCGTGCTCTGTCCACGCGCAACGACGATCCGGCAGGAGCCAGCCGGCCGTTCGACCGCGACCGGGACGGTTTCGTCATGGGCGAGGGCGCCGGCGTGCTGATCCTGGAGGCGCTGGATTTCGCCCTGGCACGTGGCGCCGAACCCATCGCGGAGATCGTGGGCTACGGCGCGTCCGGGGATGCATACCACATCTCCGCACCTTCCGAGGACGGCGACGGCCCCGTTCGGGCCATGCGCAACACGCTGAGCGATGCCGGTGTGGCGCCGCAGGAAGTGGACTACGTCAATGCCCATGGCACGTCCACGCCGGCCGGCGATCGCATGGAAACCGTGGCGCTCAAGACGGTATTCGGCGAGCATGCCAGGAAGCTGTCCATCAGCAGCACGAAGTCCATGATGGGGCATCTCCTCGGGGCGGCCGGTGGCGTCGAATCAGCCATCACCGCCCTGGCCCTCCAGAGAGGCAGGATCCCGCCCACCATCAACATGGAAAATCCGGATCCGGAATGCGATCTGGACTACGTGCCCAACGAGGCGCGCAAGGTCGACCTGCGCTACGCTCTGAACAACTCATTCGGCTTCGGCGGCACCAACGCATGCCTGCTGTTCAAGAAATACGAGGCTTGATGGTCCAGGCGCTGAGCGCCCGCGGCATCGGCGCGGGAGCGGCCCGTTGAGCACGCTGGAGGGCATTCGCGAGCGTGAGGAAGAGCGCGAGCGCCTGCACCTCCACCCCAAGGCCACGCGCTCCGCCGAGACCCGTGGACGCAAGCGACACGAGGAGCCGGATCCCATCCGCACGGCGTTCCAGAGGGATCGGGACCGCATCATCCACTGCAAGGCATTCCGCCGGCTAAAGCACAAGACCCAGGTGTTCTTCTCGCCCCTGGGGGACCATTACCGCACCCGGCTGACCCATACGCTGGAGGTGGCGCAGGTGTCGCGCACCATCACCCGTGCCCTGGCCCTGAACGAGGACCTTGCCGAGGCCATCGCCCTGGGCCACGACCTGGGACACACACCGTTCGGCCATGCCGGCGAGCGCGTGCTGAACGAGGTGCGTCCGGGCGGATTCGACCACTACCGCCAGAGCCTGCGCGTGGTGGACGTGCTGGAGAACAACGGCAAGGGGCTGAACCTGACCTACGAGGTCAAGGACGGCATCGTGAAACACTCCAAGGGCAGGGAGGGCAAACCCGTGCCGACGGACCCCCGCCAGCGCCCCAAGACCCTGGAGGGCGCGGTGATGCGCCTTTCCGATCTGGTGGCCTATGCCAACCATGACGTGGACGATGCGGTGCGGGCCGGCGTGCTGAGCATGGACGATTTCCCCGGGCGCTTCAAGGCGCTGCTGGGGACGACGGTGTCCTCACGGCTGAACGCCATGGTCACCGACATCGTTCATTCCAGCCTGGAATGTGATCTCGAGCAGATCACCATGAGCCCGGAGATGTACGAGACCTTGCTCGACCTGCGCGAGTTCATGTTCCAACGTGTCTACCTTGCGGACGGTCCGCGACGCCAGTTCGAGAAGGCGGAGCATCTCCTCAAGGCGATCTACGAAGTGGTGGTGGCCGATCCGGAGCGTTACCTCACGAACTTCGGCAATCCCGACGACAAGCCCGAAGTGCGGGCCTGGGACTTTGTCGCCGGGATGACCGACCGCTATGCCGTCAGCTTCTTCGAAGAGGTCTTCGTGCCGCGCCCCTGGGCTGGACCCTCGCCAGGCTCCTAGCCCGCCCCCCTACACTTCCTGGAAGAAGTAACGCTGCAGGCATTGCACCCTGTCCTCGTACGTCTTCGGGTCCAGATACCAGCAGGCGGCGGCCACGGAGGACAGCAGGGGATTGCCGTCCTGGGGTGTGAAGCAGAAGCCCACCACCTCGTGTCCGTGATGCACCGCCAGCGTGGGCGCGCAGACCACGGTCTGGCTGAGGATCCGGCCATGGAAGCCGTGATCGCGACCGAAGGAGAACACCTGGTTGGCGGACATCTTGTGCGTCAGGGCGATGCGATCGTTCTTCTCAAAGGTCTCCAGGATCTCGGGGACCGTGGTGGCCTTCTTCACCCTGATGTTGAACCAGACCTCATGCATGTACTGCGTGTTGACCTTGATGGCGGAGGAGAACAGGTCCAGGTCGATGCCGACGGTCTGGAACAGGCGGTGAGCATCGCGCGCGTGATGTGTGCCGAAGTCAGGATCATTGTGCTTGCCCAGCATGGGGGCAGGGACGAACGAGCCGTCCTGGCTGATGTCGTTGGAGCGCCGGATGCACAGGAAGCGACCGGACTCCATGTTGTCCACATCCCGTTCTCCCCGCAGCCCGATGGAATCCACGAGAACGGCGAGGTTGTGCGTGTTGCAGGAGACCACCTGGAGGAACTGGTCGCTCTCGGGGTCGAGAACCGAGTCGTTGATACCCCGGGCATACGGCTTTCCAAAGCCGAATTCGCTGCCCTGGGCGATGAAACCGCGCGTATTGGAGGTATGGCGTGAGTAGATGTTCTTCTTGTTGTCGTTGCCCACGGGCGTGCAGTCGATGACCACCGAGGCGCGTTCCAGGGCCTCCTCGGTCTCGAGCTGCGGCTCGATCCCGAGCTCCAGAAAGCCGCCGCGCCTGGGCTCATCCACGGCCAGGCGGGCGCCGCGGCGCATGAGGTCACGCACCTTGGAACGATCGGTCACCAGCGGCGTGCGCTTGTGGAACGTGATCTCGTCGATCCCCAGAGGCTCCTTGAGGTTGGCGAGAAGTCCGATGAGCGGCTCCCCGATGGTTCCGGTTCCCACCACGTGCACGATGCGCTGGCTCTCCGACATCTCTCTTTCTCCCTGGGTTGTTCTCGGATTGATGATAATGGTGCATCCTGAATCTGAGGCGTCGGGATTATATCAGCCACGCTTGCGAACGGCCACGCACCCGAGAGAACCTCGCAAAGGCCTGCCCGGCACGGAATTGTCGCTGTTCCCGATCTTGACACCCGGTGCGTAATTCCATAGTATTTTTGAAGTTATCCGATTCCTTCGGACTCAGCACAGGGGTTGCCGCACTTCTGCGGCGCGAGGCGTAGGGGAGGAACGCATGGACGGCATGGCCTGTGAGCGACCTGTGATCCAGGTCCGGGCCTTCCTGTCCGAAGCCGCAGCGGATCTCGGTCTGCGGCTGTGCGCCGGCGCCTCCGGGCTCGACCGGGAGATCTTCATCCCTCGAATCCAGAAGCCCGGCCTCGCCCTGGCCGGATTCCTCGAGTACATTCACCCGGGCCGGGTGCAGATTCTCGGGCAGAGCGAGATCACCTTCCTGGAGGGTCTCACAGCCGAGAAGCGCCGCAGCGTGCTTTCCGACGTATGCGGGCGCGACATCGGTTGCTTCATCATC
>CBDVAL010000259.1:0-4162 GCA_965371955.1 uncultured bacterium | reverse complement strand
CGCGGTTGAGGATGGCTTTGGGGTCCAGCGCCTGCTTCAGTGTGCGCATCAGGGCGATCTCCTCCGGCGTGCGCGACAGGTGGAGGTACGGCTGCTTCTCCAGGCCGATACCGTGCTCGGCGGACACCGAGCCGTGGCGCGGCTGCAACGGGCCGTAGACCAGCTGCTCCACCTGGCGTTTTGCCTCCTTGCTGCCGTCCCCCACGGTGACCGCGATGTGCAGGTTGCCGTCTCCCAGGTGGCCGAAGACCACGCAGCGATGGTCGGGCCACGCACCGGTCAGCCCGTCGCGCATCTCCTGCACGTAACCCTCCATGTCGCGGATGGCCAGGCTGACGTCGAAGACGAACAGAGGGTTGAGCTGGAACAGCTGCTCCACGTCATCGCGCAGCGCCCACAGGGCCTCACGCTCGGGGACGGAACTTGCCACGACGGCATCGGTGATGAGCCCCTGCTCCAGACAATCCCCCAGCACCCGTTCGAAGCGCGCCGCGTCCGCCTCCGGGTCGGCGCCCAGAGTATCCACCAGGACGTAGTACGGCGAACCGTGCGGCAGGATGGGCTGCCC
Organism: uncultured bacterium; assembly: GCA_965371955.1. Classification (GTDB taxonomy): domain Bacteria; phylum Acidobacteriota; class Polarisedimenticolia; order CBDVAL01; family CBDVAL01; genus CBDVAL01. The sequence continues at coordinate 3,594 of CBDVAL010000259.1, read as the reverse complement.
CTTGGCCGGCGGCGTCGTGACCAGCTGATAGAACTCCTCCCACAGCACCTCGAAGGCGCTCAGTGCTCCTCCCAGACCGGCGTCCACCGCGGAGAGCAGGCGCGTCACGCCGGCAAGATCCGGAACCGCCAGCAGCGCCGCGTCGTGACTGCGCGGCGCCGGCCACAGGCGCAGCACCACACGGGTCACGATGCCCAGCGTTCCCTCGCTGCCGATGAACAGATGCTTGAGATCGTAGGCGGCATTGTTCTTGATCATGTGGTTCATCGAAGAGATGACCGTGCCGTCGGCCAGCACCGCCTCGAGACCCAGGATCAGGGCGCGCGCCATGCCGTAGCGGATCACACGGTTGCCGCCGGCATTGGTGGAGACGTTGCCGCCGATGGTGCAGGAACCCCGCGCCCCCATGTCCAGCGGAAACAGCAAGCCCGATTCGCGGGCGCGCTCCTGGATGGTTTGCAGCGGCACGCCGGCCTGGACCGTCATGGTGCGCCCGACGACGTCGACCTCCTCGATGCCGGTGAGTCGCTCCAGCGACAGGGCGAGCTCGTCGCTGGTGGGAACCGCGCCGTCCACCAGGCCGGTCATGCCGCCCTGGACCACCACCGGCTGGTCGGCGGCATGACAGAGACGCAGGACCGCGGAGACCTGCTCGGTGCTGGAGGGCCGCACCACGGCCCGGGCCAGGCACGGCCCTTCGCGGCCCCAGCCGGTGAAGCGCGTGCTGACCTCCTCACCGACGATGAGCCCGCCCGGCCCCAGTTCACGCTCCAGTGCACTCAGAATGTCGGCCATGCTCCTCACTCCCCCAGGGCGGCGTAGCTCACCAGGCGATAGCGATACCGTGCCGACTCCCGCATGCGCCGCGCCACCACGCCGTGCAGATCCTCGTCCCAACCGCCGTAGCGCTCGATGAACTCCCCTGCGGCTCCGGCGCTCCCGGACTCCTGGATGGCCAGCACCTTGCCCAGAAGATCCCGGACCGTGGCGTGGTACCTCTCGTAGTCGATGTGCAGCCATCCACCCTGGAGGCGCAACAGTCCGGCCTCCAGGAAGAAATTCATCTGCATGAGCTGCATGGTCTGGTACGGCTGCTGGCGCCGCGGCTTGACGTTCTGCAGCACGCGACGAATCCCGCCGGCGTAGAACGAGCGCAGCCCCACGTCGTCCAGGTAGCCCTGCGCGTGTAGCGAGCGCGCAGCGAACAGCGACACCAGATCCGCCTTCATCTCCTCGTACAGATCCGAGAAGCGCTCCAGCGTCACATCCAGCTCGCGTCCGTCCGAGGTCCGGTCCGGCCCCAGGTAGTGTCCTACCTCGTGCCACAGCGTGCGCTCGAAGTTGCCGTCGAGGTTCAGGTCGCCGGCATGTTCCGGCGCCACAGCCGCATCGAAGTTGGACCTGGAGAGGGCGAACAGCTCCGGATGGCGCAGGATGTTCTGGCGCATCAGGATGATGCGCCCGTACTTGCGGGCGTGGCGGCTCTCGTTGGGTAGGATGGTGGCGGTGTTCGTGGTCCGCGCCTGGCCGAAGTCGGCCACCACATCGTAGATCCCCACCGGGATGTCCTCGCGCACCTTCTTCGAGCCGCTGTAGGGCAGCGCATCCTGAAGCTCCTGCAAGCCGCCGATGGCCGCGGCCAGCTTGCGGCTGCGCTCCTGGTCGCGCACCAGCAGGCTCAGGCTGAAGAAGCTCTTCACGCCGAACAGCCCGTCATCATAGGTCTCGTAGCTGCCGATCTGCGCGTTCAGATTGCGGAACTGCCCCGTGACCCACGAAGCATCGCCTGCTTCGTAGTCGTCGGCCAGGAGATCCCGCGCGCGGTTGGCCAGGTAGCTGGCGAGATCGGGATCGTCCTCCCGGACCCACTCCGCCGCCTCGGTGAGCAGGCGGAAGCACGCGAACAGCTCCTCGGCGTAGGCCAGCGAGTACGGCACGGCATACAGCTCCTGCCCGGCCTGGCCTTTCAGCAGCGCCTGCAGCCTGCCGCGCAGCCCGGGATGCAACGCATCCTGCGCCGGATAAGCCTCCAGCTTCGCCAGGTCCTCCTTGAGGTTGGACCTCTCCGTCCGGCGCACCACGCTGCGCAGGTGCAGGATTTCCCGGCGCTGCTCCGGGTGCCCCTCCAGGAACTCCTCCACCTGGTCGCGCGTGATGCCGGGCGGATAGACGTTCTTGCCCGGCGTCTCCGGATCCACCGGCAGGAAAGCCGTGCGCCGGTTGTCGAGATCCGTGGCAACGGGCCCCTTGAACAGCCGGTAGAGATCCAGCAGCTTTTTCGTCTGCACCGATGAGCCCATCATCCGGTCCAGCGCGTGCAGATCCGCCAACGCCGCCAGCGACTGGTGATGTTTGGATGCCTCGAACAGCCGCTGCATGATGTTGCCCACCTGCAGCAGTCGCGCTACCGCCTCGCGTTCCCCCTCGCTGAGGTGCGAGAGATCGGGCGCGAGTCTCAGCCGCAAAGTCTTGTCGAGGATCGCGTCGCTCTGCGACGCCTCCCAGTAGCCTTCCATGGCAGTTGCCCTCCCTCTGGCATCCACAGCCGGAACGCACATGCACGCCATGCCCACAGCCATCAGCAGATGTCGGGACCCCATCATGACCTCCCCTGTTCCCCGGAAGGTGGATTCTTCCGGCGCATGGCCTGGATGATCTCATCGAGACGGTGCAGAAAGCGCGACCGGTCCCGCCTCTGGAATGGAGCCGGCCCCCCGGTCATGGCGCCCATCTCGCGCAGTTGTGAAGAGAGTTCGCGGCTGGCCAGCGCATCGCCGATGTTCTCGTCGGTGAAGTCCCTGCCCTTGGGCCCCAGCACCTGCGCCCCCTTCTCCAGGCAACGGGACGCCAGCGGAATATCGCTGGAGATGACGATGTCCCCGGACCCGGCCTGCTCCACGATCCAGTCGTCCGCCGCATCGAACCCATCATCCACCACCACCAGCTCGATCCCATCCCGATCCGGCACTCGCATGCGCTGGTTCGAGACCACCGTCACCGGAACTGCGTAGCGTCCGGCCACCCGGTAGACTTCGTCCTTCACCGGACAGGCGTCGGCGTCCACAAAAATCCTCACCGCCGCCGCCCCACGGCGGTCTGCACCTCGAAGGGAAAGGCCACGGCGTCCCCCGCGAGCAACGGCTTTGTCTCCCGCACAACATCGGCAATCACCGCGGCAACGATCTCTGCGGTCTGGGACGCGAACACGTTACGCAGTGAGGTGCCGGCCAGATGGCGGGGGACGAACTCCGCCAGCGGCGCCAGGCGCAGTGACTTCCGTAGCGGGCGAACCTGGACGTCTTCGAACCCTGCCTCGCGCAACAACGTCTCGAGTTCCGAGCCATCGCCCAGCGAGAACGATTCCCGCAACTGCTGCCCCATCTCGTCGCCGACATGCCGCCCCACAGCGCGCGCCAACGCGAGGCCGTAGGGATTCTCCTCGATCCTGCTCCACACCAGAACGGCCACCCGGCCGCCGGGAGCCAGGACGCGACCGATCTCCGCCAGCGCCGCCGCCCGCTGCGGGAAGAACTGCAAGCCCTGCTGGCACAGTACACGGTCAAAGCTGGCCGCCAAGAACGGCAAGTGGACCGC
>CBDVAL010000258.1:0-4216 GCA_965371955.1 uncultured bacterium | reverse complement strand
GGGGGGGTTCGTGGTGCGGGCCGGTCCCCCCCACCTGTTTCTAGGTCTGCTCACCGACCCCGTCTCCGTATACCTCGAAGTTAAGCTCCGACGCCGTTTGCGATGTCGGGGAGGGTGGCGAGGTTTGGCACCTCGCGATCTGCCGGGAGCCAGTCCGGGCGTTGCTCGGCCAGCCGATTCACCCACAGGTGGCGGAAGCCGAGCTTGCAGGCCGGGACCATGTCGTGCAGCAGGCTCCCTGCCACGTGCAGGATCTCCCCGGGCTGAAGTCCGCTGATCTCCAGGATGCGGCGGAAGTGCGCCTCGCCCGGCTTGTACGATCGAACCTGCGCCGCGGTGACGCAATGTGCCGGAGTCACTTTCAGCCGCGCCACCGAGAAGTCGAGCAGGTCGTCATCGATGTTGGACAGGATTCCCACGGCATGGTCCTGTTGCAACCGGGCCAGGGCAGCGGGAACCTCGGGGTACGGCTCCCACCGGGGCAGCGCCTGGCCCAGGGCGTCCGTCTCGGCGGCGGGCAGGGGAGTCCCCGCCTCCTCCATGAGCGCCGCCAGGGTGCTCGCCATCACCTGGCGGTACGATTGGTAGGGACCCGACTCCACCTCCATCTCGAGCTCCACGTAGCGCTCACACAGGCGATCCATGTCGGCGCCGGGAAGCAGGCGGGACAGCGTGCCGCGCAGTCCTCCGTACCAGTCGATGAGGGTTCCGTAGCAGTCGAAGGTGATGAGCCCGGGTGGGGCCATCCTCACAGGTGCCCGTTGTGCGGGACTACCCGGGCCTCCACGAGTTTCCACAGTCCCAGGACATTCGTCCGGAGGACGCGGGTGACCTCCAGCCCCGGGTGGCCGCTCACCACCTCCAGCGGCAGGTCCAGCCGGAAGCCCAGCATCCAGCTCAAGGGTCGCAGCAGGCGCTCGCAACCTGCCATGGGTGCGAAGGAGGAACGGAAGTGGTTGACGATGACCACGCGCGCGCCGGGGCGGGCCACGCGGACCATCTCGTCCAGCACCGTGCGGGCGTCGGGCACGGTGCTCAGGACGTAGGAGGCCAGGATGCAGTGGAACGTGCCATCCGGGAATTCGAGCCGGCCGGCGTCCATCTGCACCAGGTCCAGATCGTGCAGCGGAACCTGGAGGTCACGCTTCTTCTCGGCCTCGCGCAGCATGGGGGCGGACAGGTCGATGCCGGTGATGTTGCAGTGCGTGGGGTAGTAGGGAATGGATAGCCCGGTGCCGATGCCGATCTCCAGGACCCGCTCGCCGGCCTCGGGCCGCAAGATCGCCACGGACTCGCGACGGCCGGGCTGGAGGATGCGGTCGAAGACCAGATCGTACACACCGGCGTAGTGCGAGTAAGTCTTCTCGATGCGTTGTGCTTCCAAACGGTATCCTCTTTCGCTGCAAAGTATATACCATGGATCCGGCGGCTTGACCCGCCGATCCGGCGGCAGTAGAATCCCGCATCAGCCCGTATCGCGATCCGAGTTCCGGGAAGATTTTCGCCGGTCCCGCGTTTTACTGCTCCGGGCCCTGGAGGGCGCCGGCGGATCCACCCGGAGGGTTGGGAAAATGGCGCAGGTGGAGTTCTACACGCGCGAATGGTGCGGCTTCTGCACGCGGGCCAAGGCCCTGCTGGATCACAAGGGCGTGGAATACCGCGAGATCGACGTGACCCGGGACCCGGCGCTGCAGCAGGAAGTGGTGCAACGGTCCGGACGGAGAACCCTGCCCCAGATATTCATTGCGGGCCAGAGCATCGGAGGATGGGACGAATTGAGCGCACTCGACGAAGGTGGAGAGCTGGACCGGATGCTGGCGGATGCCGGCGCCGGTGGTGCGGCGGACGCCGTCCCCGGGACGGATGAGGTTCGCAACATGATCATCGTGGGCTCCGGCCCCGCAGGCCTCACCGCGGCCGTCTATGCCGCGCGCGCCGACCTGGCGCCGCTGTGCATCGAGGGCAAGCAGGCGGGCGGCCAGCTGACCATCACCACCGATGTGGAGAACTACCCCGGCTTTCCCGACGGCATCATGGGACCGGAGTTGATGATCCTGTTCCGCAAGCAGGCGGAGCGCTTCGGCACGGAGTTCGTCAGCAACGACGTGACCCGGGTCGACCTGTCCCAGCAGCCGTTCGTGGTGGAGGTGGGTGGCAACGTCTACCGTTCGCGCACCGTGGTGATCTCCACCGGCGCGTCGGCCATGGCGCTGGGCCTGGAGTCGGAGCAGAAGCTGCTGGGCCACGGCGTCTCCATGTGCGCCACCTGCGACGGCTTCTTCTTCAAGGGCCAGAAGGTGTTCGTGGTGGGTGGCGGCGACACCGCCATGGAGGAGGCCACCTTCCTCACCAAGTTCGCCGACAAGGTGACGGTGGTGCATCGTCGCGATGAGCTGCGCGCCTCGAAGATCATGCAGGAACGCGCGTTCCAGAACGACAAGATCGACTTCCTGTGGGACAGCGAGGTCATCGAGGTTCTGGGCGTGGAGGAGAACAAGGTCCGGGCGGTGCGCGTGCGCAACAGGAAGACCGGCAAGGAGACTGAGCACGAGTGCGGCGGATTCTTCGTGGCCATCGGGCACAAGCCCAACACCGACCTGTTCCAGGGCCAGCTGGAGACCAATGATGTGGGCTACCTGATCACCAAGCCGGACTCCACCGCCACGTCCATCGCAGGTGTCTACGCCTGTGGCGACGCGCAGGATCACGTGTTCCGGCAGGCGGTGACCGCGGCCGGCACCGGCTGCATGGCCGCCATCGAGGCGGAACGCTGGCTGGAGGCGCAGGGGGGAGAGTGATGAAACGGTTCTTCGGCGACCGGATCCTGCCCAACGGAGTGGAAGCCGGCCTCAAGGTCTCCGACCTGGTGGATGGTGCGTTCCAGGCCTACAACAGCGGCAAGCTGCAGCGCGCGTGCAAGCTGCTCGCCACGAAGATCCTCGAGGACGATGTCACCGTGGGGCTCAGCCTGGCCGGGGCGTTGACGCCGGCGGGTGTGGGCCGCTCCTGCGTGGTGCCGCTGATGCAGAGCGGCTTTGTGGACTGGATCGTCTCCACCGGCGCCAACCTCTACCACGACGCCCATTACGGCCTGGGCTTCGCGCTCTACCGTGGCTCGGAGCTCATGGACGATGTGGAGCTGCGGCGCGACAGCGTCATCCGGATCTACGACGTCCTGGTGGACTTCGACACGCTCCTGAAGACCGACGAGTTCATCCGTGAGGCGTTCGACAAGCCCGAGTTCAACCGCAGCATGGGCACCGCCGAGCTGCACAACCTCATGGGCAAGTACCTGGCGGCGCGGGAAGACGAACTGGGCGTCAAGAACACCTGCATCCTCACGGCGGCGTATCGCAGCGGTGTGCCGTGTTATGTCTCCTCGCCGGGTGACTCGTCCATCGGCCTCAACATCGCCGAGCTGGCGCTGCGCGAGGTGGGCCCGCGCATCGACGTCTCCCTGGACGTGAACGAGACCGCCGGTATCGTATGGGATGCCAAGAGGAGGGGTGGCAAGGCGGCCGCCATCATGCTGGGCGGCGGCTCGCCCAAGAATTTCATGCTGCAGACCGAGCCGCAGATCCAGGAGATCCTGGGCTTTGAGGAGTGGGGCCAGGATTATTACCTGCAGGTCACCGATGCCCGGCCCGATACCGGCGGGCTCTCCGGCGCCACGCCGGCGGAGGCGGTAACGTGGGGCAAGCTGGACCCGCGTTCCCTGCCGGACATGATCACCGTCTACTGCGATGCCACCATCGCCGCGCCCATCCTCACGGCCTACGCCCTGGAGCGCCGCAAACCGCGCAAGCTGCGCCGTCTCTACGATCGCCGGCAGGAACTCTACGACGCACTGCGCAAGGAGTTCCTGGCCGACTACCCGCGCACCCGGGACGATCGCCGCGGATCACGCCCGCAGTTCTAGTCCGACGGCGCAGGGTAGATCTGCCGACCTTCGTCATCGAAGAGGGAGATGGCGTTGGTGGGGCATACCTCGGCGGCGTCCTGCAGCGTCCGGGCGTCGGCACCGGCGGGGTCCTCCACCCTGGCCTTGCTCTGGAAGTCGAGCTGGAACACCTTCGGCGCCACGCCGATGCAGTTGCCTGCCCCGATGCAGCGATCCCGGTAGACACGCACCTTCATGGCTTGCTCCCCTTGGTCTGCTGCTCCCAGGCGCGAAAGCGCTGCTCCGGGCCACCGGGGCTGTAGACCTGGACGATCT
>CBDVAL010000257.1:0-4226 GCA_965371955.1 uncultured bacterium | reverse complement strand
GTGCCTGCGCTCCCCTGCCAAGGGGATGCCGCGCTCCATGGCGCTCGCCGACGGGCCTCCGGCTGCACCGCACAGCGCCGACTGCGCGGCGCATGAGCACATCGCACCCTTCCGCCTGGCCGGCAGGGTGGCAGCCCGGGCCCCCCCCTTCTTCCATCTCGACAGCATCTGATTCCTGCGGCGGGGAGCCGACACGGAGCCCTCCGCCGTGAATCACCCAGGCCCACGAAACCGGCGGCGAATCTTGTCCGGCGCCGCCAGGGCCTCATCGTTGAGAACGGGAGGACCCCATGAGACGTCCAGGCGCAGTTCTTGCGCTGTGGTACGTCCTGCTGGCTGCACCGGTGGTCGCCGGTGAGCCGCAGGCCACCGATCAGATCGCAGAACTGAAGCTGGAGATCCAGGAACTGCGACAGATGTTGCTGGCGCTGGAGGAGCGCCTGACCGAGCTCGACCGCTCCGCCGCCGCACCCCCTCCGGTCCGGACAACCCTGCCGGTACCGACACCACCGCCGGCGGCGAGGGCGCCCACCTGGAGGCAAAACCTGCAGAACCCCGCCATCGGCGTGGTATTCCAGGCGACCGGGAATACCTCGCTGAGCCGTGAGGACGAGGCCAACGGCTTCGACCTCAGCGAGGCGGAGGTGTCGTTCCAGTCGGTGGTGGATCCGCTGGCCAAGGTCGATCTGTTCATCGCCTTCCCTGCCGACGAATCACCCGAGGTCGAGGAGGCCTACGCCACCACCCTGTCGCTGCCGGGCCCGTTGCAGTTGCGCGGCGGACGCTTCAAGACGCGCTTCGGCAAGTGGAACACGCTGCACAATCATGCTTTCTTCACGGTGGACAGACCCGATGTCCTGGAGCTCTTGCTGGGCGAGGAGAGCCTGACATACGACGGCGTCTCCTTCAGCGTGCTGATCCCCAACCCCTGGGACGTCTATCTCGAATCGGTGACGGAGATCGGCACGGCCAGGGAGGGCGTGAGCTTCAACAGCAGCGAGCGCAACCTCACCTACGGGCAGCACCTGTCCGCGCTCTTCGATCTCACCCCCAACGCCACGCTGGAGGTGGGGCTGTCCGGCGCCACGGGCAAGACCGGACCATCGGAACAGCTGGAGGAGGACATCGACGCTGCCGGCCCGGGCGCGGCGCTGGACCCGCTGCACTCGCTGGACTCCACGCTGCTGGGCGCCGATATCACCTACAAGTGGAAGCCGCTGCAGCGCAACGCCTATCGCTCCTTCCTGTGGCAGACGGAGGTGCTGCGCAGCCACCAGGACCGACAGGAGTTCACGGCGCGCGACACCCTGGAGACCGGGAGCGTCTCGAGCCTGGGCGGCTATAGCTACGCCGAGTATCAGTTCGCCAGGCGCTGGCGGCTGGGTGTTCGCTTCGACTGGTCGGAGTTTCCGGACGACGACGAGGACCGCACCCGGGCGGGCTCCGCGGTGGCTCGCTTCCAGCTCTCCGAGTTCCAGGAGATCCGGTTCCAGTACAAGTACACCGACCGTAACGACGGCGCGGCCATGCGCTTCGACGACGAGACGGACGACCATCGCATCTTCCTGGAATGGATCCCCTCCATAGGCGCTCACGGCGCTCACAAGTACTGAGGTCTGCCATGATCAAGAAACCATTCACTGTTACTGTGCTGGCGGCTCTCCTCGCGCTGGCATCCTCCGGCTCCAGTTCCTCCAGCGATGACAAGGTGCGTGTGGTGGCCACGTTGACCACTCTGGGCTCCATCGCGCAGGCCATCGGCGGCGAACGCATCGATCTCATGGTCATCGCCAAGGGTGTGCAGGATGCGCACTACGTCGACCCCAAGCCCAGCTTCATGACGCGGCTGCGCAAGGCGGACCTGTTTCTGCTCAACGGGCTCGACCTGGAGGTCGGCTGGGTGCCGCCTCTCACCGAGGGTGCGCGCAACCCGAAGATCCTGCGCGGCGGTAGCGGCTTCGTGGACTGTTCGGCGAACATGCCCGTGATGGAGATCCCCACATCGCTCAGCCGTGCCGAGGGCGATATCCATCCGTACGGCAACCCGCACTACCTGACAGACCCGTTGAACGCCGAAGTGGTGGCAGCGACCGTCGCCGCCGCGCTGCAGGAGGTCGACCCCGGCCATGCCGACGTTTACGAGGAGGGGCGGCGGGCCTTCGTGGAGCGGCTCCATCGCGAGCTGTTCGGGGACGAGTTGGTGGATCTGGCCGGCGGCGCCAAGCTGGCCCGGGAGGCCTTCGCCGGCCGGCTGGACGCTTTCCTCGACGGCACCTCCTTTGGCGGCGCTGCGCTGCGCAGCCGCCTGGGGGGATGGATGGGACGGATGGAGAAGGTGCGTGGCTCACGCCTGATCACCTACTACCGGGACTATAGCTACCTGGCCGCCCGGTTCGGCCTGCAGGTGGCGGAGACCGTCGAACCCAAGCCGGGCATTCTTCCCAGTGCGAAGCACCTGGAACATCTGGTGAAAACGGTCCAGGCCGACAACATCCGCGTCATCGTGAGCCGGCCGTACGCGGAACACCGCTCGACGAACCTGCTGGCAAAGCGCACCGGGATTCGCGTTGTCGACCTGCCCATGGATGTGGGCGGCGCGCCGGGGACCGATGACTTCTTCCAGCTCCAGGATCACGTGATGGACGTGCTGGTGGACACGCTGTCCGGCGGCGCAGGCGGAAAGGAGTAGTCCGGCATGTCGGAACAACTCCAGGTCCTGTTCTACCCCTTCCTTGTGTGCCTGGTGCTCACCGGCATGCTCGTCTACCTGGGGATCCACGTGATCAGCCGCAAGGTGATCTTCGTGGACATCGCCCTGGCGCAGATCGCCGCCCTCGGTGCCACGGTGGCGTTTATCCTGGGCTACGACGCCCACTCCCGCGGCACCTACCTGATCTCGCTGGGATTTGCGGTGCTGGCAGCCGGCATCTTTGCCATGACCCGCACGCGCCACGATCGTGTGCCCCAGGAGGCGGTCATCGGCCTGACCTACGCCACGGCCGCCGCCGCCGCCATCCTGCTGGCCGACATTGCCCCCCACGGCGCCGAGCACCTGCATGACCTGCTGGCAGGCAGCATCGTGTGGGTGACCCCGGGCCAGGTTCTCAGGACCGCCGTGCTCTACGCGGCCATCGGCGGGTTCCACTACCTGTTCCGCAGGCGCTTCCTGCTCATCTCCCTGCACACGGAGCAGGCTTACGCGCAGGGCGTCAACGTGCGATTGTGGGATTTCCTGTTCTACCTGTCGTTCGGCGTGGTGATCACTTCTTCGGTCCAGATCGCCGGCGTCTTGCTGGTGTTCTGCTACCTGGTGGCCCCCTCGGTGTTCGCCGTGATGTTCTTCGATGACCTGAGGCGTCGTCTGCTCACAGGATGGTCCATGGCCGCGCTGGTGAGCGCCATCGGGCTGGCGTTCTCCTATGATCGGCCTTCGGGACCCACCATCATCGTGGCCTTCGCCCTGGCTCTCCTGCTGGGGGCGACCCTCTGGGCCATCGTCCACTCCGCCAGCAAGCTCAGGGCCGTGGCCGTCACCCTGGGTTGCCTGGCGCTCGTGACCCTCATCGGCTGGGGCCTGATCCGCTTCCGGCCTGCTGCTCCGGCGTCGCACGAACCGCCCCGGGCGGCGATCCCGGCGGAGTCCCCGGAGCACGACGTAGGGGGCGATCTGCCCTCCCTGCGCCAGGCGTTGCACGACAGCCACGACAACGTGCGCGCCGATGCGGTGGCCCGACTCGCCGCTAGCGGCGACCCGCGTGTCCTCCCGGATCTCCTGGACGCTCTGCAGGATCACTCGCCGCAGGTGCGCGAGGCGGCAGCCATGGCCCTGGCGCAGCTCGGAAACCGCTCCGCCCTGCCGGCGTTGAGGCAAAGTCTGCGCGACACCGACGAGGATGCGTGGGTACGCCTGCGCATGGCCCAGGCCGCCGCCGGGATGGGCGGGGCCGCCGGGCTGGAGCCGCTGCTGGAGCTGGCGCGTGACGACGGGCCGGCCCTGCTCCGTCTGGAGGCGCTGTCCACCCTGGCGCGGCTGGCCGGCCTGCCGGAGGACGAACCTGCGGCGCCGGGCTCGCCCGCAGCCGAGGCGCGGCTGCAGAGCCTGGAAGCGTGGTGGCGGGAACACCGCGGGGAACTGCGCTGGGACGCCGAGGCGGGCGTCTATCGCGAGCAGCGCTAGCAGGATGCTGAAAAAGCCCCTTCCCGGGGCCGGAAAAATGTTCTAGGAT
>CBDVAL010000256.1:0-4302 GCA_965371955.1 uncultured bacterium | reverse complement strand
GAGGAAGGCCTCAAGTTGCTGGCCGCGGCGCGCCGGGAGTTCGATCTCCCGGTGGTGACCGAGGCCATGGACAGCGAAGGTGTGAAGCTGGTGGAGGAGTATGCCGATGCCATCCAGATCGGCGCGCGCAACATGCAGAACTACTCGCTGCTGAAGGCCGCCGGCCGGGCGCGGAAGCCGGTGTTCCTCAAGCGTGGTATGTCCGCCACGCTGGACGAGCTGCTCATGGCCGCGGAGTACATCTACGCCGAGGGCAACTACCAGGTCTTCCTGTGCGAGCGGGGCGTGCGGACGTTCTCGATGCATACACGCAACACGCTGGACCTGAGCGTGGTTCCGGCGGTGCACGAGCACAGCCACCTTCCCATCGTGGTGGATACCAGCCACGGCACCGGCAGGCGCGACAAGGTGCCGGCACTCAGCCTGGCAGCGCTGGCAGTGGGCTCCGACGGGCTGATGGTGGAAGTGCATCACGATCCCGACAAGGCCCTGTCCGACGGACCGCAGGCCTTGCTCCCCGAGATGTTCAGCAAGCTCATGGCCGATCTGAAGGCCATGGCCCCGCTGGTGGGGCGGACCATCGAGAATTGATCCTCTGGTGAAGTGGTGACGCTCGACCGCAACGAGCGCGACCACTACGTGGCCCTCCTGGGAGCACTGGACAGCACATGGTGATGAAGAAGACAAGCCGCAAGGCGGCGGCACGGCGCAGTCAGGGACAGATGGCGTTGCAACTGGAGGACGCGCCGGCCCCGGCTCGCCGCACTTCCATCCGGCAGTCCGCGAAGCAACCCTCGAGGGCTGCAGCCGTGAGACCCGTCAAGAAGAAGGCCGTGGTGCGTCAGGCGAGCGCGGCTGCGGCGAAAGAGCCGCGCCGGCCCAAGGAGCGCAGGCGGGAGACTGCCACCTCCCTTGCAGCACGGCAGCGGGAGATCTCGGTCTCCGAGTTCTTCACCAAGAACCGTCACCTGCTGGGCTTCGACAACCCGGCGAAAGCCCTGCTCACCACCATCAAGGAGGCGGTGGACAACGCACTGGACGCGTGCGAGGAGGGCGGGATCCTGCCCGAACTCCACATCAAGATCCAGCAGCTATCCGACACGCGTTTCCGGGTGTCGGTGCAGGACAACGGTCCGGGCATCGTGCGCCAGCAGATTCCCAAGATCTTCGGGAAGCTGCTCTACGGCAGCAAGTTCCATCGACTGCGCCAGAGCCGAGGACAGCAGGGCATCGGCATCTCGGCGGCGGGAATGTACGGCCAGCTCACCACCGGCAAGGGCGTGCGTATCATCAGCCGCACGGGCCCGAGGCGTCCGGCGCACGAGTTCCTGGTGCAGGTGGATACGCGCAAGAACGAGCCGAAGATCTTGCGCGACGATGAGGTCGAATGGGATTCGAAGCAGGGGACCATGGTGGAGATCGAGTTGGAGGGGACCTACCGCAAGGGACGCCGCTCCGTGGACGACTACCTGCAGCAGACTGCCATGGCCAACCCGCACGCCACCATCCATTACACACCGCCCACCGGCGCCAGGGACGAGTACGACCGGCAGACGAAGGAGCTTCCGCCGGAGGCCAAGGAGATCAAGCCGCATCCCCAGGGCATCGAGCTGGGGATGCTGATGCACATGCTGCATGACACCCGGGCACGCAACCTACGCGGTGCCCTGATAGCGGACTTTTCGCGCGTCAGTCCCAAGGTGGCCGATGAGATCCTGGCCAAGGCGCGGCTGCCGGGGAAGGCGCGTCCATCCCGTATCGCCAGCAACGAGGCGGAGAAGCTCTACAAGGCCATCCAGGCTGTGCGCATCCTCAACCCGCCCACCAACTGCGTGGCGCCCATCGGTGAGGAGACGCTGACAAAGGGCCTGAAGTCGCAGTTCGCCGCCGAATTCTACGTTGCCAGCACCCGGCCGCCGTCGGTGTACCGCGGCAACCCGTTTGTCATCGAGGCTGCGCTGGCGTACGGCGGTGATCTGCCCGGCGACGAGTTGGCGGACCTGTACCGCTTCGCCAACCGGGTGCCCCTGCTCTACCAGCAGGGTGCCTGTGCCGTCACCAAGTCCACTCTGTCCACGGGGTGGCGCAACTACACCCTGCAGCAGGCCCGGGGCGCGCTGCCGGTGGGGCCGCTGGTGATCCTGGTGCATATCGCATCGGTGTGGGTGCCGTTCACCTCGGAGAGCAAGGAAGCCATCGCCCCTTACCCGGAGATCGTCAAGGAGATCCGGCTGGCGCTGCAGGAGTGCGGCCGCAAACTGGGCGCCTTCCTGCGCCGCCGCCGGCGGGTGGCGGACGAGGAGAAGAAGCGCTCGTACATCGACCAGTTCATCCCTCACATCGGCGAATCGCTGCAGGCCATCCTGGTGCTGTCCGACGCCCAGAAGAAGCGCACGGTGAAGAACCTCCAGGAGGTCCTGGAGAAGAGCCGCAAGTTATGATCGGAGCGCCGAGAGGCCCATGAAGAACGCAACCACCGAGAAGAAGAAGCTGGACCGTGCCACCCTCAAGGCTATCACCGCGTCGGCACAGGCCATCTACGACAAGGCCAGCAAGAAGGGCAAGCCGGAGATGAAGTTCCCCGTACGTTCCCTGGGGAACGTCAAGTACAGCGCGCGTACCGGTTACTTCGAGATCGGCCGGCAGAAGAAGCTGCGCACCTTGACGGTGAACACCGTCAAGACCTTCGCCCAGACGCTGCGCATGATGTCGCTGTCCAAGGAACTGGTGGAAACCGACGACTTTGCCACCAAGCGGGACGCGTACTACCAGTCGAAGAACTGGGGCCAGGCCATGTTCCGTGAGCAGACCGAGTCGGACGCCGTCATGGACGACATGGAGGCGCACTTCTCGGTGGCAAAGATCAGCCGCGAGCAGTTGCGGTTCATCCCTGACGAGCACGGCGGCGCGGTGGCCGGCGAGCTCACCGTTCTGGATCCTGACCTGAATACCGGCCGGGTAGAGAAGATCGACTGCACCCGCTTCGGTTCCGGCGCCTACTCGATTCCGAGCCTGGTTGAGCACCTGTCGTTCGAGACCAAGGCGAAGTTCATTCTATGCATCGAGACCGGCGGCATGTTCCAGCGCCTGCAGTCGCACAAGTTCTGGAAGACGGCCAAGTGCATCCTGGTGTCCATGGCGGGTGTTCCCACCCGTGGCACCCGTCGCTTCGTGCGCCGATTGTCCGACCAGTGCGATCTGCCGGTGTATGCCTTCGTGGACTGCGACCCGTACGGCATTTCCAATATCTACCGCACGCTGAAAGTGGGCTCGGGGAACGCCGCACACGTCAATCAGTTCTACTGCGTGCCGCGGTGCTCGTTCCTGGGCGTGACGCCGCAGGACATCCTGGACTACAAGTTGCCCACTCATCCGCTCAAGGATGTCGACATCAAGCGTGCCAAGGATGCCCTCAAGAACGATCCATTCTTTCTGGCGCACAAGCCCTGGGCTCGCGCCGTACAGCAGATGCTCAAGATGGGCGTGCGGGCGGAACAGCAGGCGCTTGCCCGCTGGGGATTGAACTACGTCATCGATGAGTACCTGCCGGCGAAGCTGAAGAAGAAGAAGGATTTTCTTCCCTGACAATGGAGGGAAAAGAGCCCCAGCTGCGCGACGTGGAGCCGGAGCGCATCCCTGCGTTCAACCGGTTGCTGGGCATGGACCGGGTGCGCTCCGGGGACGGCCACGCGGAGATCGTCCTCGACGTACGCGAGGAGTTCACCAACAGGCGCGGGGTGGTGCATGGCGGTGTGATCACCGCGATGCTGGACTCGGCTCTGGGGGCCGCGGTGATCTCGGGCATCCGTCCACAGGAGTGGTGCGGCACCGTACAGATCAATGTGCAGTTCCTGCGCCCCGGGGGCGGTCCGCGCCTCACCGCGACCGGAAGGCTGCAGCGGCGCGGGCTTCACGTGGCATTTGCCGAGGGAACGATCACCGATGCCGAGGGGCGCACCGTGGCGACCGCGGCAGGAACCTGGTATGTGTGGCCCTCCCGTCCGGGTGCTCAGCGCTAGGGGTCGGACTCTCCGGCCGGGCCTCCGGGAAGGTCAGGCTGCGCAGCGCGAAGCGAAGAACTCCTCCACGGCTCCGAGGAACTCCGAGGTGGTGCGGAACTGGCCGATACGCCGGCGCAGGTCGCGACCTCCCGGCAGGCCATGGGTGTACCAGCCGGCGAAGGTGCGGATCTTGTGCAGTGCGTGCAGCTCCTCCTCGTGCTCCTGCAACATGCGGAAGTGTCCGAGAATGAGGTCGCGCCGCTGTGCCGCCGTGGGCTGTGCAGGCACGGTGCCCTGCAGC
>CBDVAL010000255.1:0-4304 GCA_965371955.1 uncultured bacterium | reverse complement strand
GCACCGGCAGGCGACGTGCACTCAAGGTGCTGGTCAAAGCCGGCGTGAGCAGCCAGCCTCGGGGGCGGTTCGTAACGGTTCGTGTGGCGGATATCGTGCGCCTTAGTTGGCCACTCCAGCGTTGTTGGGTTGTACGGCGCCTGAAGGTCAAAAGCATACACTCGGCCGCTGCCGGACGCACCGAAGCCCGTCGTCGTGCCGACCAGCAAGTCAACGTCCCCGTCCTGATCCAGATCGGTGATCGTCACTGCCGAAAAGAGGATCGTGTTGCCGTTGGGAACGACGAAGGGAAAGCCATCCACAAGGGTTCCATCCATGTGCCAGGCATAGATTCGACCCACCGTGGAGAAGCTCGCGGTAAACCCGCCGAGTACGATGTCCGGCATGCCGTCACCGTCCACATCCCCGAGCGTGGGCTGAGGATTGAAGGAGAAGGAAGGAACCGTGATGGGCCACCCCTCGAGGATCGTCCCATCGTCGTTGATGGCATGCACTCGGGCGTCGCCGCCCGCACTACCCCAGACGATCTCTAGCCGGCCATCACCGTCGATATCGCCGATCGCGATCGGCGTCTCTCCTCGGCCGAAACCGGCTGGCCAGCCCACGAGGGGCTCACCTTGGCCGTCAAGAACCCACACTCCATCCCCAGGTTCGCGAAGGACAATCTCCTGGCTTCCATCGGCGCCAATGTCCGCAATCACCGCCCCGGCCCGGACACCTCGTTGCAGATTGACAGGAAACCCAGGCTGCAGTTGTCCGTTGATTCGGAAGGCGTATAGCCCGGGAACGCCGTCGACGGGGAATACGACCTCCTTGAGACCATCCCCGTCGATATCCCCGAGGGCCTGGCCCAGGGTCGGTTGGGCAAATCGGGTTGCAAACTGGATCGGCCAACCAGGCTGGAGCACCCCTGATGTACTCCAGAGGTATCCATTCCCTAGGTCCGATGCGACTAACTCCCAAGCTCCATCGCCATCCAGGTCGTCGACAGCGACTGTTCGGAACACGAAAGTGCCCGGCTGGGGCCAGCCCGGTAGCATCTCTCCTTCAGAAGACAATCCAAAGAGTTCCTGGTGTGCACTCACGAATATCTCGAGGGTCCCGTTGTTGTCCACGTCCACGAGAGATGCCGTCTGTCCAGATCTTCCCTCCGTGTCCACCGGCCAACCTGGTTGAATCGTGCCGTCAACACGAATTACATATACATCACGCACGGCTCCCACCACGACCTCCAGGCTGCCGTCATTGTCCACATCCCCGACGGTCGGTGTGGCGAATACTTCTCCGACATCAACCGGCCATCCTGGCAATTGTGGCGGCGTCGGCCCTACGACGGCGGATACCTCCGTGCTGGGAGTTGACACCCACCCGACCACATACCCCTCCTCATCCAAGAAGACAATCTCACCGCTTGCCAACGTCTCCACCTGTAACGAGGAATACGAATCCCCTGCAGCAACGGGCAACAACAGGACCGCCCACAGGACGATGAGGCGATTGCTCCTATGAAACATTGCTGGCAATCCGTTCATTATTTCAGCCCGAATGTTCTCCTCAGGGATCCCATCGTGGTGCTCGGACGATCAGAACCTCTACAACAACTACTTGGCATCATTGTTCATCTGGTTCCAGGAAAACATCGCGGCGGCTGGTTGATGACTTGGGCCCATACTCTGCCGGGATGCGTGAGCCTGGCGGCTTGTGCTTGAGGTCTCGTATCCGGCTGTGGGTAAGCGCCGTTGAGCGGCGACGAGGCGACATCGACGTTGTCGAGGAGCCGTGAGTAGAGCGACAAGCCCGGCGCAACGCCGGGCGCCGGAGCGTGCGCGTCCCGCAGCCGGATACGAGACCGCTGTCCCCAACTGGGACGGCGATCAGGCGAGCTCGGAGGCGGCGGGGACTCCGTCGAGGGAAGTGGCTTGCCGGATGCCGTCGAGGATGGCCTGGGCGGTGAGTTCGGCTGCGAGGACGCCGAGTTGCTCGGTGGAGGCGTCGATCTCGCAGGTGGCGAGGGTGAAGACGATGTCGCCGTCGAAGCGGGTGTGCACGGGGGTGATGGTCCGTGCCACGCCCAGGGAGCCGGCGGCGGCCATGCGGCTGGCTGCGGAGCGGTTCAGGGTGGCGTTGGTGGCCAGCACCACCAGTGTGGTGGCGGGGTCGGGAGCCTCGGCGGCGGGGACGGTGAAGCCGCCGGGGGCGGTGCCGGTGGCCATGCATGCTGCGGAGTCGGCGAAGCCCCCCTCGGGCTTGCGGGCGCCGGCGATGATCTTTCCGGTGGCGGGGTCGATCACATCACCGAAGGCGTTGACGGCGGCGATGGCGGTGACCACCAGGTCTCCCTGGCGGCGTCCGGCTGCTCCCAGGCCGCCCTTGGTGGCGTGCGGCACTCCGAACAGCTTGCCCACACTGGCACCGCGAGCGGCGCCGACGCTGCCGCGCCCGGGAAGTCCCGGGCCGGCAGCCTCGCAGGCTGCGTAGCCCATGGCCTCGTCCGGGCGGATGCGGGGATCGCCCAGGGCCAGGTCGTAGAGGATGGCGCCGGGAACGATGGGGACGACGCCGGCGCGGGTGGGGAAGCCCACCCCGTGCTCCTCCAGCCAGCGCATGGCACCGCCCGCGGCGGCCAGGCCGAAGGCCGAGCCTCCCGCCAGGCAGATGCCGTGGACGCGCCCCACCAGATGGCCCGGCAGGCAGGGATCGAGCTCCCGCGTCCCCGTGGCGCCACCGCGCGCGTCCACGCCGGCGACGGCCCCCTCGGGGCATAGCACCACGGTGACCCCGGTGGCCTCTCCGCTGGCATGACCGGTCAGGACTCCGGGAACGGCAAGGCTCGACATCGTGATATCCTCCCTGTCTCTGTTCCAGCCACGACGATGACGGTCATTCTACTACGCGCTTCGGGGAGTCGGTTTCTTGAACATGGGGCATACCGTTCGGTTTCTGCGCGAGTTCGTCGGCGCGCCACGCCGTATCGGCGCCGTGGTGCCGAGTTCTCCCCGGTTGGCGCGCCGCATGGTGGAGTCCGTGGACTGGGATCGGGCACGAGCGGTGGTGGAGGCGGGGCCCGGAACGGGGGCCATCACCGGGGAGATCCTGACGCGGCTCCGGGAGGGCACGCTGTTCTTCGCGGTGGAGCTTCATCCGGGCCTCGGCGAGATCTTTCGCCAGAACTATCCGCAGGTGTCCCTGGTGCAGGATTCGGTGCAGAACCTCGCCCCACTATGCCGCCAGCAGGGAGTGGAGCAGGTGGATTGCGTGATCAGCGGGTTGCCCTGGGCCGCGTTTCCTGCCGAGAAACAATGGGCGCTCCTGGATGCCATCATCTCGGTTCTGCCTCCGGGAGGTCAGTTCGTTACCTTCGCTTATCTGCAAGGAGTGCTCCTTCCGGCGGCGCGGCGCTTTCACGTCCTGTTGAAGGATCGGTTCTCCGAGGTGAGCCGTAGCCGGGTCACCTGGACCAACGTTCCTCCTGCCTTCGTCTACCGATGCCGGCGGTAGCCCGGAGCTTCTTCGCCGAGGTGGCGCGGGTGGTGCGGCGGGTGCCCCGCGGTCGGGTGGTGACCTACGGCCAGGTGGCGCGTATGGCAGGCCGGCCCGGCGCGGCGCGCATGGTGGGCTGGGCGCTGCATTCCCTTCCCGAGGGGTCTCGTGTGCCGTGGCACCGGGTCATCAACGCCCGGGGAGCCATCTCGTCCCGGGGAATTCCCCTTGCCGAGGAGATCCAGCGCCAGCTCCTGGTGCGCGAGGGCATCGGCTTCGGCGATAGCGGTCGCGTCGACCTGGAACGCTACCGCTGGAACGGACGGGCGGTGCGCCGGAGAAAGAAACAGCCCGGGACCGCCGGGCGGCGGCCCCGGGCTCCATCCCGGAGGGCTGGCTGAGCGGAGCCGGAAGCTCCGCCGGTCAGGTGTGCTGCCCCACTAACATGGGCCTCATGAGCACCCGCTGGTCGCTCCGCAGTTGATGCAGGCGTAGCAGGCGCCGTTGCGCACCATCAGTGCCCCGCACTCGGAGCACGGCGGTGCATCGGTGGCCGCCGCCCTGGGAGGCCGGAAGGGGATCACGCCGCCGCGGGAGGGGTCCAGCTCGCCTTCGGGCTGGAGGGTCTCCAGCACCTCCCGGGCGCTTTCACCTTCCGTCTCCTCGGTGCCGTGGCGTAGACCCAGGCCCTTTTGATCCTCCGGGGAGAGGAAATTCTGACCGAGCCACCGGAACATGTAGTCCACCGGCGACTTGGCAAAACGAATGTCCGCGTTGGGCGTCATGCCATTGGGCTCGAAGCGGACGTTGATGAACTTCTTTAC
>CBDVAL010000254.1:0-4328 GCA_965371955.1 uncultured bacterium | reverse complement strand
CGGTTGGGCTGGAAGGTGCCGTCGTAGACCGAATCGATGTAGGGGATCTGCAGCCTGTCCAGCATGGGCTTGAGAATGGCCGAGCACATGGTGGAGGGCATGCAGGTGAACGGGTAGACGTTCACGACGCCGTCACAGCCCGCCGCCGCGTACTCCAGGGCCCCACCGATGCTCAACGCCGCCTCCGTGCCGACCCGGAAGGAGAAGATCCGGTCGCCGTCGAGCTGCCTCTCGATGTGGCCGATCCGGTGGTCCCCATGGATGGCGAGGTGCTTCCCGACCCTGCGGTAGACCTGCCGCGAACGCAGGTACTGGTACGTCAGGCGAGCGCCATGCAGCAGCCAGGCTCGCAGATGGCGGCCGCAGAGGCCGGGATCTCGCCGCTGCATGGCGCGCACGACGCCCCTTCCCGCATCCTGCGTCAGGCAATGTGATACGTAGTTGAGCCACTCGGCGACGGAGGCGCTCACCACCTCGGCGCCGTGGCGCTCCAGCAGTCGTATCAGATCCTGGTTCGAGGCCCGGTGACTCCGCAGGTAGATCTCACCCACGAGGCCGATCAGAGGCTTCGGGCCGATGGTGGGATCGATGAGGTCCCGCGCCGGCCGCGCAATCTCCTCCAGCGCGTTCATGATCTGCCGAAATCCCGTCGTGCGCGCGTGGCGCTCGAAGACCTCCACCAGGCCCGCGAGCGCCCAGTCGAAATACGCGTCGGCTTGCCCGGGCTCTTGCTCGTACGGTCGCACGCGCCACAGCATGCGATCCAGCACATCACCGACCACCGTGGCCACGTAGCCCGCCTTCCTGAAGCGCGACCGTAGCTCCGGTCTCAGCAGGCCGCCGATGGCATAGCCGTCCTCGGACGTGATCGAGGCAATACACGTCCCGCTGAAGCCGTCCAGCGAGTCGAGGATGATGCGATGCAGCTTGCCATACATGCCGAAGCGACACGGCCCGCCGGTCTCCGCCATGAAATAGAGGTAGTTCTCCGAGTTGAAGGCGTCGCCCAGGCGCGCCTTGTCACCTTGCAGGCGGTGGAGCACGTCCCCCAGCGTGATCTGGCAGGGAAAGCACTCCTTGCCCGACGTGAACTCCTTGCCCAGGGAGAGCCCCTGGTAGGTCGGCATGACCTGGGCATCGACGCCGAAACCTCTCAGCGCAGCGGCAAGCAGCTGGCTGCCGGCGCGGCTCATCTCCGGAATCAGCAACGTCTTGTCGGCCAAACTGAACTTGCCGACCTTGTGTCTCAGCGAGTCGAAACGGGCACGCGACTCGACCCCCGGCGCCGGCACGGCACTCCGCGCCTCACTCCCATGGCAGCCCGAGCGATGCTCGTTCCGAATGACGTTGGCGAATGCTTCCAGACGGGTGACCACTCCGGCCACTGCGGTGTGCTCGTCGAGCTCGAGGATCAGATAGGGCTTGGGCTGCATGACGTGGCGGTAGAAGTGCTCCATGAAGGAGTCCGCGCCACAGCTGAAGTTCGTGAGGTGGATGCCGTAGGCACCGGGGTGTTCCTTGATCAGCTTGGCCGTGCGCAGGATGCCGGCGCCGAGGCCCCAGTACATGTTGGGGAAGTCGCTCAGGTCCACGCCGGCCGTATCCAGCATGTCCTGGGGAATCGCCTCGATCCCCAGCTTCGCCAGACGCTCGCCCAGATGGAGATTGAGCCGCTCATCGTAGAGGGTGTAGGGCCGGCCGCTCACCACGATCCACGACTCGTCCGGGCCCAAGGAGTCGAGGAAGCCTCGGCCGTGTTCCAGCAGCTCGCGCTCGAAGGCACGCTGCACTTCCAGGGCCTCACGAAACGCATGGTCCACCTGCCGTCGGCTCAGGCCCAGTCGCCCGCCGAGGGTGCGGTGCAGGTCCAGGACCACCTGATCCACGGCAGCGTTGAGACAGACGGTGGGTGACAGCAGCATGTCTCCCGGGATGTCCATGGCCGCACTCACCATGTACTGGCTGCCCTGCACCAGGGGACAGTAGAAGCCGGTTTCCTCCCGCCGCGGCGTGGGCATGGTGATGACGGTCGGGAGGAACAGCAGGCCTGTCAGTCTCCTCAGGCTCTCCACGTGGCCGTGGAACACCTTGATGGGATAACAGACATCGGAGATCGTGGACTCGACGCCCGCCATGGCGATCTGCTGCGTCGTCTTGGAAGAAAGCACCGGCGCGAACCCCAGGCTTTCCCAGAAACGGGTCCACAGCACGCCGAACTGGAGGAAATGCAGGCCCCGGGGAATGCCAATGGTGCGTCGGCCGTCGATGCGTTCACGCGTGTGCGGGGCCACGCCACTCGGGGAACCGAGCTCGGCCGCATCCACGCAGTGGCCTTTCAGGTACTCCGTGAAGATGGCTTCGCGTTTCTTGAACCAGTTGACCTTGACCTTCCGCCGTGCACGCCGCATCTCGTAGCGGCCGCACTCGCCTCCCCAGACGCTCTTGTGACCGCCGAAGTCGTACACCTTCAGCTTGCACTGGTTGTGGCAGTTCTTGTCGGCCCGGCAGACCTTCTCGGTCACCGATACCGTGGCCTGGCTGAGCGACGCGAGCGGCGGAGTCGGGGACCTGAGCCGCTGTCCCGTCAGCCGTCTCTCCTTCAAGCTCAACGCGGCGCCGTGGGCTCCCAGCACCTCCCGGTGCCCTGGGACCAGGATCTCCCGACCCAGCACGTTCTCGAAGGCCGCCACCACGGCCTTGTTCAGCGACGGGCCGCCGAGGAACATGACCCGCGTGCCGATCCGCCGCTTCTGTACCACCCGATTGAGATAGTTGTGGACGATGGCATAGCAGAGACCGGCCAGGAGGTCCTCGAGCCGCGCCCCCTGCTGCGCGTAGGACAGCAGGTCGGACTCCATGAACACGGTGCAGCGTTCGGCCAGGCCGATCGGGCTCTGGGACGAGAGGGCGAGCTCCTGAAACTCCTTGACGATGTTGACGCCCAACTTGTTGGCCAGCTCGTGCAGGAAGCTCCCGGTCCCCGCGGCGCACACCTTGTTCATATCGAAGTCGAGCGGGTTGGCGTTCTCGAGCCAGATGTACTTGGAGTCCTGGCCGCCGATCTCGAAGACCGTATCCACGCTGGGATCCCAGTGCACCGCGGCGCGGGCATGCGCGGTGATCTCGTCGATCACGAGATCGGCGCGGATGAAATCGCCCACCACGTATCGCCCGGAGCCGGTAGTGGCGGTACCCAATAGCTCCAGCCGGTCCCCAAACTCCGCGTGTACCCCGGCGAGGAGACCCTGCGTGACCTCGATGGGCCTTCCCCGGGTCTGCACGTACTGCTTGTGCACGATGTCGCCGTCGGCGTCCATCAAGACGGTCTTGGTGGTGGTGGACCCGACATCGATGCCGAGATAGGCCCGCACGCCGCGGCCCGGCGGCCGCCTGGGGACCGCAACATCATGGCTGAAGCTCGTCTTGTGGAGGCGCAGCGCCGGCGCCCGGGGAAACTCGCTGTCCGCCTCCTGCACCAGCGCCTCCAGGTCGGACGCGCGCAGCCTCTGCCGCTCCGTCCGCCCCAGGGCGAAGAGCGCGGCGCCCAGCGCTCCCACCGACGTGTGATGCGGAGGCACCTGCAGGCCCGGGTAGTAGCGCCGGAACGCCTCGACCTGGAGCTCGTTGCTGGCCACGCCGCCGACGAATACCACGGGCCCGCCGACCGCGCGATTGGCGGCCAAGGTGCTGACGCAGTTGGCGGCGTTGCCCCGATGGAGGCCCGCGATGATGTTCGCCAAGGGCTCGCCCTTGTTCTGCAAGTGAATCATGTCCGACTTGGTGAACACCGTGCAGCGGCAGGCCACCGGTGCCGGGCAGGTACTCTGCCGACCCAGCGCTATGAAGTCGGCGAGAATCTGCGAGACACGCTCCTGGGAGAACGAGACCCGCGCGTCATAGATGGACGATGCGAGCCGCTCGGCCTGCTGATCGATGAACGAGCCCGTGCCCGCGGCGCAGGGGCCGTTCATGGAGAAGGACTTCAGGTGCCACTGTCCGTCCTCGTGGGACAGTCGGTAGAGTGCGGCGTCCTGGCCACCCATGCTGATGATTGTGGCGGCATGTGGCACCAGGTGCAGTACGCCGAGCAGCTGGGTGATGGACTCGTACTCGTAGGGGACGCCGAGTCGGGCGGCGCTGATCTTCCCGTGGTTGCCGGTGAAGGCCAGCTTCTCGATCCGGTGGGGGCCACACCGCTCGAAGACAGCCCGCAGGACGGCAACTGTCTGCGGCGCAATCCTGCCGAAATGCCGCTGGTAGGGGTGCTCGTAGACCAGCTCGCGCCGCGCGTCCAGCACGACGCAGTTGATGCTCACCGAGCCAACGTC
>CBDVAL010000253.1:0-4381 GCA_965371955.1 uncultured bacterium | reverse complement strand
TTCGCTCGATCAATTACGGAATCGACTGGCCACCGCACCTCCTCCGTATGCGGAGGGCGCGCTGCTCAACCCGCGGATGGATGAGAACCTGCTGGGGGTGTTGCTGCGCAACCGCGGCCTGACGGAATCCCTCCTGACCCGCATCGGCAACGACGAGCAGCTCATGCGCAGCGACGAGATCAAGGGTGCCGTGGCACGGCACCCTGCGGCCTCCCTGGCCATCTCCATGCATCTGGTGAAGTTCCTGCAGTGGCGCGACCTGGCGGAGATGTGCAAGGACTCGGATGTCCCCGCCGCGCTGCGCAGCCTCGCCGAGCAGATCCTCGCCAGCCGGTTGAATCAGATCCCGCCCGTGGAGAAGCTCAAGCTGGCCCGCACCAGCGGCCGTGGTGTGCTCGCGGCGTTGTTCCGCGCTCGCGATCCGCGCCTGGTCCCGGAGCTGCTGCGCAACCCGCGCGTCGCCGAGAGGGACGTTGCCATGCTGACCCGGGACCGGACCACTCCGTCGACACTGCTCGGTGTGATCGCCCGGGACGAGAAGTGGAGCAACCGCGCCCCCATCCGCTTGTCGCTGGTGGAGAACCGTTCCACCCCCCTGGCTGACGCGCTCCGCCTGGTGAAGGCCCTGCCCACCCTCAAACTGCGAGCCGTCCGGCAGAACCCGCGCCTCCCTGCCCCGCTACGCGCCGAGGCAGCCAAGCAGCTTGTCAATCGGCAGAAGGGTCGCCACTAGCACCGGCGCAGGGAGCTTCAGAGTTTCGTATATACTGACTCCAGGGCACTGGCCCTCCCGCCGAAGACAAGTGCCCAGGATGTACGCACAGATATCTGCAAGCATGGCCGATCACCGGCTGCTGATGGTTAGAATGCAAGAAGACGTTCCGGGCGGAGAAGGACGTTTGGATGCCGGATGCCGCAACTGAAGCGCAGGGCGACGCAACCGGCGGCATTATCCCCTACAAGAATCCTCCGGCCCTCATCGCGTACTACTGCGGCGTTTTTTCCCTGATACCGTTCATCGGGATCTTCGTAGGAATCCCCGGGATATTCCTGGGTGTTCTGGGCCTTCGCATGAGAAGGGCGAGACCGATAATCCGGGGCGCAGTCCATGCTTGGATCGGAATCATCCTCGGTGGACTGACGACTCTGCTGTGGGGTGGCCTCATCGTCCTCATGATCGTCGGAATGGTCTCGGCCGGCAGGTGATGCAGCAGCAGGTCAGCCCGAGCTGAGAAGCTGTGGCCAGGATCAAGGATCCGTTGCGATTCACGGGGCTCCCTCCTGAGGTGTGCTAGGATTCGTGCCGACTCTGACGAGGGAGAGGCACTCTCATGCAAGGGACACCACCCGGTTTCAATCTGCAGGACCGTCACGCGCTGGTGTGCGGTGCCAGCGCCGGCATCGGCCGCGCCGCCGCCGTGGCTCTGGCCGCCGCCGGAGCCCGGCTGACGCTTCTCTCCCGGCGCCAGGAGACACTCGACGAGCTTGCCGCGCAGCTGCGTTCGGACGGAGGCCGGGTGGACGTCCTCTCTGCCGACCTCGATGACAGACCGGGGCTCCAGGCCGCCCTGGACGGCGCGTCCCTGGAGCCGGTGCATATCCTGCTCAACAACACCGGCGGACCGTCGCCGGGCCCGCTGCTGGGCGCCGGCGAGGAAGATCTGTTGCGCGCGTTCGGGCGCCACGTGCTGGCAGCGCACCTGCTGACCGCACGGTTCCTGCCGGGGATGAGGGAGGCGGGCTACGGACGCATCATCAACGTTCTTTCCACGTCGGTGCGCGAACCGATCCCCGGGCTGGGCGTGAGCAACGTGATCCGCGCCGCCATGGCTGCGTGGGCCAAGACGCTGTCGCGCGAGCTGCCACCCCACGTGACCATCAATAACATCCTGCCGGGCTTCACCGACACCGAGCGTCTCTCCACGCTGGCAGTGGACATCGGCGGCCGTACCAACCGGACCGACGACGAGGTGCGCGCCGGCTGGCTGGCCATGGTGCCGGAGGGACGACTCGGACGTCCGGAGGAGCTGGGCGCGGCCATCGCTTTCCTGGCCTCACCGGCGGCGTCGTACATCCGTGGCGTGAACCTGCCGGTGGACGGCGGACGCCTCAACAGCATCTAGCGCGGGCAGGGACGCCGGCCTCGCGCTCGACAGCCGCCGCAGCGGCGTGGGGCACGCACAGAAGACTTCCAGCCGGTCCCCGGTAGCCGGGTGCGGGAAGGTGAGTTGCTGCGCATGCAGCAGATACCCGACATCCCCCGGCACGGCTGTTTCCTGCAGCGGCAAGCCACCGGCGCCGTAGAGGGGATCCCCCACCAGCGGGTGGCCCGCCGCCGCCAGATGAATGCGGATCTGGTGCGGACGCCCGGTGGTGATGCGAACCTCCACCAGCGAACCTCCCGGCCCCCTCTCCAGAACCCGCACCGCGCTGTGAGCCAGCATCCCGTCGCGCGACGCGGCATGCACCGTGCCCAGGTACGGATGCGCCACCGGCCCGATGGGAACGTCCACGGAGAAACGGTCCTGACGCGGCGAACCCCGGACCAGCCCGCGGTAGATCTTGCGCACCTGGCGCGCGCGGAAGGCCTGCGTCAGGCGCGAACGGGCACGGACCGAGAGCGCGAACAGGACGATGCCGGAGGTGCCGCGCCCCAGCCGGTGCACCGGAACTGCCTCGGGATCCTCGCGGCGCACAAGATGAAGCAGCGTGCTCTCCAGGAACGCGGCCCCGGGCAAGGTGGGCAGTCCGCCGGGCTTGGCAACGGCCAGGACCTCCGCGTCCCGGTACAGCACGGCGAAGGTGCGCGGCACCGCGGGCTCGAGCCACGGAGGACGATGCCACACCAGAAGCTGCGCGCGGCGCAGCTCCATCTCCGGCCGGGCGGCCCTCCCATCCACCTCCACCAGGCCTTCGGCGATGCGCATCGCCCAATCCTCACGGGAGGAGTGAGCGTAGCGCGCGCTCAGATGATCCAGCACGGTGCGACCGACGGCATCACCCCCCATCACTTCGCGGTAGGTCCAGCCGCGGTTGAGATGTCCGCCGCGCCGGGGAAGCGAATGCGGCAAGCGCTTCACCGATCGGTGCGTTCCAGCACCAATGGCGCGGAGAGAAGCTTCAACGACTGGCCGAGAAACTCCCGGGCGTCATCGTAGCTCTCCAGCGGCACCGCCAGGGTCTCCACCACCAGATCGCGCTCCAGGTCCCACCCGGACTCACCGCCGACGGCATGGAACGACAGGCGGCCGAACTCCGATTCCACTGCCAGCGTTTCGGGCGGCTCGGAGAGCTCCCAGTGCTCCGGCAGCTCGATGTGCACGCGGTCGATCTCCTGGAAGTGGAACTGGATCAGAACCGGCAATCCGCGAGGGTCCTCGGGAAGATCCGGAGCCAGCGACTGGATGAACTTCAACGGCTCCGCCAGGCGCAGCCGCCCGGCCGGCCGGCTGAAGCGCGGGACGTCCATCTCCACCGAGATTTGCACCGGCGTCTCGGGCGTGGATAGCCCGTGGACCGACGCCTGGTTCAGACGGGCGCCCGGCACCCTGCGCGCCAGCGCCGCCGCGACGGCCTGGGTGCGCTGCTCCTGGTTCCGGCCGCCGAGCCAGCCGCGGACCATGCGGGCGTACTGGCCGCTGAACGTGGCCTCCATCCGGACCACGGCGGCGCCGGTGGGATCCATCACCAGGTTCCAGTCCCGCTCGGCAAGATTGGATCGGGCGGCGAGCACCGGAAGCTGCACCAGCGAGCCCAGTTCCGGATGCACCAGCAGTCCGCTGGTGCCCTGGTCGGTCCAGGGAAGATCGCCCAACGGCGTCTGCTCGTCCGTCGGGTCGAACACCAGCAGCCGTCCCAGCTCGGGGTGCGTTGCCGTGGCGAGGAACTCCGAATCAGCCGGCAGCGGGATTCCCAGAACCACATGATTGAACTGGCCGGGCGACGGGAACGGCGTATACACCTGGCCGCTGTCACGCGTGTTGACCAGGATCGGGTGCGATTCGATTCCCGCCTCCCGGAGCATGGTCATCATGAGGGTTGCCTTGTCCTTGCAGTCCCCGTAGCGTTTCTTGAAGACATCCGCGGCGGGGTACGGGATGTAGCCCGACCTCCCCAGGGAGACGGTAATGTAGCGTAGCTCCTGCACATAGCTGCCGACGGCGCGCAGCGTGTCGTCGCGATCATTGCTGCCCGCGAGCTTCGACACCGTGGCCCGCAGGACCTCGTCCGCCGTGGCCTGGGGTGAGATCTGCTCATCAGCCCAGGAGGCCACCTGGAGCCATTCCTTGAAGGGCTGTGGCTGCGAGCGCGGGAAGTACGTGAGAGCCAGGGACGCCGAGGCGTCCTTCCTGGATGCAGCATGACGGGTCCCCGGCAGCCC
>CBDVAL010000252.1:0-4451 GCA_965371955.1 uncultured bacterium | reverse complement strand
CGCCCCTCTGGTAGGTGAGCTGGGCCTTCATCTTGTAACGGTTCCAGAAATAGTTGAGCCCCACCGAGGTGCGCTCCCAGGCCTCCTCGTAGTTGTCGGCATCCTGCGATTGCCAGCCGGTGGTGATCTCCAGCCGGTCCTGCACCACCATGTAGCCGCTCACCAGGCTGATCTGGTCCAGATCCGTGCTGCCGTCCCTGTACAGACCGCCGGTGAAGTCGGAGTCCACCGTATCGCCGCTGATCCGGTTGAGTTGCACGTCCGCCGAGAAGCCATGGGTGCGCACACCGCCGCTGAGCTCGAAGCCAGTGGCCTCATCCAGATCCACCTTCGAGGTGCTGGTGGTCATGTCATCCTCGTCGGTGTAGGTGTTGCGGTCGTCATCGTTGGCCCAGGTGAACGCAGCGACGCTGACGGTGAATCGGGTCTCGTCGGAGTGGAAGTCGCCCTGGTCGTACTTCATCTCGCCCAGGGGATGGAAGTCGATGCGGCCCGCTGCCAGCCAGCCCTGGTTCCAGTCCGACTGGTCGTTGGTCGGTGTGTCGAAGTCCATGCGGCCGACGGCCGGATCATGGTCCTCGGCGCCGAACGCCACCGAGTAAGCCAGCTTGTTGTCCACGGCCTTGCCGTCCAGCTTCACGCCCAGCAGGCGGTCGGGATTGCCGAAGTTGTGGTCGCCAGTGAACGGCGGTTCCACCTGCTGCCGCTTCTTCGAGGAGGTCAGGAACTCACGCGAGAACGGCGGCTTCTGGTTGCCCACGGTGAGCTTCAGGTTCTCCCAGCCGGTATAGCGAATATAGGCGTCCTTGACGGCCACCTCGTCGTCATCGAAGCTCTTGCCGAAATCGAACTGGAGCTTGGCATACCAGTTCTCGGTGACCGTGCCGGCGATGTAGAACCGCAGGCGCCGGAAGAACAGGTCGTCGATGGACTCTTCATCGTCTATGTCAATCTGCGTGTACTGCACCTGGATCCGGCCACCCACCTCGATCTTCTTGTTTCCCTCCTCGTAGATCACCACGCCGGCTGTGGCCGGCATCGGTCCGGCCAGCAACCACCATACTGCGGCCGCCAGGGCGGGCCGAGCCCATCGAGGTTTCTGATTCATGGGGAGGTTCGGGCCGCTCCTCGTTCGTCGCAGCGCCGGCAACTACTCCGGCGACGACCCGGGGCCGGAGGAGCGCAGGACCCGGCGGAATCGCTCCCACCACGAACCCGACTTCTCATCGCCTTCGGGTATCTCCCGGGCCTGTGCTGCGATGGAGGGCGACAGATAGGGCTCTTCGCCGGACGCCGCGGGAACCAGCACCTCCACCGGGGTCGGATCGTCCTCGCTGGTCCCGCCCTCGGGAGGCATGGTGTCGCCGTCGCGTGTGCGTCCGCGCCGCGAGCGTCCGCCGCGCCGGCGCCGGCGACGCTTACGGGCAGGGGCATCGCCGCTGCCCTCGCGCGACTCCTCATCGGCCTCGTCTGCTGTGGCCTCCTGTTCCGATCCGGTGCGTGCCTTGGTCCCGCGACGTGGACGCTGCTTGCCGCCGGCGCGCCGATCCGCCTTCTCCTCCTCGAGTATCTCCTTCTCGAGCAGCTCATCGGTGACCGCCGGTTCGGTCTTGACCTGCGCGGCGGTGCGCGTCGGCTTCCTGCCGGCCTTGCGTCCGCGGCGCTTGCTCTCCTCGGTGGGGCGCGCCGCCTCCTTGGGGGCCAGATCCAGGGTCTCGCCCTTGCGGGCCTCGACGATCTCGAGCTGATCACGCTTCAGGCCATCGCGTACCGTCACCAGGATATGACACTGGTTGCGCGCCTCGATCTGCTGGATCTCCTCCCGCTTGGTGTTGAGAAGATGAATGGCCACATCATGGGGCAGCACGATCTGCAGAGCCTCCATGTTCCCGCTGGCCACCGTCGTGTGTGCCTTGCGCAGCGCCACCAGTGCGGCGGATTCCACCGCCCGGACCACGCCGTCGCCGAGGCAGGTCTCGCACTCCACGTAGGCGGAGGCCGACTTGGTGGACTTGATGCGCTGACGGGAGATCTCCATCAGGCCCAGCTTGGAGATGCTGGTGATGTCGTGCTTGGCCTTGTCGCGCTTCATTGCATCGCGGACCAGCTTCTCCACCGAGCGCATGTTCTTGCGGGAGCGCATGTCGATGAAGTCGATGACGATGATCCCGCCCAGGTCGCGCAGTCGCAGCTGGCGGCAGATCTCGGTGGCGGCCTCCAGGTTGGTCTGCGTTGCGGTGTCCTCCAGGCTGCCCGCCTTGCGGAACTTGCCGGAGTTGACATCGATGGCAGTGAGCGCCTCGGTGGAGTCGATGACGATGGCACCGCCCGACTTGAGTTGCACCTTGCGCTTGAAGATCTGCTCGATCTGGTCCTCGATGTTGTGCTTCGAGAACAACGGCCCGGCTCCGTCGTACAGCTTGAGGAGCTTGGTCTTGGTGGGCATCACCGCCTTGAACCACTTGGTGGCGCGCTCGAATACCTCCTTGTTGTCGATCCAGATCTCATCGATGTCGGAGGTGAGGTAGTCCCGGATGGTGCGGATGGCCAGGTCACGTTCCTGGTAGAGAAGCGCCGGCGCCTTGAGGGACTTGCCGGCGCGCTGGATGTTCTGCCACAGTCGCGACAGGTAGCGCAGGTCGCGCGCCAGTTCGGTCTTGGTCTGATCGATACCGGCGGTACGGATGATGATTCCTGCTCCCTCCGGTGCCTTGAGCTCCGAGAGGATCTTCTTCAACCGGTCCCGCTGGCCGCTGTCCTCGATCTTGCGCGAGATGCCGCCGGCCTCGGAGTCGGGGGTCAGCACCATGAAGCGCCCCGGCAGCGAGATGAACGTGCTCAGCGTGGGGGGCTTGCTGGCGAACGGGTCCTTGACCACCTGGACCAGAACCTCGGTGCCGTTGGAGAGGTGATCCTCGATCCGGTGGCCCTTACCCTTACCCTTGCCGCGCTGCGGGAGGATCTGGAAGTTGACCTCATCGAGCGGCAGGAATCCGTCGCGTATCCCGCCGAAATCCACGAACGAGGCCTGCAGGGCCTGGTTGACGTTGCGGACGGTTGCTTTGTAGATATTTCCTTTGATCTGGCCGCGCTGGACGGTGTCGATTTCGAAACCATCGAGCACGCCGTTATCGACGATCGCGACCCTGCCTTCTTCGGCATGGGTCACGTTGATCAGCATTGCCTTGGACATCTGTCTCCTTCGGTGGGGAGCCTTCGGCCCGGAGATTCGGTTCTTTCTCTGTGAATCCCCCGAGCAGGGGCGGGTCCGCCCATTCCGGGCAGCATAACATCATTTGCTGCCCGCACCTTAGCACAGTGCCGGAAGGCCAACAAGCAGCCTCTCGACAGCCCCGACGGCGGAATCCGGCTCTTGAACCCGCGCCCGGGCAAGGCTACACTCACAGCAGGCCCGTCGTCTTGAACGGGGCCAATCCGTGCCGTGGCGCGCCTGGAGACCTGTCCATGCCGGTCGAACTCGAAGTCATCGATGTCACCAAGGGGAAGCCGCTGCGCAAGAAGGTTCCGGCCCTGACGGCCGTGGTGGAGCAGGCGGGGTGCACCGGCTGCGAGGCTTGCATCGCCTTTTGCCCGGTGGACTGCATCGAGATCGTCCCCGGACTGCATCACCCCGACATGAACAAGCTGGTGGAGATCGACCTGGACCGCTGCATCGGCTGCAAGCTGTGCGCCAAGTACTGTCCCTGGGAGACCATCTTTATGTACGACTATGAAGAGGGGCTCAAGCTCGCGCCCGGGGTCACCATCCGCTCGGTGTGCGACCAGGCGGCGGAACTCGAGGGTGCGGCGTGACCACCGCTGCCCCCCCTGATGCTGACTCCGAACTGGACGAAGTGCTGAGGAAGGTCGTCACGCTGGTGACGCGGGAGCATGCCCTCACCGGCAACCAGCTTCACGAACTGGCCTCCCACCTGGACCGCATGGCCACCCACCGCATCGTCCAGGAGCAGATCCGGCAGCACCGAGAAGATCGGGGTCGGAGCTAGACCTCATACCTCGCTCCGCCGGGCCGTCGGCCCTGGGACGCCAGGGCTGTGTTCGCATTCGCGCATACGGCGGTGCCGGTGTCCGCATGCGCGCGGTATCGGGCCGCCTGCGTCGGGCCACCTCTGCACACAACACCTGCGGCTCCTGTAGTTTGCGGGTCTGGTGCCACTCTGGCACGGGAACGGCTCTTGTGCCCTCCCATGGCGGAGCCTCACCAGGGATCCTCAGGCGCCCCAGTTGCCACCGGCCGCTACCGCCGGCGTGAGCCCGAGAGCACCGTGCTCCATCAGGTCGTGCGCGAGCAGCTCGAGACGTTCCTGGTCACGGTCGACGAGCCAGGCGGCCGACGCCCGCCGCATGAGCTGCAGAAGCCGCGCCCCTAGCCCCATTCACATCCGAGATGCTGCGGATCTTCGTGCGGACGGTGTTTTCATCCCTTCGCC
>CBDVAL010000251.1:0-4461 GCA_965371955.1 uncultured bacterium | reverse complement strand
GTCATGATGCGCGCCGATATGGACGGCCTGCCGGTCGTGGAGCAATCGGGACTTGCCAATGCATCTGTCGTCAAGGCGATCGACTGGGACGGAAACGAGGTCGGCGTGATGCACGCCTGCGGCCCTGATGTGCATCTCACCAGCCTGGTCGGCACAGCCCGGCGCATGGCGGCCATGAGCGTGCAGTGGTCGGGAACGCTCATGCTGATTGGCCAGCCGGCCGAGGAAAAAGGCCCCGGCGCGTCGGCCATGATGGATGACAGGCTATGGGACCGCTTCGGCCAGCCTGATTACGCCTTTGCTTTCCATGTCAGCTCCAATGACGAGGCCGGGAAGATCATCGTCAGCGAGGGCTCGCCCTATGCCGGCGCGGATACTGTCGATATCATGGTTCATGGCATCGGCGCCCACGGCGCGCATCCGCACCGGGGCAAGGACCCGATCGTCATCGGGGCGCAACTCATCCTCAACCTGCAGACCATCATCAGCCGTGAACTGGCGCCACGGGACGCCGGGGTGATCACCGTCGGTGCGTTCCACGCCGGGACCAAGCATAATATTATTTCCGACCGGGCCGAACTGCAGTTGACGGTGAGGAGCCTCAACCCTGAAGTCAGAGAGCAGCTGCTCTCGGCCATCAAGCGCGTTGCCATCGGCACCGCCCGCACGGCCGGGCTACCGGAAGACAAGATGCCCGATGTGGTGGTCAGCGAGTTCTCCTATCCGCCGACCTTCAACAACCGCGACCTGGCCCGCCGCCTCAAGGCGGTGCTGAGAGACAAGATGGGTGAAGAGGCTCTGCTGGACTCGCAGACCAAGGGCATGGGGGCCGAGGACTTCGGTTTCTTCACGACCGATCCGCAGATCCCCAGCGTCTATTTTTCCGTCGGTGGCACGCCCAAGGAAGATTTTGAACGGGAAGCAGCCGGCGGTGCACCGGTCCCCAGCCACCACAGCCCGCTGTTCAAGATATCACCGGAGCCCGCCGTCAGGGCCGGAGTGGAAGCCACCGTCCATGCACTCATGGACCTGATGGGAGACCAGGAGTAGAGGCCCGGCCCTGTGCGGGTTGTGTGGGCGGATCTCCCCTGGGCCGAAGGAGGGTCGTCGTGAAGGACACGATTCGTGTCGCTGGATTGCTCCTGCTGAGCCTTCTCCTCTTTGGCTTCGCGAGCCCTGCCTCCGGCTCTGCAGCCCGGCTCGAGACGGGGGAGATGTTCCCCGATCTGCTGCTGCCCTCTCTCGAGAGCGGGGCGCCCACCTCCCTCCGGGAGTTCCGGGGCCAGAAGCTCGTCCTGCACGTATTCGCCTCCTGGTGAGCGGGCTGCCGCAGGCACGTGCCCGGGTGGCACGAAAGGACCAAGGCCCTCCAGGAGAAGGGCAAGATCCGGATGGTGGGCATCATCCAGGAGCAGCATCCCGAGCGCGCCCGGCTCTTCATGCAGTGGAAGGGGATGGACTGGCCGATCCTGGTGGACAGCCTGGACCTGCTGGGCGTGTGGGTGGTTCCCATCACGTTTCTCATCGACGAGCACGGCGTGATCCGGGGACGCAACCCGAGCCGGGACGACCTGGAGAAATTCCTCGAGACGCGCCATGAGCCGCCGGTCGAGCCCGCCGCCCGGGGCCCGCGTCCGCCGCGCTTGCCGGCTCTCCAGAGGAGTGCGGAGGAGGGAGGGGACGCCGCGGCCTGGCGGGCCTACGGCGACGCGCTCTTCCTCTGGGGCGGATCCGATCGGACGGATGACGCGGTGGACGCGTATGGCAGGGCGGCCGAGCTCGAGCCGGATCGTGCGGCCACCCACTTCCGGCTGGGGGTGGCGCTGCGCCGCAGGTTCGAGTCGCCGGATCGCCGGCCGGACGACTTTCAGCGGGCGGTGGACCGGTGGCAGGCGGCGCTGGACGGGGAGCCGAACCAGTACATCTGGAGGCGGCGGATCCAGCAGTACGGCCCGCGGCTGGAAAAGCCGTATCCATTCTACGATTGGGTGGCCATCGCCCGACGGGAGATCCGGGCCCGGGGCGAGACGCCGGCTCCTCTTCCGGTGGACCCGGGCGGCGCGGAGTACGCCGCACCGGCGCGGACCTTCGAGGTCGCGGCGGCCGGGCGGGAGAGCCCCGACCCGCGCGACCGCATCACCCACGACGACGGCAGGTTCATCCAGGTCGAGACCGCTGTGGTGCCGGCCAGGGTCTCCCCGGGGGATACCGCCCGGGTGCACGTCTTCCTGCGGCCCAACCTGGGCAGGAAGGCCCACTGGAACAACGAGGCAAAGGATCTGGTGGTCTGGGTGGGAGCGCCCGAGGGCTTCGATGTGGACCAGCGCTACCTGACCGTTGCCAACCCACCGAAGGAGGTCAGCCAGGAGACACGGACGGTCGAGTTCGAGGTGCGCGTTCCCCCGGGCGCGAAAGGCGAAAGCGCCCGCCTCCCGGCGTACGCTCTCTACTACGTCTGTGAGGACGTGGACGGAACCTGCCTCTACCGGCGTCAGGACCTCCCTGTCGAGATCCCGATCCGGTAGCAGCCCCTTGCTCCTCGCCCAGCACGGCATCACGCAGTCTTATCTCAATTCTGCAACGGACGACGCGGTGGGGCGGTGGGACCTACCTCCATCTCCTCCAGGAAGCGGCGCACCTCGTGCAGGAGCTGGGGGCCGGCGAGCAGGGCCAGGTCGTTGTGGCCGGCACCGGGGAACAGCACGAAGCGCTTGGGCTCGCCGGCGGCGTCGAACAGGCGACGGCTTTCCGCGGCCGGGATGATGCGGTCGCTATCGCCGGCGAGGATCAGCACGGGGGAGGAGATGTCGCCGATCCGCCCCGCGGAATCGAAGCGATCCCGGAGGATCCAGCGTACCGGCAGGAACGGGTAGTGCAG
Organism: uncultured bacterium; assembly: GCA_965371955.1. GTDB lineage: Bacteria > Acidobacteriota > Polarisedimenticolia > CBDVAL01 > CBDVAL01 > CBDVAL01. The sequence continues at coordinate 1,583 of CBDVAL010000251.1, read as the reverse complement.
ACGCGCCACAGAGGTCAGTGACGAGAACGGCGAGCGCAGGATGAGGGCGGCAGGCGGGGACTCCGCCGCCAGTGAGACCGCAACACCGGTGCCCAGAGACTCGCCGAAGTAGAGTATCCGGTCCGGGTCCACCTCCGGGAACTGGCGCAGCTTCTTCAGGGCGGCGCGCGCGTCGGCGGCCAGGCCGGCCTCCGAGGGGCTGCCTGGGTTGCCCGCATAGCCGCGGTAGTCCACCAGCAGCACCGACAGGCCGTTCCGCGACAGCGACGCGGCCAGCGGCGCGCGGTAGGAACGGTTGCCGGCGTTGCCGGGCAGGAACAGCACGGCCGGCCCGGGCTCTGCAGCGGCCGAGGGGATGAACCAGGCTCCGAGGGTCAGGCCGTCCTCGGTCTCCAGGGAGATCTCCCGGCCGTCCGCCAGCCCGGCGGCGGCGGGGGAGCCCGGCTGGCCCATGGGAATGTAGATGAGGCGGCGCTGCAGGGCGAAGACCAGCACCACCAGCAGGAGGAATGCCAGCACCGCCAGGAGCAGCACACCCATCACGCGTCGAGCCACGGGTCCGTCACTCGATGACCGCCACGATGCGCAGCGGGCCGCCGGATCCGCCCTCGATCTTCATGGGCAGGGCGATGATGCGGAACCCGGTGGACGGCAGCTGATCCAGGTGCGCCACGTTCTCGAACGCGGGGATCTCCGCCTCGAAGAGGATCTCGTGGCTGCGAAACAGCTGCGACGGTCCGTGGTCGATGCTCGCGGTGTCCAGACCGATGGCGGCGATGCGGCGATTCTTCACCAACCAGTCCGCCGCCTCGGGCGCCAGACCCGGAAAGTGCAGATCCGGCACTGCCTGAGGACCGCGGCCCTCGGTTCCGAGATACTTCTTGCGATCCGGATAGAACTCACCCCAGCCGGTGCGCAGCAGCAGGATCACACCGTCCGGGATGCGCCCGTGCTGTCTCTCCCAGCCCTGCAGATCTGCCACACGGACCAGGTAGTCAGCGTCGCCCTGCACCTTTGCCGAGACGTCCACCAGGATTCCCGGTGCCATCAGCCGCTCCAGCGGGATCGCATCCACGGTGGCCTTCCCCTCGGCGAAGTGAATGGGCGCGTCCACATGCGTCCCACCATGCTCTGCCGCACAGAAGCTGTTAGCGGCGTAGTAGTAGCCCTTCTCGGTCCGTCCCTCCGACTCCACCGTCAGCCGGAACCTCTCGGCCGTGGGCCAGTACACCGTATCGCCCGAAAACGAATAGGTGAGATCCACCACGCGCGACTCCGGGGATGCACCCAGAGCCAGGAGAGCCAGCACCGGCGCTGCCAGCCAACCAGCTTTCTTCATGAGATCACCTCCCATCGGGAAACCCATTCTACTCTGCCGGGGTAGAATGGAGGGGAGGTGGTGATGGCGCGTTCGCGGGGTAGGAAGCTGGTTCTCTGGGTGCTGGTGGCTGTGGCGGCGGTGCTGGCTGTGGGGTTGCCGGTGCTGTTCACCTACGTGCGCATGCCCGGGGAGCTTCTGGATGGGGCGTCGCTCCTGGATGATGACGTGGAGGTCTACCTCGAAGTGACGCTGCGCCGCGAGG
>CBDVAL010000250.1:0-4464 GCA_965371955.1 uncultured bacterium | reverse complement strand
CGAGAGGTCTGCAACCGACATGATGCGGTGGCTCTCCTGGCTGGCTCCGGTCCTGGAGCCGCAAACCCACAACGCGTTCCAGTCGCCGGGGCCTTTCTCCGGAACGAGTCCCGGTTTACAGGAGGCATCAACCCATGAGTTCTCTAGTCGGAAAACCTGCACCGGAGTTCAAGTCCCAGGCCGTCATGCCGGATGGGTCGTTCCAGGAGATCGCCCTCTCCGAATACAAGGACAAGAACTACGTACTGCTGTTCTTCTATCCGCTGGACTTCACTTTCGTCTGCCCCACCGAGATCATCGCCTTCTCGGACAAGGTGGAGGAGTTCCAGCGCCGCGGGGTGCAGGTCCTGTCGTGCTCCGTGGACAGCCACTTCACCCATCTGGCCTGGAAGAACGTGCCGCGCACCGAGGGCGGCCTGGGCGACATCGGCTACCCCATGCTGGCCGACCTGAACAAGAAGATCGCGGCGGACTATGGTGTCCTGCTGGACGCCGGTATCGCCCTGCGCGGCCTGTTCCTCATCGACAAGAGCGGCACCGTGCAGCACGCGGTGGTGAACAACCTGCCGCTGGGCCGCAACGTCGACGAGGCCCTGCGCATGGTGGACGCCCTGCAGTTCCACGAGAAGAACGGCGAGGTCTGCCCCGCCAACTGGACTGAAGGCGACAAGGGAATGAAGCCCGACCCCAAGGGCAGCAAGGAATACTTCAGCGTCACCTACGGCAGCTAGCCGGACGCCGAGAAGCTGGACGCCCGGCCGGAGCAAGCGCGACGGCCGGGCTTTTTCATGCCCCCTACCGCGGCATCTCCTTGATGTGGACATCCTGCTGCGGGAACGGGATGATGATGCCGTCGGCGTTGAAGCGCTTGTAGACGGCGGTGTGCAGCGCGTCCATGCACTGGCCGCGCAGCACGGGCTCGTTGATCCAGCACTGCAGGCGGAAGATCAGCGCCGAATCGCCGAAGGAGGTGAAGCGCACCCGGGGCGCCGGGTCGTCCACCACGTGATCCACGCCGGCGGCGCACTCCTCCAGAGCCTTGCGCACCTGATCCACATCCGAGCCGTACGCCACCCCCACCGTCAGGGTCACGCGTTCCTTCTCCCACGGTCCGCCGGTCTCGTTGACGATCTTGGCGTTGGCGATCTGCGCGTTGGGAATGATGATCTCGATGTCGTCCCGGGTCAGAAGCCGGGTGCTGCGCAGCCCGATGCGCGTGATCCGGCCGCGCTCGCCGGTATCCAGGATGATGAAGTCGCCGAGCTTGTACGGCGAGTCGACGATGACGAACAACCCGCCGAACAGGTTGGCCAGCGAGTCCTTCGCCGCGAACCCCACGGCAATGCCGATGATCCCCGCGGATGCCAGCCAGGGCCCGACGTCGAGGTTCCAGACTGTGAGCAGGCCGTACAGCGCGCCGCCCGCGATGACCAGCTTGGCCAGATTGTCGAACAGCGGCAGGGTGCGCGACTCGATCCAGGTCACCCGATCCGCCAGGCGGCTCCAGCCCTCCAGGATTATGCTGGAAATGCGCAACAGCGCACCGGTCCACACGAAGATGGCCAGGGTGCCCAGGAAGCCGAGCAGGAACCGGCTGAACCCGACAGGAAGGCCCAGGACTCGTGTGGCCATGACCAGCCCGACCACCACCACCGTCAACATGACCGGCCGGTGCAGGGCCTGGATGGCCTTGTCGTCCAGGGTGGTCTCGGTCTTGCCGGCCAGCCGCGTCAGGACCCGGGTCACCAATTGACTCACGATCCAGGCGGCGGCCAGGGAGCCCAGCACCAGCACCAGGGCCCGCACCCAGGGAACGGCCAACCAGACCTCGGCGAACGTTCGCACTTCTTCCAGGGTCACTGGACGATCTCGTCCAGCGTGCGCTGGCTGATGGAGTGGTAGCGCGGCCGAGCCTTTGCATAGATCTCGCGCGCCCGCTCCTGGCCCGCGGGCGTCTTCATCAGCTCCTGGTAGATGGGCTTGAGGAACTTGCGCCGACCCATGCCCAGCAGGAACTCCTCCATGCGCCGGTCACTGCCCTCGTATCCCTGCTTCAGGCTCACGACGATCCACTCGGCCAGGATCTCGCTGTTGCCGGTCCCGGTGAAGTCGAAGGCATCGTCCAGCTGCGCCATCTGGGCCATGCTGAGGTCGTCCGGCAGAGCGCGCAGGAAGTGCAGCCATTCGTGGGTGGTCCAGTCCTGCACCATCAGATCCACCACGCTGCCTCCGGCCAGGAACAGATCCAGCGTGGTATCCACCATGGCCAGCGACCGGGATTGCGGTAGGGGCGCATCCATGGGCAGTCCCGGTTCGTGCAACCAACTGTCCAGGCCCGGGGTCATCCGCCCCTCCAACGGCTGGTGCGCGTTGATGAGCTGCTCCTCCAGGAAAGCACGGAAGTCCGCGGTGGTGACGCTGGTGAACGCGTAGCGCTCGAACCAGTCCTTGAGGAACGTATCGAACACCTCCCGGCCGTAGGTCTCCTCCAGCAGGCGAAGGAACAGTGCGCCCTTCTCGTAGGCCACACTGGTCATGCCGTCATCCGGATTACGACCGGTGAGGTCGAGGTAGAGGATCTGGTCGCCGGGCTTGCCGGCCAGATCCGTGGCCAGCTCCTTCTCGAGATCCTGCCGCCCCAGCATGGCCTCCATCTCGGCACGCTCGCGGCCATAGAGCGACTCCAGCAGACGGTAGGTGATGTACGTGGTAAAGCCCTCGTTGAGCCAGAAGTCCGACCAGGTTGCATTGGTTACAAGGTTCCCCGACCACGAGTGGGCCAGCTCGTGGGCCACCAGCGACACCAGCGAGCGGTCGCCGGCCAGGATGGTGGGCGTGGCGAAGGTCAGGCGCGGGTTCTCCATGCCGCCGAACGGAAACGCCGGCGGCAGCACCAGGATGTCGTAGCGGCCCCAGCTGTAGGGGCCGTAGAGACCCTCCGCCGCCTCCAGCATCTTCTCCATGTCGGCGAACTCCCACGCCGCACTCTCCACCACCGACGGCTCGGCCCACACACCGGTGCGCGGGCTCACCTCCTGGAACGCCAGCTCCCCCACACCCAGCGCCAGCAGATAAGGAGGAATGGGCTGCTCCATGGTGAAGCGGTAGACCTTCTTGCCGTCCGTTGCCTCGTCCTCGCCGTCAGCGCGGGCCGCCATCACCGCGCGCAGCGGCGCAGGCACGCGCACGCTGGCGTCGAAGGTGATGCGCACTCCCGGGCTGTCCTGGCACGGGATCCACGAGCGCGTGAGGATCGCCTGGCCCTGGCTGTAGAGGAACGGGTGTTTGCCGCCGGCGGTCTGGGCCGGGTCCAGCCACTGCAGCCCCGGCGCGTCCGCTGACGTGCGGTAGCTGATGCGCACCTGGTCGGCCCCGTCGGGGAGGTCCACCACCAGCGCACGACCCATGAGCGGCGCCTCCTCCCCGTATTCCCAGTGGGTCTCGCGGAAGGAGCCGCCGGTTCCCGCCTCGGCCAGGCTCACCGCCAGCCCGTCGGTGTCCAGGTGGAGCTGCGTGGCCACGGCGTCCGGGTTGTGCTTCAGATGCAGGACTGCCCTGCCCTCGATCACCCTCTCCTCGAACGAGACATCCCAGTCCAGCTCCATGTGAACCACTCGCACCGCCTCGGGCCGGGCGAAGGAATGAACATCCCCGGTCCTGGACGTGGACGGGTCGGAGCCACAGCCGGCGGTCATGAGGCCCACGAGGGCCAGCAGGGGCACGAACGATCGACAGCGGGTTTGCACAGGATGGCCTCCTCGGGGGCTTGCATCGGAACCCTGAGTTTCCGACAAGCGGCCATCGCCGTCAAGCCGTGCCTGCTTGCGCAGCCGCCGTGGGCGGAGGACAATGGGCCCGTTCCGACCTTCCCGGAGACGGAAGATGACTACCTATCACCACTTCCGGGGTGCCCAGCAGGAGTTCTGATCATGTGCGGTCGATTCACCCTCACCGCGGTGGGCCAGGCCCTGGCCGACGAGTTCGAGCTACCGGACGTGCCGGAGCTGGCGCCGCGCTACAACATCGCCCCGTCCCAGGACGTCGCGGTGATCCTGCTGGATGGGGAGCGCGCGCAGCGCGTGCTGCGCAGCATGCGCTGGGGACTGGTGCCGCACTGGGCCAAGGACCCGGCGGTGGGCAACCGGATGATCAACGCACGTGCCGAGAGCGCGGCGGAGAAACCAGCCTATCGCGCTCCGTTCCGCAAGCGCCGCTGCCTGCTGCCGGCCACCGGCTTCTTTGAATGGAAGCGCGTGGGCGCCGGCAAGCAACCCATGCTGCTGCGCAGGCGCGACGGCCGCCCGTTCGCGTTCGCCGGGCTGTGGGATCGCTGGCGACCGGAGGAAGGCGAGCCGGTGGAGTCCTGCACCATCCTCACCACCGAGCCCAATGACCTTGTAGCCGAAGTGCATGACCGCATGCCGGTGATCCTGCCGCCGGAGGCGTACGAGCCCTGGCTCGATC
>CBDVAL010000249.1:0-4493 GCA_965371955.1 uncultured bacterium | reverse complement strand
CGAACGCGCGCCGCGGGCGCCAGTCGAGTTCACGATCCATCTTGCCGCAGTCGTTGGAGTAGCGGCGGTCGTGTCCCGGCCGGTCCACCACGCGATCCAGCAGATCCGGCGATCGTCCGGCGATCTTCAGGATGCGGCGCGCCACGTCCAGGTTCCGCAGCGCGCTGTTGCCACCGATGTTGTAGACCTCGCCGGGGCGGCCGCGGTCGTGGACGCGCAACAGCGCGCGGCAATGATCCTCCACGTGGATCCAGTCGCGCACGTACAGGCCGTCGCCGTAGATGGGCAGCGGCTTGCCCTCCAGCGCGCGCAGGATCATCAGCGGGATGAACTTCTCCGGGAACTGGTAGGGGCCGTAGTTGTTGGAGCAACGCGTGATCAGTGTGGCCAGGCCGTGGGTCTTGTGGAACGCGTGCACCAGCAGATCCGAGCCCGCTTTGCTGGCGGCGTAGGGCGAGTTGGGCGACAGCGGCGTGCTCTCGCGAAACCGGCCGCGCGGGCCCAGGCTGCCGTACACCTCATCGGTGGACACGTGCACGAAGCGCCGCACGCCGATCCGGTGGGCCTCCTCCAGCAGGACGCCGGTGCCGGTGACGTTGGTACGCAGGAACGGCAGCGCCCCCTCGATGGAGCGGTCCACGTGCGACTCGGCGGCGAGGTGGAACACCGCGCTGCACCCCGCCATGGCCTTGCGGACGTCCCGGGTCTCGGCGACATCGCCGCGCACGAAGCGGTAGCGCGCATCCCGGTCCACGCCGGCCAGGTTCTCCGGGTTGCCGGCGTAGGTGAGCCGGTCCAGGTTCACCACCTCCCAGCTCTTGCGGCTGCTCAGGAGATGGCGCACCAGGTTGGAGCCGATGAAGCCGCAACCGCCGGTGATCAGGACCCGATACGGCGCCGTCCGGGAAGACGGTTTGCGCTTGCGCCGAGACGCCATGGCGCGCGTCAGCCGTCCTTCCGCGCCCAATCGTAGGGAATGTCGTTGTCGTGCGGGTGGACCCGGAACTCATCCGGGTCGCCATGTTTGTAGGGATGCGTCACGGTGTTGATGAGCAGCGCGGGTTCGTCACTGCTGCACTTGAAGCCGTGGTAGACCAGCGGCGGGATCTGGACGAGTTGCTGGTTGCGCTCGCCGATGTGGAACTCGTTCACCTCGCCCTTGGTGGGGGAATCCTCTCGCGGATCGAAGAGAACCACCTTCATCATGCCCTTCACGCACACGAAGTGGTCCACCTGCAGCTTGTGGTAGTGCCAGCCCTTGACCACCCCGGGGTAGGCCGCGGTCAGGTAGACCTGGCCGAAACCCTGGAACAGATCATCGTCGTTGCGCAGCATCTCCATGAGCCACCCGCGCTCGTCGGCGAGGACCTTCAGCGTCTTGACCTGCACCCCCTGGATCACTCCCGGTCCTCCCCTGCCATGGCCTTCCGTCGCCGGCTCTCGGCCACCAGCTGATTGGCGTGCAGCAGCGACTCGAAGGTGCCGGCATCGGTCCACCAGCCCTCCAGGATGTCGTACTCCATGTGCCCCTCGCGGATGTAATGGTTGTTGACGTCGGTGATCTCCAGCTCACCGCGGTCCGACGGCACCAGCGTCCGGAGGATCTCCCAGACATGAGTATCATAGAAGTAGATCCCGGTGACGGCGTACGAGGAGGCCGGCTTCTCGGGCTTCTCGTCGATGCGCACCACCCGTCCGTCCTCCAGCACCGGCACGCCGAAACGCTGCGGGTCCGGCACCTCCTTGAGGACGATGCGCGCCCCGCCGCCCTGCGCCTCGTAGGCATCGCGCGCCACCCGGATGCTGCCCTCAATGATGTTGTCGCCCAGGAGGATGCACAACGAGTCCTCGCCGGCGAAGAATTGCGCCTCCTGCAGCGCCGCAGCGATGCCGCCCTCGCCCTCCTGGTAGCCGTAGTGGATGTGCTGCAGGCCGAACTGCTTGCCGTTGCCCAGCAGGCGCAGAAAGTCCCCGGCGCTGTTGCCTCCGGTGACCACCATGATGTCGCGGATGCCGGCATCCACCAGCGTCTGCAGCGGGTAGTGGATCATGGGCCGGTCGTAGACCGGCAACAGGTGCTTGTTGGTGACCTTGGTGAGGGGGTGGAGGCGCTGTCCCAGACCCCCAGCAAGGATGATCCCCTTCATGTCGTCCGTCCTCCGCGCGGGGTTTCCGGGAAACGGCGTGATCCGGGCCGAATTATATCGGCCGCCGAGTGGCTGTCAACCGGACCGGGCATTCCGCCTCAAAGCGCCCACAGCGCTTGACTTCCCCCGGCCGGCTGCATAGCCTGCCCCGTCTCTCAAGAGACGGAGATCCACATCATGAAGATCGGGCTGTTCGGCTTCCCCGGCGTGGGCAAGACCACCCTGTTCAGCGCCCTCACCGGCGCCGACGCCCCGGTGGCCGGCGCCCGCCGCGAGGCGCACCTGGGCATGGTGCGTGTGCCGGACCCGCGCCTGGACCGGCTCGCGGAGATGTACCAGCCCAAGAAGACCACGCCGGCGACGGTGGACTTCGTCGATCTGGTGGGCTTTCAGCGCGACGATGCCTCGGCGTCGTTCGACATCGAGGCCCTCAAGACCGTCGATGCGCTGGCCCACGTGGTGCGCGCCTTCGACTCCGACCTGCCGCACTCGGAGGGCGACATCGACCCGGCCCGGGACGTCGCCACCATGGAGACCGAGCTCATCCTGGCGGACCACAGCGTATTGGACAAGCGCGCCGGCCGCCTGCGCGGCCTGGAGCAGAAGCGTGGCCTGGACGGCGAGGAGAAGGCCGAGCTCAGCGTGATGGAACGCTGCCTCGAACACCTGGGGGACGACCGACCGCTGCGCCTGATGGAGCTGTCCGAGGACGCGGAGCGCCTGCTGCGCGGCTACGGCCTGCTGTCCGCCCGCCCGCTGCTCATCGTGGTGAACGTCGGCGAGAACGAGGTGGACAAGATCGCCGACCCCCAGGGCGCGTTCCAGCTACAGGAGGCCGCCGCCGGTGAACGGGTGGTCGTGTGCGCCGCCTCGGCGCAGATCGAGATGGAGATCTCCCGCCTGGACGACGACGACGTGGCGACGTTCATGGAGGACCTGGGCCTCACGGAGCCGGCGCGCCACCGCATCATCCGCGCCGCCTACGGCCTGCTGGGTCTGGAGTCGTTCTTCACCGTGGGCGAGGACGAATGCCGCGCCTGGACCATCCGCAAGGGCACGCCCGCCCGGGTGGCCGCCGGCGTCATCCACTCGGACCTCGAGCGCGGTTTCATCCGCGCCGAGGTGGTGGGCTACGACGACCTCATGGAGTGCGGCTCCCTGCCCAAGGCGCGCGACAAGGGTGTCCTCCGCCTGGAGGGCAAGGACTATCCCGTCGCCGACGGCGAGATCGTCCACGTCCGCTTCAACGTCTGAAGGGGGTCTCGCTAACCTGCTCAAAAGGGGGAGTTTCGGCCCGTGCTGACTCCTGGTGGGCCGACTGGGGGGCCGGGGCCGTGAGATCGGCCTCGTCCAGAGCCTCGACAATGGGGACCAGTTCAGGAACCTGGAGGTGCGTGTACCGGGCCGTCATGGACTGGCGGGCGTGGCCCAGGAACATCGCCACCAGGTCCTCGGACTTCACCGCAGGATAGCCCCAGGTTGCCGCCGTGTGGCGCAGGGAGTGAAAACTAGCGCCCTTGATTCCCAGGGCCTTGAACAGGTCCCGTGTCGTCCTGCTGACGCGTTCGCGGCTCCGTTGCGATCCGTAGTGCTGCCCCATCGAGTCCAGGAAGATATGCGGACTCCTGACGTGACGGACTTGGCCCACGAGGATCTCCCTTGCCACTTTTCCGAGGGGCACATGCTTCCAGCGTTGGGTTTTGTTCTGCCAGACATGGAGGATGTCGTTCTCCCGGTCCACGTTCTCCCACTGAAGCCCTACGACTTCTCCCAGCCGACTTCCTGTAACCAGGGCCATACGAAGCACAGGTAGGAGCCAGGGCGGGGCAGCCTCCTTGACTGCGTGATACTCCTGGCGGGACAGGTACCTCTCGCGGGGCTTCCCCGCAGGCGGTAGGTCCAGGCTCACGGCGGGGCTGTGGTCCAGGAGTCCCCAGCGGACGGCCATCCGGAACATGGTGCTCAAGACGATCAAGTCCTTGCGGACCGTAGCCGGGCTGGCCGCAGCCCTACGACGACCCATCGGGGTGAGAAGTCGCCATCGGGTGTAGTCGTCAAGATCCGCCCTCCGGATATCCTGGAGCCGCTTGTGTTCAAAGAAGCGCCGGATCGGTTGCAGAGCGTTGCTGTAGTAGATGGAGCGCCTGTTCGCCACGTACTGGTCAAGGAAACGGTCTGCGAAATCACCAAACGTCAGCCCCTTATCCTTCATCTCCTCGGGGTGCACGTAGGTGCCCGACGCCACTTGCCCAAGTCGCTTCCTCAGGAGTCTCTCCGCCTGTTTCCGGGTCGTGCCAGCCTTCTCCTTCTTGCGCCTCCCCGGAGTCCACGTGAACCTGATGTAGA
>CBDVAL010000248.1:0-4529 GCA_965371955.1 uncultured bacterium | reverse complement strand
TGGCCAGCTGGGCCGAGGTGCCGCGGTCGAGGTCGATGCCGACACCGGCCGGTCCCGGCTTGGTGAAGCTGATGTCCACCGCGCCGCCCGCCGTGCAGGCTCCGACACAACTCACGCCGATGCTGATGAGACCGCACTCGCCCCGATCCACAGGGAACACCGTCACGAGGGCAGTATCATCACAACCACCCGGCGTGCACACTCCCCCACCCGGGCTCTGGCACGGGTCGGGATTGCCCACATCGCAGAGGTTGCCGTCCCCGGTTCCACCAATGCAGGTTCCCACCGAAGGGCACCGCACGCTCACTGCATAGCGCGTCGCTACCAGCGGGCTGACCAACTGGGTGCTGGACGAGGAGAAGTCCTTCAGGATGGACCGTGCAGGCGGCGTTGTTGGCGCCCAGGACGGAAGAGTCGGACCACCGTCGATGATGAGGTTCAGCTGGTTCTCGAGCAGCCGACAGCCCGCCGGGATAGCGATGCGAGGGATGACGGCCGAGGCTCACGCCCACTTCCTGAAGAGCGTCCACGACGGCAAGAGCCCCCTCGAGCTCTGCTGCTACAAGCTCGCCGCGAACGTACCCGACGACATGGCAATCGCAATCCTCCACAGCGGCCGCATGGACACCTGGTCGCAACTGCAGATCCGCTTCGACAAGAAAGACAAGATCACCAGCTTCATGCTCATGGGCTCGAAGCCGCCACTGGATCTCGTTGACCTCGGCAAGTTGGACGATGCCGGCCTGGCCCGGGAGCTCGACGCCTTTCTGAGCAACCTGGAGTCGCAGGACGCGTTCTCCGGAACGGTTCTGGTGGCGCGTGACGGCAGGCCGCTTTTCTCCAAGGCCTACGGCCTTGCCAATCGCGAGCACCGGATCCCCAACCGGATCGATACGAAGTTCGGCCTCGGATCCATGAACAAGATGTTCACCGCCGTTGCCATCGCGCAGCTCGTCGAGCAAGGCAAGCTCTCGTTCGACGACCCCATCGGAGACCATCTGCCGGGTGGATGGCTGGTGCCGAAGATCGGGCGCAAGGTGCGTGTCCACCACCTGCTGAACCACACGTCCGGGCTCGGGGACTACCTGGAGGGTTTCATCGAGCAGGCGCACTTCCGGTTCCGCGGCCCGGAGGACTACAAGGAGATCGTTGCGAGGGAGAGCCTGAAGTTCGAGCCGGGCACCCAGTGGAGCTACAGCAACACAGGCTTCCTGCTGGCGGGCGTCATCGTGTCCGAGGTCTCGGGCATGGACTACTACGACTATATCCGGAAGAACATCTACGAGCCGGCCGGCATGCGGAACAGCGACCACTACGACCGCACGCGGCCGATCACCAGCATGGCGGACGGCTACTGGAAGGACGATGAGGGTGAGTGGACGAAGAATATCTTTCTGCTGTCGCCGCGGGGTACACCGGCGGGGGGAGGCTACTCCACGGTGGACGACCTGCTGGCGTTCGACAGCGCCCTGCGCGCCAACAAGCTCGTCAGCGAGGGAATGCGCGAGCGGCTGTTCGCGCCGGACCCCGACGGGAACTCGCCGGCCTACGGCTACGGCTTCATGATCAGCGGCCTGGCCCCCGACAGCGAGGTGGGTCACGGCGGCACCTACTACGGTGTGAGCGCCCGGCTCTCGATGTTCCTGGACTCGGGCTACACCTTCGTGGCGCTGTGCAACGGGCCGGCGGCGCAGACCGCCTACACGAAGGCCCTGGAGCTCATCGAGCGGGCCAAGTAGGGACGGGCGTCAGGCGGCGGTGGCGCGGCGCCTGGCGGGCCGGCGGCCGGGGTTGCCGCGGCCCAGCGCCAGGACGTGCTCAGGAACCGCGTTCAGGTTCCAGATGATACCCAGGCGCTGCATCATCCACAGCACGTAGTAGGTCATGTCGATCTGCCACCAGTAGAACCCCTGGCGGACGGCAGCCGGGTAATAATGATGGTTGTTGTGCCAGCCCTCGCCCATGGTGACCAGCGCGACGAGGACGCTGTTGCGGCTGGTATCGTCATTGGCGAATCTCTTGCGGCCGACCAGGTGGGCAGCTGAGTTCACCATGTTGGTACTGTGGAAGAGCATCACCGTGGAGATGAAGAAGCCCCACACCACCATCTGCCACCCGGAGGTTCCCAGGCCGGGCGCCCAGGAAGCCAATGCAGCACCCAAGCCATAGAGGCCGGCGAAGAGCACGCCCACCATCAGTGTGTCGAAACGATCCAGCCAGCGCAGTTCGGGAAAGCGCGCCAGGTCGGGGATCCGCTTCCATCGGATGCCGTTGTTGGCCGGGTCGAACAACCAGCCGATGTGGCTCCAGAGGACGCCATGCTGCGTCGGCGAATGGGGATCCTCCGGCGTGTCGGACGTCGCGTGATGATGGCGGTGGGTGGCCGCCCACCACAGCGGCCCGCGCTGCACCGCCAGGTTGCCCAGCAGGGCGAAGAGGAACTGGGCGGCACGCGACGTATCGTAGGACTTGTGGGAGAAGTAGCGGTGATAGAAGCCGGTGAGGAAGAAGGTGCGGGTGGCGAACAGGATCGCCGCCACCACCGCCGCCACGGGGCTCCAGCCGGTCCAGATTACCGCCAGGCAGCCGCCATGCAGGAACACGAACGGCGCGATGCGCGTCCAGTGCACCTGGTAGCGCCGGGTCTCGCCCACCGGGACAACGCTGTCGTTGTCGAACCACGACAGGAAACCCTTCAGGATTCCGGGGCGGCGGTGCGCCACGACCTTTGCCTCTTGCGGGTGATCTCTTCGCTCGTTTATCACGCGCCTATCTTGCCACCTCGGACGGAGATAGGCAAGCATTGGCGCAAAGTGATGGAAGGGGCGGGCTTCTGGAAACGACGAAGACCCGGTGGGGGCGCGCCTTACTTGCTGGGCTGGTAGTACGGGTTGCTCCCGCCGGCGTGGTCGGTCTGGTCCACCACGTGGAGGATCTCCGGGACATCCTCCTTGAGCATCACCTCGATCCCCTGCTTGAGGGTGACGTCCACCATGCCGCAGCCCTGGCAGCCACCGCCCAGCTTCAAGTAGACGGTATCCTCCTTGCGGCCCAGCAGCTCCACCCAGCCGCCGTGCCCGGCGACGCCCGGGTTGATCTTCTCGTCCAGGACCGTCTGCACCCTCTGTGACACCGGGTCGTCCCACTGCGTGCTCTCGTCGGCGTCCAACACCTTGAAGCCGCTCTCGGACAGAGTCTCCACGAAGTCCAGGCTGGCGTTCTCCATGCGCGGAGCGGCCTCGGCATCCAGGTAGATCTTGATGCCTCCCCCATCCACCACGACGTCGCCCTCCTGGACCTCGTCCGGCGTGATGAGGGCCAGGCCGAACTGCAGGCCGGCGGGACTGCGGCCGTCGATGCTCGCGCGCAGGCCCAGGTCGGACTTGCCCTCGGCCTTGATGGCCTCCAGGATCCGCTCCTTCGCCTTGTCCGTGATGGTCAGCATGTGCCTCTCCTGTGTCAGCAGCCCCCGGGGCGCGACAGGGTAACTGTAGACGAAACGCGCCGGATGTGCCACCGATCTGCCGGTTTTCCGGGGGGTTCCGTCGCGGCAAGGCATGTGGCAGAATCGGGCCCTCGAATATGGCCCCTGGGAGCACTCCGGATGACCAACGCAACCCTGTACGCTCAACGCGGCTTTGGCGCAACCTCCCGGCCCGATACCTGGTGGCTGCAACCGCTGTTGATCTTCCTGGGCCTGGGCGCCTTCATCGTGTACTCCACCTGGGCCGCGTTCCAGGGCGAGCACTACCATTTCGGGAACTACCTGTCTCCGTTCTACTCGCCGGAGATCTTCGGGGACTCTCCGCACAGCCTGTTCGGGCCCAGGCCGTCCTGGTGGCTGTCGTGGCTGCCGTTCTCCCCTGCCTTCCTCATCCTCTGGGCTCCCGGAGGTTTCCGGCTGACGTGCTACTACTACCGCGGCGCGTACTACAAGGCGTTCTGGGCCGATCCACCTTCCTGCTCGGTGGCCGAGCCGCGCTCGGGCTACCGGGGCGAGAGATCGTTCCCTCTGATCCTGCAGAACATCCACCGCTATTTCCTCTATGCGGCATTGCTGTTCCTGGTCTTCCTCGCCCACGACGCCTATCAGGCCCTGTGGTTCGAGGATGCGGCCACGGGCGAGACTTCCCTGGGCCTGGGCGTGGGTACCCTGGTGCTCACCGGCAACCTGTTGTTCCTGAGCGGATACACCCTGGGCTGCCACTCACTGCGGCACCTGGTGGGCGGCCGCCTGAAACTCCTGTCCCGATCCCCGCTGCGCTTCAACGCCTACCGGGGAGTGAGCTGCCTGAACGGCCGCCACATGCTGTGGGCCTGGATGAGCCTGTGCTGGGTGGGCTTCTCCGATATCTATGTGCGCCTGTGCTCCATGGGCATCTGGACCGACTGGAGGATCTTCTGATGCCCGCCTACGAGACCCACGACCACGATGTGCTGGTGGTGGGCGCCGGCGGCGCCGGGCTGCGCGCTGCCATCGCGGCCGCCGCCCAGGGCGCCTCCGTGGGCCTGGTATGCAAGTCCTTGCT
>CBDVAL010000247.1:0-4662 GCA_965371955.1 uncultured bacterium | reverse complement strand
GGCAAAGTAGATGTCCCATGCCAGCTCGCGTCCACGCGGTAGCTCCAGCACCGTCCCGTAGGCTTTTCCCAGGTTCTGGTCGCCGTCCCAGTAGTGCAGGGCCCGGGGGTCGGGGATGAGCTTCTGCGCTGATGCGGTGGCGTCGAAGTTGTCCGATCTCAGCACCGGCGTCCATACCACGTGCACCGATAGGTCCTCATCAGGAATCTTCTCCAGCACGTTCTCGAGCACCACCCGGGCGCCGTGAATGCAGCCCGGTCAGGTGGGAGAGAGGATCAGGACCATGCGCACCTTGTCGCGCTGCGCGTTGAAGGCCGTCTGCAGGTCCTCCCCGCCGGTGAGGGACGCGACGCGGGCCGCCTGCTGGTGCAGTGCGCTGAGCCGTTCGTTCCCCTTGCCCGTGAAGCGAACGCGGTGATTGCGCTGGTCGAAGGTGACGGCAAAGTCCATCAGCGCCCGCACACCCAGGTTGGCGCGCGGTGAGATGTCGCTGAAGATCAAATTGGGACGCGGCAGGACATGGGCGCCGATGCGAACGTCCCCATCCAGCTTGCCGCCGATGAGGACGGACTCGCCCTCGGCAGTGCGGGCGATACCGATCATTCCGGTCTTGCCCGCCAGCGGCAGCTCGTCCATGAGTGCCTCGGGCAGCCCGACAGCACCAAAACGGCTGGAGTCCAGGTCCGCACTCATGGCCTGGCCCGCCACCTGGATGGTGACCGCGGGGCCTCCGCTGCCCCCCGGGGTGAAGTCCAGCACTTTCTTGCCGTCGGTTGCGGGAAGGGTGCCCTCCTCCATCAGGAGACGGCCCCCGGCATAGTCCAGGGTCAGCAGGTGGTCGGCGAAGAACGAGAACCCCAGCGCCCCCTGGAGGTCGTCATCGCCCTGCCACTCCGAGAAGTCCACGCTGACCGCGGGGACGCCCGGCAGGCTCAACGACCCCACCCGGATGCTGGTCAGCTGGACCGCGTCCCCCTGCAGCGAGCCTTTCTTGTCCGCTTCACCGACCCACGCCTTGCCTGACGTCGGCAGCTGCAGCTGCCGGGCGACGCTCGCATCCAGCGCCACCACGTCCAGGCTGGTATACACGAGGAACGAGAACGGGCCCTCTTCATTGATGTAGATCTCGATCACCGGCACCTGTCGGGACAGGTCCAGCTCGACCGAGGTCGCCGCAACAGCCACCGTCGTCGGCGTGGCGAGCAGCAGGACAAGGGTTGCCAGGATCGAAATTCTTCTCATCTCCGCACCTCCCGTGGTTAGGGGTCCAGGTCGCTAACGTACTTTGTACACCTTGCACCCGGGTATCAGGTCAAGTGCCGGGTCAGGTTTTTTCGGGGTCGGAGTCCGCGGAGGACTGCGGCGATGCTGCCACGTTGAGGTTATCCATGGTCTGGCAGCTGCCGCTGGGTTCCACCTTGCGGCACTCGTCCAGCGAGGCATGCAGCACCTCCTGGACGTGGTGCAGCTGCTCGAGGCGGGTCTCCAGTTGCGACAGGCGCTCCTCGATGAGCTTCTGCACCTCCTGGCAGGGGGCCGTGCGCCCGGCGCGGAAATCCAGAAGCGTCTGGACATCCTCCAGGGTGAAGCCGTTGGCCTTGGCGGCGAGGATGAAGCGCAGCCGCACCAACGCACCGGTGGCGTAGTAGCGGTAGTTGCTGTCAGTGCGGCCGTCCGGCTGCAGCAGGCCGGTGCGCTCGTAGTAGCGCACCGTCGAGGTAGGGACGGCCACGGCGCGCGCCAGCTGTCCTATGGTGTACTGTGGTGGCATTCCGGAGGGAGGATATCATGCCTTGCACCGGAGTTCAATGTTGCCCGCGAAGGAGCCTGCTTGATGCGTGATTCCAAGCACCACCCCCGTCCCTGGATCAGCGCCCTCCTCCTGGCGTTTCTGGCAGCCGCCCTGTTCCCGTGGGTTGCGGCCGAGGGCGCGCAACAGCCCACACTGGTGTTCGTGGTCCGACATGCCGAGAAGGCCAAGGACGATCCTCGCGATCCGAGCCTGAGCGAGGCCGGCCGCCGACGGGCCGAGGACCTGGCACAACTGCTGTCCGCCGCCGAGGTGACGCACCTGTTCTCCAGCCAGTTCCGCCGCACCCGGCAAACGCTGGCGCCGCTGGCCGAGCAGCAGGAGCTCGAGATGCAGGTGATCTCGGCGCACGATCCTGACAAGCAGAAGGAGGCCCTGCTGGGACTCCCGCCGGGATCGGTGGCCGTGCTCGCGGGACACTCGAACACCGTGCCCGGGATGGTCCAGTCGCTCGGTGGCAGTCTGAACGGACTGCTGCACACGGAGGACGGGGAGATGCTGCATGACGACGAGTACAACCGACTGTTCCTGGTGATCCTGTCCGCCGGGGACCATGCAATCCGGACGCTGGAGATGCGTTACGGGAATTAGTGATGAGAGGTCGGGGAATGTCCGCAGAGTCCGGTCAGGTTCTGTCCCACTACCGCCTCCTGGCGAAGATCGGCCAGGGGGCCATGGGCGTGGTCTACCGGGCGCTGGACACACGCCTGCAGCGCCAGGTCGCCATCAAGGTGCTGCGGCCGCAGAAGCTCCCGGACGAAGAGGACCGGCAACGCTTCCAGGACGAAGCGCGCACCGCGGCATCCCTGAACCACCCCAACATCTGCACCATCCACGAGGTGGGCGAGGCCGGCGCCCGGGACGCCAGCGGCTCCGGCGCCCACCTGGCGGAGATCCTGCCGGGAATGCCGTTCATCGTCATGGAATTGCTGGAGGGCGAGCCGCTCAGCGCCCGCATCCAGCGTGAGGGAGCACTCCCCCTACCCGACCTGCTGGACCTGGCGTTGCAACTCGCCGAGGGCCTGCAGGAAGCCCACGCCCGCGGCGTCACCCACCGCGACCTGAAGCCGCACAATATCGTCACCACCGCCGCGGGGCGCGCCAAGATCCTGGACTTCGGGCTGGCGCAGCCGCGCCGCAGGTCCGCGCCGCCGTGTGACGATCCCGAAAAGGCGGAGACGATCACCCTGGAGACCAATCCGGCCTCCCGGATTGCCGGCACCATCGCCTACATGTCGCCGGAACAGACCCTGGGCAAGGAACTCGACCAACGCTCCGATATCTTCTCGTTCGGAACCATTCTCTACGAGATGGCCGCGGGGACTCGCCCGTTCCCGGGCGAGAGCATCACCGAGACCGTGGCCAAGATCCTCGAGGCAGATCCCGTGCCCCTGTCGCGCCTGCAGCCGGAGATCCCGCCGGCGTTGGCGGCGGTGGTGGAGCACTGCCTGCGCAAGCAAGCCGAGGAGCGCTATCAGGACGCCGGCGAGCTGCTGGAATCGTTGCGCTCCGTGCCGGACTCCCACGCCGGCCAGGCCGCCGGAGCATCGGTGTGCAACAACACCGTGGCGGTGCTGCCGTTCGCGTTCCGCGGCGCCGAGAGCTTCGCCTACCTGCGCGAGGGGATGGTCAACCTGCTGAGCACCAAGCTGGACGGCGCCGGCGAGCTGCGCAGCGTGGACGCCAACGTCATCCTGTGCTGCGAGGTTCTCACCGACTGGGAGCCGGAACCGGCCGCTGGACGCGAGGTGGCCCTGCGCAACAACGCCGGGTTGTTCGTTCTGGGCAGCGTGGTGGAGATCGGTGGGCAGCTGCACCTGGAGACCGCCCTCTACGATTCCCAGGGCGAGGATGACCCGCTGGCACGTGCCGCCGCCGAGGGCCCCGCCGGGGAGATCTTCGAGATGGTGGATCGCCTGACGGCCGAGCTGCTGGCGGAACGCTGCGGCGGCCCCAATGCGCGATTCACCCGCATCGCGGCGACGTCCACCGACTCGTTCCCGGCTCTCAAGGCCTACCTGGAGGGCGAGCAGGAGATGCGCAAGATGCGCCGGGCGCAGGCCGTGGAGGCGTTCCGGCGCGCGGTCCAGCACGACTCGCGCTTCGCCCTGGCGTGGTACCGGCTGGGTGTGGCCGCGCTGTGGAGCCAGCGACCGGAGGATGCCCGGGAAGCCATCCGCCGCGCGCTCGATCACCACGAGCGTCTCACCCGGCGCGATGGACGGCTGCTGGACGCCTTTGATGCCCTGCTGCGCGGCGACATGGAGCGCGCGGAGCGTCTCTACCGCAACATCGTCGGTAGCCATCCCGATGATGTGGAGGCCTGGTACCAGCTCAGCGAGCTGCTGTTCCATCACGGCCCCATGCTTGGCCGGCCCCTGCATGAGTCGCGCGAGGCATGGGAACGGCTCCTCGCCCTGGATCCGCGACACCTCCCGGCGCTGGTCCATCTGGGAGTCATCGCCGGCAGCGAGAACAAGGCGGACGTACTCGAGGCGCACACCCGGCGCGTTCTGGAACTGGGGCCGGAGAGCGATTCGGCGCTGTGGATGCGCGCGCTGCGGGGTTTCGTGCTGCAGGATGCCGACCTGCGGGAGCAGGCGGTGGAGGAGCTGCGCAGTGCCGGCGATCATGCGGTTACCTGGGCCGTGCGGCTGGTGGGGGTCTACGTGGGAGACCTGTCCGGCGCCGTCGCCCTCTCCGGGTTGCTGACGGAAACCGTGCGCTCGCCCGAGGCAAGGGCGCTGGGTCATTTCTTCCTGGGCTACCTGGAGGTGACGCGCGGACGTTGGCGCGACGGTCTCGCCGAGATCGACGCCGCCCGGGTGCTGCAGCCGGCCTATGCCATGGAG
>CBDVAL010000246.1:0-4713 GCA_965371955.1 uncultured bacterium | reverse complement strand
ATCATCTAGCACCGGCTGCGTCTGTGCTGTGTGTGCGTCGCGCTTTGGTTTGTTTGTAGTCCCCCCCCCCCACCCCGGTTTGTTATACCAGGCGCTTGCGTAGGGCGGCTACGAACTCTTGTAGCGCGTCCGGGTGCTGCAGGAAGAACAGTGAAGGCTCGATGAGCTCCAGCTCCATGAGCACCGGCTGACCGTCCAGTCCCGGTGCCAGATCAATGCGAGCGTAGAGAAGCGGCCCCGGCACCGCCTCCAGGACCCTGTCGGCCAGAGCCGCTTCCTCGGGGGCAATGGCCACCGCCGTGGCCGTTACGGACTCTCCCTCCCCGGCAAAGCGCGAGCCCTTGCGTACCGCGTGGGTCAGTTCGCCGTCGATCCAGATGAGCGAGCGCTCGCCGTAGTCCTCCACCGACGGCAGGTAGCACTGCACCAGGGTATCCCTCTGCGCCAGCAGTCCACGCAGGTGCGCCTCACCGGCGTCGCCATCGCCCAGCCGCACGCGCAGGGTTTGAAAGGACGCCGCGGAGACCGCGGGTTTCACCACGGCCTCCTGCCAGTCGCGCTCCTCCAGGATGGAACACAGTGTGGCCGCCGAGCCGCGGCGAAGGACCACGGTGGGAGCCACAGCAATGCCCTCTTCCTCTAGTTCGGTGAGATATTCCTTGTGGACGTTCCAGCGCAACACACGCAGCGGGTTCCACAGTCTGGAGACCCGGTCGACGGCATCGGCCCAACGCAGGAACCGATCGAGGTGCAGCGGGTAGTTCCAGGTGGAACGCGGCACGGTGAGCCTCGCCTGCGACCAGTCCACGGCAGGGTCGTCCCAGGCAACGACCTGCGCGCGCACGCCTGCCTCCTCCAGCGCACGGGACAGGAGTGCTGCATCCGGATCGGGTTCGGGCAACTCCCGGCAGGAGACCAGGGCGACATCCAGTTCCAAGGTGAACCTCCGGCTACTGCGCGCGGATTCGTGCGAGCTGTTCCGGATCGGGGTTGCCGCCGGAGATCACAGCCGCCACCCGCAGCGGGTCGTCCGGCCCGCGTCCCTGCAGCCATTCCCCGGGCAGGCCGCCGGAGAACACCAGCGCGGCGGCGGCCGCCCCGGCAGGCTCCACCACGTGGCCGGCCTGCACCAGTTTCTCCTGCGCTGCGAAGATGGCCGTGTCCTGCAGCAGATGCACACCGTCCAGCGTCTCACGGCAGATCTCGATGTTGATGCCGCCGCAGTTGGGCGGGCACAGGCCCTGCACCTCGGTGGTGATCTCGTCGAGGTCCACCGGCTTCCCCGCCTCCAGTCCCAGGCTCATGGACGGGGCGCCGGCCGGCTCCGCCCCCAGGATACGCAGGGAAGCCCCCAGCGCGCGACGCAGCGCCAGGGAGCTGCCACTGATGAGTCCGCCGCCGCCCACGGGCACCACCACCACCTCCACCTCGGGCCACTCACGCGCGATCTCGCGCCCCACCGTGCCGGCCCCCTGCAGGGTGCGCTCGGCGTCGTAGGGATGGATCAGCACCGCGCCCGCCTGCACGCGCTCCTCGAGGGTGCGCTCCCCCTCCCGGCGATCGCTGCAGAGGACCACGTTGGCGCCGAACGCACGACATGCCTCGATCTTGTTGGGGTAGGCGTCCTCCGGCATGATGATGGTGGCCGCAACGCCGGCGCGCTGCGCCGCCCAGGACAGCGCTTTGCCGTGGTTGCCCGAGCTCACGGTGACCACGCCGGCTCGACGCTGCTCGTCGGTGAGACGGGAGATCTGGTTCCACGCCCCCCGGGCCTTGAACGAGCCGGTCTCCTGCGTGTTCTCCAGCTTGGCACGCAACTCGATACGGGGGTCGTCCTGCGCCACCGGCTCGAGCGCTGTGACTCGCACCACCCCCTCCAGCCGCCGCGCCGCATCGTCGAAGTCGATGCGCTCGAACCGGCTCCAGTCGCCGCTCACCAGTGCCAGATCTGCTGGTGCTGGTCGAACAGGCCGGGGATCTCGGAGCGCGACACGATCTTCACGCCGTCCACCAGCCGTGTGGCCTGGATGCCGCGCTCCTGCAGATCCTCGCTCACCACGTACACCGGCGCCCCGGTGCCGAGGATCTGCGCCACGTCACCGGCAATGTCCGGCGCGTTCTTCTGGGTGATGCTGCCGATCTGCAGCCCGGAGGCGTCCTGCCCCTTCACCGCGTAGTTCACCGCGTTGCTGCGCAGCAGGAGGGAGAGATCGGCCCCGCCGTTCTTGAACATGGCGTTCACCCAGAGGATGGTGTCGTCCTGCTCCTCCAGGGTGCCGCGATACGCCGTCTCCACGATGCTCAGTACCTTGGCCATGAACCTGTCTCCTTACGAGTTGCGCTTGGTGGGGATGACGAGGACATTGTCGGAGCCGCCGACTTGCTCGAGGAAGTCCGGGGGCCCGCCGCGCCGCGGGCCTTCCACCCAGTTGCCGGCGCCACGCTCGTCCACGCACATGCCGCAGTTCACCCAGTCGAGCTTCACGCCCTTGGATTTCGCCAGCGAGAACAGCTCGGACACCCAGTCCTTGGTGAGGGGGTGTTCCTCCTCCTCCACCGAGGTCCCCTTCACGGGGTTGGGATGAGGCGTCTGCTCCGCCATGGAGAGATTCACCGCACCCTCGTAGGCGAACACGTTCACGTTGTGACCCTTGTTGAGCGCGGAGTTGATGATGCGGAAGGCCGTGGTGGAGTTGGTGGTCTCGTACGGCGCATCCATGATTGCCAGCGTCAGTGTCTTTGCCATGATGATCTCCCCCTCAGTGCCAGATGGCCTTGGTATCGTCGGCCATGAGAAGGTCGACCAGATGATCGACGTCGGACGATTGCACGCTGGCCACCCGATCCTCGTCACGGATTGCGCGCTCCTTGAGCGAGAACGCATCCGCCAGGATGGTCACCTGCGCCCCGGCCAGGTCAGTCCGCTTGGTGGCATGCGTCGATTCCTTGCGGGTGGGCAGCACGCCGTTCTGCACCAGGAACAGGGTGACGTCGTTCCCCGCGTCCTGGAGCCCGCGGGCAATCTCGTAAAAGTGTTCGGAATCCCTGGAATCGAAGGGATCCCGGGATTCCACCAGAATGTATCGAGACATTGTTTCCTCCTGGCTGTTGCCGGTTGGATGAGGCCATCCTACCAATTCGACGCGCGGGGGGGAACCCCCCGCGCTGACGTGGTGATCCGCGGCGTCCATGACGATCCTTCCACGGCTTGTTTCTGGCACCAGGATTGCATACGTTGCAACGTGAAGAGTAGAATGAAGATGTCTGTCCAACGGACTCGATGCTGGAGCAAGACATGGCCCAAGCACCTCGTTTTCCAGGGATTCGCATCACCAGCAACGGCAACCAGTTGGTGGCCTACCACACCGAAGCTCGCATCACGGACGGTGGGATCTTCTATCCCATCACCCCTTCCACCGAGTCCGGCGAGCTCTACCAACTGGCCTTTGCCGAGGGCAAGCTGAACGTCTTCGGGGACCCCAAGATCGCCATCGAGACCGAGGGGGAGCATGCCGCCCAGGGCGGCGCCATTGCTTTCTCGGTCACCGGAAAGCGCACGGTCAACTTCACCTCCGGCCAGGGCATCGTCTACGGCCTGGAGCAGTACTACCACGCGCCCGGCAAGCTCTCCACCATGGTCCTCCAGGTGGTGGCACGGGCCCTGACCAAGCACGCCCTGAACGTCCACTGCGGCCACGACGATATCTACAGTGCCCTGGACACCGGCTGGACCATCCTGTTCGCCAAGGACGCACAGCAGGCCGCCGACCAGGCGCTGATCCTGCGGCGGGTCAACGAGCTGAGCCTGACGCCCGGCATCAACGTCCAGGACGGGTTCCTGACCTCGCACCTGGAGCGCAGCTTCTACTGCCATGAGGCCGAACTCCTGCGCACGTTCCTGGGCGCACCGGACGACCTCATCGACTGTCCCACCGAGAGCCAGCGCAGTCTGTTCGGCCCGCAACGGCGGCGGGTGCCGCGCATGATCGACCTGACCAACCCCGCGCTCCTGGGCCCGGTGCAGAACCAGGAGCACTACATGCAGGGTGTGCTGGGGCGGCGCAACAACTTTGTCGAGCCCATCCTGGGTTTCCTGGAGGAGGCGTACGACGAGTTCGCCCGACTCACGGGGCGCTCGTACGGCCTCCTGTCCAGCTACCGCTGCGAAGATGCCGAGACCGTGTTCGTCTCGCTCGGCTCGGCGGCCGAGAACATCGAGGCGGGGGTGGATTACATGCGCGCCAGGAGCAACGCCCGGGTGGGCTCGCTGCACCTGAACGTCCTGCGCCCGTTCCCCCAGGCCGCCGTGGTGCAGGCGCTGGCCCGCAAGAAGAACGTCATCATCCTCGAGCGCACCGACGAGCCCATGGCCACCGACAACCCGGTGGGACGGGAGATCCGTGCAACCCTGGGTAGGGCCGTGGAGAGGGACCGCTACGGCAACACCGACGGACCCGCCCTGGCGGCCGACGACGTGCCGCGCATCTTCTCCGGCTCCTACGGCCTGGGGTCCCGCGACTTCCGCCCCGAGCACATCCTCGGCGCCTACGAGTACGTCACCGGCGCCATCGCACGCCAGGACGGCAAGCGGGCCGAGGACGGGACGTCGTACTTCACGCTGGGAATCGACCATCCGTACCAGGTGATCTCCGACGATCAACCCTCGCTGCTGCCCGAGGACGCCATCGCCGTGCGCTTCCACTCCATCGGCGG
>CBDVAL010000245.1:0-4799 GCA_965371955.1 uncultured bacterium | reverse complement strand
ACCTTATACCTCGCGCCCGCGAGCCATCGGGCTGTAGTCGACGGCCGAGGTATAAGGTTTGGCTCCGACCCCGCTTACCCAGGTGCAGCAGCAGGCCGCGCAGGCAGCCGAGGGTGCGATGTGCGTGCGCAGCAAGTCCTCGCGCGTGTCCAGGTCGTGGCCCGGTGATAGCAACTGAGCGCGCCGGCCCGCCGCCTGTCGTAGCAGGGTGGCAGCATCCGCCACCAGCGCACGGTGCAGTGCCAGGGAATCGTCCGGGCTGAGGTGGGGTTGCAGGCGCGTCTTCACCTGACCGCGCACGGGGCTGCGGGCGAAGAGGATCGCGGCCTCCTCGACGCTCTCGCTGGCCATCAGCGTCTCGCTGGATGGATGGCCTGTCGCACGTTCTCCGGCATGCGGAAGTCAGGATCGTTGTCGATGTCGTGGCAGGTGCGGCAGGCCGGCTCCGTCCGGCAGCTCTCGCAATCACCGACCAGTCCGTAGATGGATGCGGCGGTGGCGTCCCCTCCCGCAGCCACGTGATCCGCCCCCGGTCCGTGGCAGGACTCACAGCCGACGCCCGCCAGGGAGGGGGTGTTGCTTCCGCGGTAGCCGCTGAGCTCGCCGTAGGCGGTGGTGTGGCACATGAGGCACTCCTGCTCGTCCTCGCGTCCTGCCGCCTGGAGCGTGTCCAGGGCCTTGCCGTGACCGGAGGTTCTCCAGTGCTCGAACAGCTCGGCGTGGCACGGCGCGCAGGCCTCCGAACCGACGTACGCAGTGCCGCGGAGAAAGGTCAAGGCATGCAGCCGGTTTCTCAATGCACGATCCGCCTCGTCGATGTGCCCCGGGGAGTAGGCGTACAGTGTGGCGGCATCGGGTGTGTCCCGGTGGCTCATCCAGGCGACCGATTGGTGCAGAGCTTGCCGCAGCTCATACTTGCCCTTGTGGCACTCCAGGCACCGGGATAGGGGGTTCATGCGTACGGCGCCTTGCGGCAGCCCGTGTCCTCCGCCGATGCCGTGGCAGGATTCGCACTGCACCTGTGCCATGCGGGAACTGGAGGCATCCTGGTAGCCCCCTGGCTGTTGCAGGCCGGTGACGTGGCAGGAAAGGCACTCGTGCCTGCTCCAAGCGCTGCCATCCTTGAGGCTGATCATGGCGTTGGCGTGCGGCGTCTTCAGCCAGTCGCGGAACTCCGGCTCATGGCAGACGCGGCAGGTGCGAAAACCCACGTACTCGGTGGCCGAGAGCCGGGTCGGATCGCCCTCACCCAGCAGCACCCGTGCCTCCAGGTCGAGGAGGGACGATGCGTCTTCCGGCACGCCGAGTTCGCGCCAGCGCATCCGGCCCTTGGCATCCACCCAGACCAGTTCCGGGTTGCCGCGCACGCTGCCGAAGGATCGACGGATGGAGCGCTCCGGGTCCAGGATCACCGGAAACGGGAGACCCGCGATGGCCTGTTGCCGCTTCAGATCGCCCTGCGGATCTTCCGTGGCGATGCCGAGAAACCGGATCCGATCCTTGTAGCGGAAGTATACCTCGCTCAGGTGCGGGGCCAGCGTCTTGCAGTGCGTGCACTCACGCTCGAAGAAGTACACCAGCAAGGGCTTTCCAAGGTACTCCCGGCTGGTGTGGCGGCGGCCGTCGAGATCCGTCCCCGAGAAGGCCGGCACCGCCGGCAGCGCACGCCACGGGATGTTCAGGCGAGGCCGTGTGCGCAGCGACTCTCGCAGTTCCTTGAGGAGAAGGGAGAGCGTGCCGCGGGTGGTGTGGCGCATGGCGGTGGGAAAGTCCTCACGAACGAAGCGTGCAGTGCCCCGGTGATCGATCAGGAACACGCCGGTGGTCCTGCCACCCAGAAAACGCCTGGTGACCTCCCCGTCCGCATCGACGGCCAGGTCGTATTCCACTCCATGCGTTCCGGCCAGGGCTTGCAGGCGTTCCCGGGGCGCGGTGGAAACGCCCAGGTAGGCGATCTCCAGCTCCCGGCCCTGGGAGTGGAAGAATGTCATCTCCTTGAGCAGGCGTTCCGTGTCGGCGCCTTCCCCGGCGAAGAAATGAAGCACCAGGACCCATCCGGCGTAGCGCTGCAGTGAGGCCGGCTCTCCGGCCAGCGTGGTGAGCTGGAAGTCCGGTGCCGGCAGGTCGCGCAAGCGGTTTCCGGTGGGCGCTGCCGCGGACTTTGCCGTGTCCTGGCCGAAGGCCGCGGTGGCCCCGACCAGCAGGGCCATGGCGAGAGCGACGATCCGGATGTGAGAACGGGTCATGCGAATGCATCCTCCAGTAACCCGGGGGCCGGTTTGCGGCCAGCTACGGGACGGCAAGCACGGTAGCACACAGGCCGGCGATTCTGCCGCGGTCAGGTCGCGGTGGCCCGCCGCGGTCTGTCGCCGCTGTGGCAGATCAGCAGGAGACCCATGAGGGCCAATAGATGCTGATAGGAGATGCGATAGTGCAGGCCGGCGAGAAACAGAAAGGCCAGCCCATAGCCCCGCAACCGCCAGCGCGGCTCCCACAGAGCGCGGAACAGGGCGAAGAAGAACAGGAACAGGACCCCGGCGTAGAGCAGACCCAGGAGCTCGTCCGGGAGCGGCAACTCCCAGGACCATCCCAGGTCCCAGCGGTGGGGCTCCCCGGGCGCGGCAGCGCGGCGATGGACCAACAGCAGGAACAACCCGGCCGGGATCGATGCCAGCAGCACCGGCGGGAAGCTCCTCTGGTGGTCGTCCGTCCGGCGGTCCCACGGGATCAGCGTCGGAACCAGCGCGCCGCATCCCAGTGCCAGCAACTCACCGGCGCGCCGCACCGCGAGCTCGAAGCGCAGCGGCGCCCCGCCCATCTGCGCCAGTATCTGCGACACCACCACGTAGGCGCCGCATGCCAGCGCGGCTCCTGCCAGGACGGCGAACGCGCTGCCGGAACGCCGGCCGGCGGTGCCGAACAACTGGAAGAGAATGCCCAGTGCCAGCGCCAGGGAGAGGAACAGATAGGCCAGCTCCAGTGCCGGAGTGTCCAGCACGAAGCGGGCCAGGCTCCAGACGCCCAGCAGGATCAGACCGGGACCCACCCACGGTACGCCGGCCAAACTCCGCGATCCCGTGAGCGCCGCCATCCCCAGCACGACGATCACCGCCACCGCCATCACCAGGGCGAAATGGAACAGGGTGACGTCGATCTGCGCCAGCAACTTGAGCAGCAGCGGGTTGGCGTGCCGGCCGGGAACGGCGAACAGGCCATTGCGCGGCGAGATGAGCCTGCTGATGACCATCTCCATGCCGGCCGCGTAGAGTAGCGCCGGAAGGATGGTACGCAGAAAGGGTCGCAGTCGATCGACAAAGTATTCGGAGGTCATGGAGGCCTGAGAATACCACAGGCCTGGATCCGGGCTGCTAGTTATCCGCCAGCAGATCCGAGCGGTAGAACGCCTGCCAGTTCTCGATGACCTGCAGCCGCTGGCGACAGCTCCGGTCCCAGATGGGGGGGGTGCCCGACTCCGCCATCTGGTTCTGCACCCGTTGGCGCAGACGGCCGAGGACATCGCTGACCGGAAGGCGTTCCCCACGGACGACCGGGTCGCACCACAGCGACACCTGGCCGCTGATGAGCAGGCGCCGCCCCAGGCGGCTGCATGGGTCGATGTGCCGGACGAACCGGCGGCCGATGAACTCCTGGATGGTCTGCGCCTCGCCGGTTCCGGTGATGGCTGCGGAGTAGCGGAAGGGACTGGCGCCCCTGGCGGCGCCGGTGCGCGGATTGCGGAGGGTCTGGGTCATGGTCGCCTGCCGCGGAGATCCCCGGAAACCCTCATCGGGCACCGGTTCTCGTGTCTCCTGCGAGACCGCTCTTATAGCAGGTGCCGGTCTGCCTGTCAACGATCACATCGCGGCGCACGCGGCGGGGCCTGCCGGGCCGTTCGCCTATAATCCCCCGCATGGAACCGACCGGTCGTTCGCCGCTGGTGCTGCTCATCCCTGTTGTGCTTCTCCTCACGCTCATCGCCGCGGTGTACCGCAGCTTTGTCCCGGACGATCTCTACATCTACCTGCGCTTCACCGAGAATCTGCTGTCGGGGGCCGGGCCCTCCTTCAACCCGGGTCATCCCACGTACGGGTTCACCTCCGCCCTCTGGTACGGCCTGCTGGCCCTGGCAGGGATGAGCGGCAAGCTGCTGCCTGCGGCGCGACTGCTGTCGGTGGCATGCGCCCTGCTGGCCCTGCCTGCCATGCATCGTTTCGCGGGCAGGCTGTCGGGCTCCAGGCTGGTGGCGGCCGCTGCCGCCCTGCTGCTGGCCCTGGATGCCTGGTTCGTGCGCTGGTCGGCCACCGGCATGGAGACGTCGCTGAGCGTTCTGCTGCTTCTGGGCGGCTTCCACCGCCACCTGCGTGAGGTGGAGGAAGGCCGCGGGCGCGTGGGCTCGGTGCTGTGGTTCTCCCTGCTGGCCGCGGTGCGCCCGGAGGCATTTCTGCTGCTCGCGCTGGCCCTGGTGGAGGCGGCGCTGCCGGACCCGGGCGCATCTCTTGCCGCGGCACGGCGTCGCGCCGCCGCGGCGCTGGCCACGGCGGGCATGGTTCTCGGCCCCTGGCTGTCGTACTCGCTGTGGCGCTTTGGCGGCCTGTTGCCGGACACCGCATCGGCGAAGGCGCCGGGTGCCTTGCTGAGCCAGGCCTGGGCCAGCTTGCTGCGCACCGGCAAGCTCACCGCGGTGACGGTAGCCCTGCCCGCGTCCATTCTGATCCTCGTGTGTGCGGCCGGGGTGTTGGCGCGGTGGCGCTCCCGGGACGCGTCCGGGTTGCGGCGTCACGGCCTGCTGGCTCTGTGGC
>CBDVAL010000244.1:0-4803 GCA_965371955.1 uncultured bacterium | reverse complement strand
GGAGGAGGCTTCTCCTTCATCTCCACCTCCGATGACATCCGGAATAACGCGGCCGTGGTTCGGCTGGGCAATCCGGGCGAAGATGGCATCCCCGATAGCGGGGACGAGACCATTCAATTCGTCGATCGCCGGCCGGATGATCTACTTGCCCGTGAGACCACCATCGAGGAGGAATTCCGCATCGACCTGAACGCATCCTACGGCGTCCTCGATTGGTTTTCCGTGCAGTTCGATGCGTCCTACTACAAGACGGATATCGTTCAGCTGGACACGTTCTTGCAAGTCCGCGACGTCAGTGACCTCAACCGCGACGGCATACTCACCCTGGCTGAGGTTGCACAACCCGGGGCGACGCAGAGTCAGCCCATCCTGGGCGGCGAGGTGGAGCTCATGCCGGTGAGCTTCTCGGCGGTGTTCCGTTTCCTGCGCGATCGGCCCCTGAACCCCTACATCGGCGTCGGCGCGGGCTACATCTTCACCGAGGTAACCCCCAGCGAAGACCTCGAAGCGCGCAATGCGATCCTCTCGGACGCGACGATCACCGCGTTCCTCGACCAGGATGAGGAAATGGCCGCGCTGGCGACCTTCCCCGAATGGGAGAACATCACGCTTGACCTCGAGGACTCGTTCGAGTGGCATTTCTTCTTCGGTGCGGAGTATTTCTTCAACTCGCACCTGGCGCTGTACATCGACGGTGGCTACATGTTCGCCACTCAAGATCTCGTGATCAACGTCAGCGGCTTTCCGCAGCAGGTCACGGTCCTCTATGAAGCCATCGCGGACACGCTGCCGTTCTGCACCGATCCGGCGTTCAACGATCCGAGCACCAACTCCGTCGGGGCGGGGGATAGCAGCCCCGATCGCATCGTCAACGATGCGGACTGGACGGCCATCGGGATCAACCCCACCTCCGAGGGCTTCTTCCCGGGCGGGGTAGGGGTGTGCCGGCCCGGCACGGGCACCCGCGCCCAGGACTCGCTGCTCATCCAGGGCGGCAAGATCAATCTATCGGCCTGGGACGTGGGTTTTGGCCTGCGCTGGTACTTCTAGAGTCAGTCACCGCATGCCCGGATTCGAGCGTCAGCTGTGGAGGAATTGAGTTTCCCGGCGACTATAGCGGAGGGGCCACACCCGTTCCCATTCCGAACACGGTAGTTAAGCCCTCCAGCGCCGATGGTACTGCACTGGAAACGGTGTGGAAGAGTAGGTCGTTGCCGGGAATTTCTTGCCCCGGTTCAGCCCGCCGCAGCCTGGCGGGCTGAACTGTTTAGAAGCGGTTTCACAACCTCTTCCGGGCTTCGGCCGGCTGCCCCCCCTGGCGGCCCCTTTCCCCTGTGCTAGAATTCCAACGATTGGCAACTGGAGAACGAGTATGTCCGGACACAGCAAGTGGAGCACCATCAAGCACAAGAAGGCCGCCCAGGATGCCAAGAGAGGCAAGGCGTTCACACGGGTCATCAAGGAAATCACCGTCTCGGCGCGTACCGGGGGCGGCGACCTCGAGGGCAACCCACGGCTGCGTACTGCGGTGGCAGCCGCCAAGGCCGTGAACATGCCCAAGGACAACATCGAGAAAGCCATCCTGAAGGGAACGGGCGCATTGCCGGGGGTCACCTACGAGGAGGTCACCTACGAGGGCTACGGGCCCAGCGGTGTGGCGTTCTTCGTGGAGACCTTGACGGACAACAAGAACCGCACTTTGCCCGAGATCCGGAACCTGTTCGCCAAGCATGGCGGCAATCTGGGGGAGACCAACAGTGTCGGCTGGATGTTCGAGAAGCGAGGTTGCATCTTCTTGAACTCGGACCAGGTGCTCGATGAGGACCGGCTGCTGGAGATCGTCCTGGACGCCGGCGGCGAGGACGTGAGCGAGGAGGACGAAGGCTGGGCCGTCGTCACCTCCCCGGAGGTTCATGCCAGGGTCGCCGAAGCACTGACAGCCGCCGGGATCACTCCGCAACGATCCGCCATCGAGATGATCGCCAAGAACTCGGTACAGTGTGATGTCGATCAGGCCCGCAAGGTTCTCAACATGATGGAGAGCCTGGAGGACCACGAGGACGTCCAGAACGTATGGGCCAATTTCGAGATCGACGACGCTGTCCTCGAGCAACTGCAGTAGACTGCTGATCTCCGCTTCCGTGGGTGGCCTCGGCGCGCGCGCCCATTGCGGGAGGCTCCTTGCTCGTCCTGGGTATCGATCCCGGCGTCTCCACCACCGGATATGGTCTCATCGAAGCTCGGGGGCCACAGCTGTTGTTCCGGGACGCTGGAGTGCTGCGTTCGTCCGCCTCGCTGGCGCTGCCGCGCCGCCTTCACCTTCTATGTGCCCAGCTCGAGGAAGTGCTGGACGGATGCGAGCCGCCGCAGGTGGCCATGGAGAACATCTTCCAGGGCCGCAACGTCCGTAGCGCGTTGACCATGGCGCACGTGCGCGGCGCCTATCTCCTGAGCCTGGCCCGTCGCGGTCTCAAGGTGCGCGAATACGCTCCCAGCGAGGTGAAGAAGGCCCTCACCGGCCATGGCGCGGCTGCCAAGGAGCAGGTGCGCTCGATGGTCCAGCGTCTGCTGAAGCCGACCCAGTTGCCCCCTTCTCTGGATGCGTCGGATGCTCTGGCCGTAGCCATCTGCCATGCCCAGGTGAGCCGGTTCGAGAGCAACGTGCGCATCTGCTCCGCCTGAATGCAGCCTCGTCCGCTGGCCCCCCGGGGCGCAGGCCGCCCGTGAGTTCCCGCCGGCAGCCCTGGTTTCGTCGTGCCGTATTCGCCGCTGCAGCCGGTGTGGGGCTGCTGGCGCTGGGTCTGGCGCTGGTCCGCCCCGTGCCCGCCGGACGGCTATTGCTGCAGCCCGCGAGAGACGGCGGCGAACCCACGGCGCATCCCGGGCCGGGGTGGGCGTGGCGCCTGCCGTTGCGGCCTCGTCCGGTATGGCTGTCCCTGGAGGTGGTTCGCCTGCAGGCGAACCTTCCAGTCGGCGACGGCCGGCAGACCGCTGTGCAGGTGGAGATGGAGGCCATGCCGGACCGCGCCGCGGATCCAGGGGCGTTGCTGTCGCTGGCCACCTTGGGCACGGAGGCCGCACTCGGCGAGGTCCTTGCGCGCGCGCAGCGGGTCCTGGGCGGCGAGGGGGATGCCGCGCCGCACCTCGAGGCACTGCTGGATGCCGGACTGCGGCAGCGCGCCCTCCTTCCCCTCACCGTGGTCGTGCAGGAACTGAGGGCCGGATCGCCGCCCGTCGGCGCCGCGGCGTCGGAGGTCCGCGTGCTCCTGGTGGGCATCGACAGCGCTGACTGGGACCTCATCGATCCGTTGCTGGAGCAGGGCCGGCTGCCGCACCTGGCCCGGCTGCGCTCCGAAGGGGCGTGGTCGGTGTTGCGCAGCGATGTTCCCACCCTCTCACCCCTGCTGTGGACCACCGTGGTCACCGGTCGCCCGCCCGACGAGCACGGTGTGGTGGACTTTGTCATGCTGGACCCGGCCACCGGCGCCCAGACGCCCATCGCGTCCAGCTTCCGCAAGGTGAAGGCGCTGTGGAACATCCTCACCGAGGCGGGCAGGACGGTGGGCGTGGTGGGTTGGTGGGCCACCTGGCCGGCGGAGCCCGTGGAGGGCGTCCTGGTCTCGGACCGCGTCGCCTTCTCCCTGTTCCATTACGACGAGGGCGAGCGCTCCCAGGGGGTGACCTACCCGCCGTCGTACGCGGACCGGGTGGTCCAGCTGCGGGTGGAGGCCGCGGATATCGGTCTCGGCCAGGTGCGGCGTTTTGCCGCAGTGAGCCAGGAGGATTTCGAGCGCTCTACGAAGTTGCTGCAGGAGGCCGGTCCGGAGTCGTTCGAGCACCCGGTGGCCAGCTTGCGCAAGATCCTGGCCAGCACGGCGACCTACCACCGCATCGCACTCGACCTGTTGCAGCGGGCCCAGCCCAGCTGGTTCGCAGTCTACTATCAGGGGCTGGATGAGGTGAACCACCGCTTCGCCCACCTGCTGCCTCCGCAACATCCGCTGTCGGAGCCCGGGGCCCGCCGCACCTATGGCGGTGTCGTGGAAGCGTTCTACGAGTATCAGGACGAGCTCCTCGGCGAGCTGCTGGCGGTCATCTCCCCCGAGACCGCCGTCATGGTGCTCTCTGACCATGGTTTCGCCAACGCGGCGGAGCGCCCGCGCGATCTGCTGCCGTACGTGGAGGCCGGGCGGCCCGGACGCTGGCATACCCTGCAGGGGATCTGGGTGCTGCACGGGCCCCAGGTGCGGCCCGGAGAGCTGGCGGGGGCTGCCGTCCGCCTGGATCAGATCACGCCCACGGTGTTGCGACTGCTGGGTCTGCCGCTGGCGGACGACATGCCGGGGGCGCCCCTGGAACAAGCGCTGACGCCGGAGTTTCTCGACGCGCATCCTGGGCGCAGGCGCGCCACCTACGAGGGCGGGTCGAGCACTGCGCCCGGGTTGTCGTCGCTGCCCCCGGCGGCGCACGAGGAGATGCTCGCACGACTGCGCTCCCTGGGTTACCTGGCCCCGGACTCCGGCGGCAGCCCCGTCCCGGGCGGCGGCACCATGTCGGCCAACTACCACACCAACCTCGCCAGCATCTTCGCGGGGCGTGGCGAGTGGGAGCGCGCCCGCCGGGAGTTCGAGCGGGCGCTGCAACTGATGCCGGATCATCCGGGTGCGGTCGGGGGGCTGGTGCAGCTCGACCTCAACGAGGGCAAGCTGGAGGATGCGCTGCAGTCGGCCCGGCGGTTGTTGCAGCGGCCCGGCCCGGGCCTGAACCCGGTGTTCTACTTCCTGACGGCCTACCTGTTCGTGG
>CBDVAL010000243.1:0-4809 GCA_965371955.1 uncultured bacterium | reverse complement strand
CGACGTCCACCTGACCCCCTCCCAGATCCTGACCTCGCGCGTCTCCTACAGCGATGAGACCCGCGGTGGAATCAACATCCTGGGAAAGTTCACTCCCGAGGTGGGCTCCAGTATCGACCAGGAGCACTTCCAGGCATACCTCTCCCTCAAGTCCATCTTCAGCCCGACGTTCTTCAATGAAGCGCGACTGGTGTACTCCGATTCCGACGGCACGCAGACCGCCAACTCGAGCGATCCAGGCGTGGAGCGCCCCGGCGGTATCTACGGTGGCGACGACCTGAACCGGCGCGAGCAGCAGGAGGTGCAGTTCCAGTTCGTGGACAACGTAACCTGGATCCAGGGTAACCACACGCTCAAGTTCGGCGTGGACGTCACCCGGGTCTATGTGGACATAGCCACAGAGTTCAACCCCAACGGCACCTATGTCTATACCACCGATGATCCGTTCGAGGGCGGCGACAACGGTCAGGGGTTCAAGGGGATCTCGGACGCCGCCAGGGGCATCGGCGTCCCCGGCGTCGATGACGACGGCGACGGCATCATCGACGAGGAACGCATTCTCGAGACCTACCCTCTGGTGTACCGGCTCCTGGAGGGTAAGCCCAGCATCTCGGTGGAAGACACGGTGCTCGCGGTGTTCGTCCAGGACGAGTGGCACGTCCGGGGCAACGTGACGCTCAACTTCGGGCTGCGCTACGACCTGGAGAGCTTCGAGCTCGACGAGAAGTTCGCCGTGGAATCGACCATCGATAACGGCGGCGCAGACAACGATACGGACAACCTGGCGCCGCGGTTCTCGTTCTCATGGCTGCCCATGGGCTCGGGCAATGTGCTGCTGCGCGGCGGCGTCGGGGTGTTCTACGACAAGGTGATCCTGGGCTTTCCCTCCATCGCCGCCATCACCTCGGGCCAGCTCATCCGCCTGGGGTTCTTCCAGGGCCTGGGCTTCCCCTGCAACGAGGATTTCCTCGAGGAGCACGGCGTGGATGTGTTGCGCACCGCATGCGGCCTCGACGCGCTGAACATCGAGTCGCTGTCGCTGCGCTTCTCCACCGGGGACACCCTGGACACTCCCTACACCGTGCAGGCGAACCTGGGCTTCGACTACTCTTTCGGGAACGGCATGCTGTTCGGTATCAACTACGTGCATGCACGCGGCCACCATATCCCGCTGTTCCGCGATCTGAATCCCATCATCGACGAGGACGTCGTGCCGGGCCTGCCGGTGCATATCGACACCAGCGTCGGCTCCATCGTGGCCATCGAGACCATGGGCAACACCTGGTACGACGCGCTGCAGGCACAGTTGCGCCGCACCAACGGCCGCTTGCGCTACACCGTCTCGTACACGTACTCCAAGGCGCAGGATGAGGGGTCGGACCCGCTGAGGGACCGGGCTTCGCTTCCGCCAAGCTTCTTCGACCTGCAGGGGGAGCTTATCCCCGGCTCCGAACGCGCCCGCTCCGACAGCGACCGCCGCCACCGCCTGGTGGTCAGCGGCACCTGGGACACGCCCTGGTGGGGACTCAAGATCTCCCCGGTGATCAACTATCGTTCCGGCGCTCCTTTCAATGTGACCCTGGGGATCGACGACAACTCCGTGAACCTGCCGGCCGTGGACACTCAGGGGCGGCTGCTGCCCGACGGCTTCGCCCAGGAACGTCCGCCCGGGCTGGGGCGCAACACCGGTGCCCACACCCCTATCAGCCTGGTGAACCAGATCCGCGAGGAATGGTGCAATGACACCGTCATGGCGGACGGCTTCGCCGAGCCCACCGAGCAAGTGGCCACGCCCTGCCTGCCCGCCTACGACGGAACTCTCAAGGAGCAGGAGTTCATCCAGGTGGATCTGCGCGTGGGACGCGCGTTTGACATGGGCGACTCCCAGGTCGAGGCTTTCGTCCAGATCTTCAACGTGTTCAACCGCGCCAACCGAGGCAACGTGGACGGCGCCATCAACTCGCGCAACTTCGGCAAGCCTCTGACCCTGGTGGGCCCGCCGCGCATCGTGGAGATGGGTGTCCGCTTCGGGTTCTAGAGTCACGCTCCTCCTGATGACGGCGCTGCTCACCGCGGCCTGCCTCGGCGTTCCTGCCCCGCCCACCGGCCTGGAGGAGCTGGTGGACCTGCCGGATTCCCTTCCACGTGGTCCCGCTGCTGCCCGCAGGCTTCTTGACCAGGGCGACGCGGCCTGGGATCGACGCGACGAGCCGGGCATGCCGGAGGCGGCGCGCCAGGCGTACTGGCACGCCATAGCCGCCGACCCGCGGCAACCGGACGGCTACTGGAAGGCCGCCCGAGCCTCCGTCCTGGTGGGCCGGCTCCTCGAGGGCAAGGAGGCGCGCGGCGATGCCTTCCTGCGCGGCTTGCGCACCACACAGCTCCTCCTCGCCAGGGAGGATGAAATCGCCCAGGCGCATTACTACTATGCCCTCAACCTCGGCCTTCTGGCCAAGGAGCGTCCGTCGCGCGGTCACCAGGCGGTGAAGGAGATGCTGCCGCACCTGGAGAGGGCCATCGAGCTGGCATCGCGGCTGGACAGGGCCGGCGGGTATCGCACCCTCGCTCTGGTCTACCTGCGCGCCCCCGGCTGGCCCACCAGCGTCGGCGATGAGGAGGCCGGGCTGGAGTACGCCACCCTTGCCGTGGAGGTGGCGCCGGGCCACCCCGGCAACCATCTGGCCCTGGCAGAGGCATTGATCGCCACGGGCGACGAACCGGGTGCACGCACCGAGGTCGAACGGGCGCGCGAACTGGCCGCGCAGCCCGGCTGGACCCGCCGGGAACGCGACGACTTCCTCGAACAGGCCGCGTCGCTGGCGGATCAGCTCTGACGAAGCCTTTGGGAGGAGACCCATGCCAAGAACAGTCTCGCAATCGATCATCCTGCTCTTGCTGCTCACCTTCGGTATTGCCGGCATCGCGGGCGAAGCGCAGGGCCGGGACACCTCCATCGCCGATCTGTCCTGGATCAGCGGCTCGTGGGAGGTCGTGGACGGCGACGGCCGTTACGAGGAGCACTGGACCCCGGCCGCGAAAGACGCCTTGCTTGGCATGGCCCGCAACCTGTCGGACGGCCGCATGGTGTTCTTCGAGTATCTGCGCATCGAGGCCCGGGAGGACGGCATCTACTACGTCGCACAGCCCAAAGGCCGCCCCGGCACCGACTTCAAGCTCACCCACTTCGACGGCACCAAGGCCGTGTTCGAGAACCCCCAGCACGACTTCCCCCGCCGGATCACCTACCAGCGGGGCAACGGCCACCGATTGACGGCCCGCATCGACGGCGGTCCCGGCTCCGACAAGCCGGCCACCACGTTCCGGTTCGAGCGAATGACCCGTTAACAGCGCGCCCATGCGGGGCTTGTGTTCGAAGCGGGGAATGGGCCAACATGCATCCCGGTTTCGACAAGACTTCCACGAAACTTTCTCTCCGGGGTTACAGCTTGCGCAAGATCCTTATCGCCGATGGCAACACCAAGATGTTGACCATGTTGAAGTCCTTTCTCGAAGTGAGGGACTTCAAGATCTTCACAACGACCTCGGCCGGGGACATCATGGACCTTGCAAGGGAGATACAGCCTGACCTGGTCATCATGGATTTCGAGATGGAGGAGATGAACGCAGAAGAGGTGTGCCGCCGACTGAAGCGAAACGATTCCACGCAACGAATCTCCGTGATGATCACCACCGGCCGTGAGCCCGAGAAGATCAAGGCACAATGCCTGCTTGCAGGCGCAACGGCAATCGTTCGCAAGGCGGAGGGACGGGACGCCCTCCTCCGGAACGTCACTCAAGTTCTCGGTCTGGTGAAGCGCGCTCACGTGCGCACAAGCTGCGACTTCCGGGTCGGCATCGAGGACGGAGGAGAGCTCGTCGAGGGTGTGGCTCAGAATATCAGCCAGTCGGGGCTGTACCTGACCACCAGAACGATCCTCCAGGGCGGCACAGCTCTTCGTTTGAGCTTTGAGCTCCCCGGCGTAGGGGAGAGGCTCGAGATCCTCAGTGAGGTGGTCCGGATCGAGTCGCTGGTGGGTGGACTCTACGGATACGGGATTCAGTTCCTCGAGGCGAACCCTGCTTCGCTGCAGGCGTTGCAGCATTTCGCTGCAACGCACAGCGAGAAGGAGACCGCGTGACTAGACGCAAGAGCCTGTGGACGGACGTGGAGGCGCTGGCTCGTCTGGCGCGCTCCGGCCGCGCCGCCGAGGATGCCTCCTCCGCGGCCAAGCCGGTGCGCGGCCCACGCTCGCGACGCAGCTACCCGGCATTCCCCGGCCACCGGGAGTTCGACATCCACGGCGCCGACTCCCCGGCCCGCGGTGTGGCCGGCGACTCGTTCGACTTCTTCTTCGTCAGCGACGACACACTGGCGTTTCTCATCGCCGACGTGTCGGGCAAGGGCCTGCCGGCCGGCATCCTCATGGGCGTGACCCGGTCCATGGTCCGCAACCTGTCGCCGGTGAGCAAATCCCCCGGTGAGGTGCTGACGCGGGTCAACGAGATCCTCTACCAGACGGATCTGGGCCCGATGTTCGTCACCATCTTCCTGGGGTGGTACGACACCCGCACCGGAGCGCTGCGCTACACCAACGCAGGCCACCCGCACCCCTACCTCATGGACGGCAAGGGCAGCTTGACGCCCAGGTGCAAGGCCACCGGGCCCCTCCTGGGGATCCTGGAGGTGGAGGAGTACCCGGTGCGCGAGGAACAGCTCCAGGTGGGCGAGCGGCTGGCACTGTTCACCGACGGCGTCACCGAAGCAACCGATCCCCAGGGAGCGTTCCTGGGCACCGAAGGCCTGAAGCT
>CBDVAL010000242.1:0-4810 GCA_965371955.1 uncultured bacterium | reverse complement strand
TGGTCAACGACTGGCACCTGCATGACCCCGACACCGAGCCCCTCAACTCCGTGGACGGCGGCCGGGCGCACTCCGGGCAGGCATCTCTCCACATGGGACGACACCTGGACCCCCTGAACCCTCTCAATGCGACCTACGGATTCCGCCAGCTCACCGCGTTCCAGAGCCCGCCCATCAACCTGGACATGACGGGCGATCTGGCCGCCGAGTGGTGGCACATCGTGCGCCTGGCCGATGACAACGCCATCGGCTTCCTCACGGGCCAAGCCGGCGACGGTGCCATTATTCAGATGCGCCTGGACAAGGATACGGATCCGGCGGCGGACTCCTTCGGCCCCTGGTTCCGCCTGGAGACGGACCTGAATCCATACGACCACGTGCGGGACAGCCTCTTCATAAGCGGTTGCAAGTTCGACCCTGTGGACGATCTGTACGTGCCCGAGGGCCCGGACGGCGGCACACCGGATCAGACCGTCTGCACGCCGCGGCGCATCTGGTCCAATCAGGGAGAGTTCACCGGAACCGGTGCCTCTCCAGCCAAGGGAACGCCGTGCACCGACGCGGACTCCAATGGCCACAACGACT
Source organism: uncultured bacterium (assembly GCA_965371955.1). GTDB lineage: Bacteria > Acidobacteriota > Polarisedimenticolia > CBDVAL01 > CBDVAL01 > CBDVAL01. The sequence continues at coordinate 4,225 of CBDVAL010000242.1, read as the reverse complement.
GCGGCAGCGCGACAACGGTGGGACCCGGCTTCACCGAGACCGGCAGCCTCGGCGGCGGCGTGTGGGTGAAGACGCGCTTCGACCTGCGGCCGTTCGCGGGACGGCGCGTTCAGATCCGCTGGCTCATCTCCACGCTGGCGTTCTTCGACGAGCCGGAGTTCCTATCTTACAACGAGATGCCCGGGAATCCGGGCGCCTTCGATATCATTGAGAGGGATGCCGGCTGGTTCATTGATGATATCTCCATCAAGGGGCTGGTGGAGGAGGAGGTCCACCTGATCCCCGACGGCGGCGATGATGCGGTCTCCGGGAGCAGCGTTCTCTGCGGCGCGAATCAGATCGCCGAGACTCTCGCCGTGGGCGATGACCTGCAGGTCCTGCCGCTGAACGCGACCTGTGTGGACGTCCTGGCGGTGGTGATCTCGCCCGGGCCGAACCAGCTCCTGGACTCGGTGGAGAGCGGTTTCTGCCCGGCTGCTCCGGCGGACTTCTGCCTCGGGGCCCAGGCGCGCATTCAGGGGGGTATGGAGGTGACCCTGGTCTCCCCGGGTCCCGGCGAAACCGTCCTCCTGGACGGCTACGGCTCGACGCTGAGCCCGTGCGCGGGTGGGTTGCCGCTCTACGAGTACAGCCTCTGCGACACGCCGGAGTTCGGGGAGCCTTGCCAGGCACCTACGTCGGCCACCGTGGTGCGCGGGTCCTCCACCAACGGATTCTTCGCCGCCACTGCCACCGTGGAGACTCGCTACCGCCTGCGCGTGCGCTGCTCGAGCCAGCCCCAGGGCACCGGCTGCGAGGACACCACGCAAGCGCGCGTGCTGCTGTACCCGAGCGACCAGGTGGACGAGATCGGCGCCTCGGCGCTGTGCGCCACCGCGGAGACCGGTGACCCCTCCGTCTGCGACCCCGGCGACCGGGTGGCCTTCACGTTCATCAAGCCGTCCCAGTCCGGCAGCTTCGACGGGTTCGGTCTCTATCGCCTCGGGGAGGCCGACCTGCAATCGCCCATCCTGGATGGTGTGGTGTGTGTGGATCCGGCATTCGGCATGGGCCTGTCCACGGGAGCCCCGGTGGTTGCCCTCGAACCCACGGCTTTCATGCCGCCCGCCGGCGACATCGCCTTCTACCTCATCGCGCACCGCTCCGTGACCCCAGGGGAGCCGGCTCCGGCGGGGTTCGCCCGTCCGGCAGCCGGCGAGACCGTGGGCCGGTTCGTGAACCCCCCGTGCCCCTGACCGGCCCCCAAGCGCCCGAGAGAAACCGGAATTCCGCGTCGGACGGGGCTTGTTACAGACTCTAGACAGAAATCGGCCCCGTTTCGTAGTAAGATACCGTGAGCATTCCATCAACGCCCTGGTCCACAGCATGAAACGGTCCGCTCTGTCAACTCTTCCGCTCGCCGCGCCGCTGGCCCTCCTGATGGTCGTGCACCCGGGTTGTGCGCCGTCCGGCGCGCCGCAGGCGGCCGGGCCGGCCACAGCGGAAGCCTCCTCCACCCGGGTCGGGGATCTTGAGGACCGTTTCCTGCTCACCGGCGAACTCCAGGCGGTGCGCTCCCGCGCTCTCACCACCCCGCGCACCCCCACCTGGACCGTGACCATCGAGTGGATGGAGGCCGAGGGGGCCCATGTCGACGCCGGCACGCCGGTGGTGCAGTTCGACAGCACCAGCGTCCTCAGCACACTGGAGGACAAGCGCCTGGCCGTCACCGAGGGTGAGAACGAGCTGCTGCGCCGGCGCGTGGATCTCTCGGTGACCCGCTACCAGAAGACCCAGGAAGCGCAGCGCAAGGAGATCGCCCACGAGCGCGCCCGGCTGGATGCGGGTGTTCCGCAAGAGCTGATGTCGGAGCGCGACTACCAGGAGGCGCAGTTGGTGCTGCGGCGCACCGAGGCGGACCTCGAGAAGGCCCGGCGCGATCTGGAGGCGTTCGAGCAGGGCGCGGACTCGCAGGTGGAGGAGCTCGAGTTGAAGCTCGCCAAGTCGCGTCGCGCTCTCGAACGCGCCGAGTCGTCCCTGGACGAGCTCACGTTGCGCGCGCCGGAGAGCGGCGTGCTGCTGCACGGCTCCCACCCCTGGGAGGGTCGCAAGTGGGAGGTGGGCGACACCACCTGGCCCGGCACCACCGTGGCGGAGGTCCCCAGCCTCGACGAGATGGAAGTCATCGGCTGGCTCAGCGACGTGGACGACGGCGAGGTGCTGGCGGGCATGCCGGCGCGCTGCATCCTGGACACGTACCCCGAGCGCACGTTCGCCGGCCAGGTGGCCGAGGTCACCGAGGTAGCACAGGAGCCCGACCGCGACTCCAGCCGTCGCTTCTTCCGGGTGCTGGTCTCGCTGGACGAGATCGACCAGGAGATCATGCGGCCCGGCATGTCGGTGAAGGTGGAGGTGGTGCGCAACCGCTGGACGGACGTGCGCATCGTCCCCCGGCAGGCCCTCACCGCGGACGGTGACCATCATCTGGTCTCTCTTCCCGGCGGCGGCAACGAGAAAGTCCTGGTCCTGGGTTGCAACGCCGTGGACTGCGCCGTGGACGACGCACAGGTCACGTCGGCAAGCCTGCGCCGCGAACAACCATGAAGCACACCCTCCTCCCGGCATGCTTTCTCCTGGCCGCCTGCAGCGGCGGCGAAGCCGAGGATCTGGTTGCGGTGGCCCGCCAGGACCTACCCATCACGGTGGAGGCAACCGGTTCGTTGCGCGCCGTGGAGAACACCACCATCTCGCCGCCCACCATCCGCAGTGTGTGGCGCTTCAAGATCGCCAGCCTGGCCGAGGAGAGCGCCAAGGTGAAGAAGGGCGAGACGATCCTCTCCTTCGACCCGGCGGAGATGATGCAGGAACTCGAGAAGAAAGCCACCGAGCGCGACCAGGCGGGCAAGGAGATCGAGAACCGCGGGCTGGAGCTGGAGGACCTCTACCTGGACCTGGACGGGCAGATCGCCGAGGCCAGCGCCCGTATGCGCAAGGCGCAGATGAAGGTGGACGTCCCCCGGGAGCTGGAGAAGAGGATGGAGCTGGAGAAAGCACGCCTGGACCTGCGCGAGGCCGAGTCGGACGTCGTCTCACTCACCAGACAGCGCCGCCAGGCGGAGATCTCGGGCAAGGCACAGCTCGACACGCTCGAGTACCGTCGCGATCGGGCCGACCAGCGGGTGAAGGAGCTGGAAGCGGGTCTGGCCAAGATGACCATCACCGCGCCTCGAGACGGGCTGGTGATCCAGGTGGAGAACTGGCGCGGAGAGAAGAAGAAGATCGGCGACACCGTATCGCGGTGGGACGACGTCCTGCAGATCCCGAACCTCGACAAGATGGAGGCCGCCACCGAGGTCGATGAGGCCGATGCGGGCCGCCTGGCAGTGGGACAACCGGTGACCCTGCGCCTGGAAGCACATCCGGAGATCGATTACCACGGCGAGGTGGCGGAGATCGCCCCTACCGTCCGCCGTCAATCGCGCCGATCGCGTCTGAAGGTCTACCGCGTGTTGATCCGGCTGGAGGAGACCGATACCGAGACCATGCGTCCCGGCATGCGGCTGCGCGCTGACATCGAAGTGGACCGCATTCCTGGCGCGCTGGTCATCCCGCTGGAGGCTGTGATGCCGCGCAGCGACGGGCCGGTGGTGCTGGCCGATGCGCAGGAGATCCCGGTGCAGCTGGGAGCGCGCAACGAGGAACTGGTGGAGGTCCTGAGCGGCCTGGAGCTGGGGCAGGTCATCGCGCGGCGCGGCGCCGTGGGTAGCGCGGCGGGTGGACGGTGACGCTCCGGCGAGGGGTCCTGCTGGCGCTAGCCGCGGCCGTAGTGGTGGCGTCGGTGCTGGGCGCCTCAACACTCTGGCGCGGCCATGCGGACGAAGGCTACCGTGCCGCCGGGGTTCCGCTGCATCAGGTGAAGGAACAGCGCTTCAGCCGCACCGTCGCCACCGAGGGATTCCTCATGGCAGTGCAGGCCACGCCCATCAACGTACCGGTGGATGCGGCGGGGATGCTGCGCATCTCCTGGATCGCCCGCGACGGCTCCCCGGTGGACGAAGGAGATGTGGTGTTGCGTTTCGACCCGACGGACCTGGAGCGCGCGCTGGCCGATGGCGAAGCCGACCTGCGGATTGCCGAGCTGCAGATCGAGCGCGCCCGGCAGGAGAACAGCGCTGAGAAGGAGAATCTGTTGCTGGATGCCTCCGTGGCCGAGCTGCTGCCACGTCTCCTGCCCGAGTACGATGAA
>CBDVAL010000241.1:0-4860 GCA_965371955.1 uncultured bacterium | reverse complement strand
CGTTTCGTCGCCGTCGCCGGCACCGCCAGCGGTGGCGTCCGGCGCACGATGACCTTCGAGGAGCTGCACCAGGCCACCTCCCGCATGGCCCAGGCCCTGGACGACGCGGGCCTCGAGCCCGGAGATCGCGTCGCCGCCGTGGCCGCGAACACGCCGGAGTCGGTGGTGGCCATGCTGGCCACCGCGGCTCTGGGCGGGGTCTGGTCGTCCTGCTCTCCGGACTTCGGAATCGACGGCATCCTGGATCGCTTCGGCCAGATCGAGCCCACGGTGCTGCTGGTGAGCGATTCTCATTGGTACAAGGGGCGCAGCCACCCCGGGATGGAACGCCTGCCCACGCTGATGGAAAGGTTACCTTCCATGAAGCGCACGGTGGTGATCCCCTACCCGGCAGCCGAGGACAGCGCGCCGGGTACGCTGCCGCCAGGCGCGCAATGGCTCGATCAGTTCCTGGCTCCCTTCGTCCCGCGCGCCCTGTCGTTCCGCCAGCTGCCGTTTGATCACCCGCTCTACATCCTGTTCTCCTCCGGCACCACCGGCAAGCCCAAGTGCATCGTCCACGGCGCCGGCGGGACACTGCTGCAGCATCTCAAGGAGCATCGACTGCACAGCGATGTGCGTCCCGACGACCGCGTGTTCTACTTCACCACCTGCGGCTGGATGATGTGGAACTGGCTGGTGAGCGCCCTGGCGTCGGAGGCGGCGCTGGTGCTCTACGACGGGTCACCGTTGCACCCCGCCGAGGAGGTGCTGTTCGATCTGGCCCGGGATTGTCGCATCACGCACTTCGGAACGTCGGCGCGCTACGTGGACGCCGTGCGCAAGGCCGGGCTCAGGCCGCGGCACAGCCACCCTCTCGAGGATCTGCGCGTTATCCTGTCCACGGGCTCACCGCTGTCCCCCGAGGCCTTCGCCTACGTGTATGACGAGATCAAGGCGGACGTACAGCTCGCATCCATCTCCGGCGGCACCGATATCGTGTCGTGCTTCGCCCTGGGCAACCCCATGGGCCCGGTCTGGTCCGGCGAGCTGCAGGTGCTGGGGCTCGGCATGGCGGTTGCGGTCTACGACCCCGATGGCCGGGAAGTGGTGGGCGAGAAGGGTGAGTTGGTGTGTACGGCGCCGTTCCCCTCCATGCCGGTGGAATTCCGGAACGATGCCGGCGGTGCGCGCTACCGGGCGGCGTACTTCGAGCGCTACCCCGGCGTCTGGCACCATGGGGACTACGCCGAGGTCACCGAGCACGGCGGCCTGATCATCCACGGCCGTTCCGACGCGACGCTGAACCCCGGTGGAGTGCGCGTGGGGACGGCGGAGATCTACCGCCAGGTGGAGCGCTTCGAGGAGATCCTGGAGAGCGTGACCGTCGAGCAGGAATTCGGCGGCAGCACGCGCATCGTGTTGTTCGTCAGGCTCCGCCCGGGGTGCGAGCTGGACGAGGCATTCGTGGGGCGCATACGCTCCACCATCCGCGCGAACACCTCCAGCCACCATGTGCCCGCCAAGGTGGTGGCGGTGGACGACATACCCCGCACCAAGAGCGGCAAGATCTCCGAACTGGCGGTGCGCAACGCCATCCACGGTCGTCCTGTGAACAACCTGTCGGCGCTGGAGAATCCGCAGGCCCTGGAGGAGTTCCGCGATCGTGCCGAGCTAGCCGACTAGTCGCCGGCCTTCTGCTTCAGCTCCACCAGGACGCCGCCGGTGGAGCCGGGATGCAGGAAGGCCACCTTGCTACCCTGGGCGCCGTCGCGCGGCTGCTCATCCACCAGCCGCATGCCGCGGGATAGCAGCCGGCTGATCGCCGCCTCGATGTCCTCCACCAGGAAGCAGACGTGATGGAGGCCGGGCCCGCGCTTGTCGAGGAAGCGCCCCACAGGGGTCTCGGGGCCGGTGGGCTCCAGCAGCTCCAATCGGGTCTCGCCCACGTTCAGGAACGCCGTCCGTACCCCTTGCTCAGCCACCGTCTCGGCCCCTGCCGGCTCGAGACCGAGCAGATCACCCCAGAGCGCCAGACCTTCCTCGAGACTCCTCACCGCGATGCCCAGATGGTCGATCTTGCGGATCATGAGCCCTCCCCCAGATGGAGTTCAGCGAGGAGCTGCTCCACCGCGGTGTACGGGTCGATACGCCGCTCCTGGATCTCCCGCACGCGCTCCTGAAGTCCGCGCGCTTTGCCCACGCGCTGCAGTGCCCGTTCCACCAGGCGGTCGCGCAACAGCGCCAGGAAGCGGCGCTCGCCCCGTTCCCGCCTACGCTGCTCGTACGCGCCGCTTGCCATGGCGTGCTGGCGATGCTGCTCCACCGCGGCGACCAGCTCGTCGATTCCCTCGCCGCGGGTTGCCACCGTCTTGAGGATGGGTGTGGCCTGAGGTGACCGAGAGTCGCCCAGCGCCAGCATGGAGGTGAGCTCCTGTTCCAGGCGCTCGACGCCCGGCCGGTCCGCCTTGTTGATCACGAACAGGTCGGCGATCTCCAGCACGCCCGCCTTGAGGGCCTGGATATCGTCGCCCAGGCCGGGGACCAGCACCACCAGCACCGTGTCCGCCGCGCGCACGATATCGATCTCGTCCTGTCCCACGCCCACGGTCTCCAGCAGGATGGGGTCGTGGCCACCGGCGTCCAGCAGGTCCACCACGTCCCCGGTGGCCTTGGAGAGCCCACCGAAGTTGCCGCGTGTGGCCAGTGAACGGATGAACACCTGCGAGTCCGTGGCGTGGCGCTGCATGCGAATGCGATCACCCAGGATGGCCCCGCCACTGAACGCCGACGAGGGATCCACGGCCACCACGCCCACCTTGCGCTCTTGCCGGCGATAGGCCGCAATGAGCTGATCCGCCAGGGTGGACTTCCCGGCGCCGGGAAAGCCGGTGATGCCCAGAGTGTACGCGGCCCCGCCACGGCCGTACACTGCGCCCAGGATCTCCTTGCCGGCGTCCGTGCCGTTCTCCACCAGGGTGATGGCACGGGCCAGGTGGCGCTTGCTGCCGGACAGCAACCGGTCCACCAGTTCCGTGGCGGCTGGCGATGCAGAGGAAGTCAACGGCCCAGGAGCTCCCGGGCGATGACCATGCGCTGGATCTCCGAGGTTCCCTCGCCGATGGTGCACAGCTTGGCGTCGCGCCAGAACTTCTCCGCCGGATAGTCCTTGACATAGCCGTAGCCGCCGTGGATCTGGATACCCTTCTCGGCCACCCTGACCGCCACCTCCGACGAGAACAGCTTCGCCATGGCGGACTCCTGCGTGGTCTTCTTGCCCTCCTGTTTCAGCCGCGCCGCGCGGTAGGTGAGCAAGCGGGCCGCCTCGGTCTCGGTGACCATATCGGCCAGCATGAACTGCACCGCCTGGAAGGACGAGATGGGCTTGCCGAACTGCTGGCGCTGCTTGGAGTAGGCGAGGGCGGCATCCAGGGCGCCCTGGGCGGTTCCCACGGCGAGCGCTGCAATGGAGATGCGACCGCCATCCAGCACCTCCATGGCCTGTCGGAAGCCCTCGCCACGTTGCCCCAGCATCTGGTCCTTGTGCACCCGGCAGTTCTCCATCACCACCTCGGCGGTCTCGCTGGCGCGCATGCCCAGTTTGTTCTCCTTGCGTCCAGGGCGGAAGCCCTTCATCCCCTTCTCCAGGACGAAGGCGGAGATTCCCCGCTTGCCGCGCTCGGGGTCGGTGAGCGCGAACACCACCGCCACGTCGGCGGAGATGCCATGCGTGGCGAAGGTCTTCGAGCCGTTGAGGATGAAGTGATCGCCGTCCTCCTCGGCCCGCGTCCGGGTGCCGCCGGCGTCGGACCCCGCCGTGGGCTCGGTGAGGCTCCAGGTGCCGATCTGCTTGCCCAGGGCCAGCGGCTCCACGTAGCGCTTGCGCTGCTCCTCGGTGCCGTAGAGGTAGATGTGGTTGGTGCACAGGGAATTGTGCGCCGCCACGGAGAGGCCGATGGACGGGTCGATGCGGGACAGTTCCTCGATGACGGCCACGTAGGTCTCGTAGCCCAGCCCGGCACCTCCGAACTCCTCGGGGATGATCACCCCCAGCATCCCCAGATCGCCCAGCGCCCTCATGATGTCGATGGGGAACTTCTGGCTCTCGTCGTTCTCCATCACATGCGGCGCCATCTCCTGCAGGGCGAACTCCCGGACGGAAGCCCGGATCTGCTGTAACTCTTCAGCTTGGGCAACATTCAAAGCGTGGTCGCTCCCGAGGTTGGGGAAGGGCTCACCTCCAGCGGGGGGCCCTGTCACCCGAGAATTGGAATGTGCCCACCATGATAGGAGAGCGTCGAAGGGAGCGTCAAGATGCCGGCCGGCAGGCTCCCACGGGGAGCGTTCCGCCGTGCTGCACTCAGAGGCTGGAGCCGTTGACCCGGTTCCCCTCCAGCCACTGCAGCAGCTCGGTGCGCATGTAGCGCAGCGACGAGCGGCTCCCGGGCCCCACCCGGTAGGCGGGGACCATGCCGCGCCGCGTCAGGTCCCACAGCTTGGTGCGGCCGATCTTGAGGAGCTGCTGGGCCTCACGGGCGGTGAGGATCTCATCGTCGGACAGGTCCACAAAGGTGTCCATTCCCTCCGGGGGAATGCTGCTGATCCGTTGGTTCGTTGCGGTGCGCTCGTTCATTGCTCGGCTCCTCGACCAGGACGGCCCGCGGCTGCCAGAACGCCCCGATGAGGTTCTTGCCGAGGCCGCCATCGGGCAGGTCGATGTTGACGCCCGTCTTGCCGCCGATCGCCGCGTCGACCATCGCCAGCAACGTCGTCGGCACCTGGATCAGCGGCAGCCCCCGCTGGTAGGTGGCGGCGGCAAAGCCGGCGGTGTCGCCCACGATGCCGCCGCCCAGCGCCACTACGGGGCTCGACCGCGCGGGC
>CBDVAL010000240.1:0-4868 GCA_965371955.1 uncultured bacterium | reverse complement strand
CGCACACCGACGGATCCCCTGGATCCGGATCGAACACGGTCACCGACGCGCCGAACCCGCCGCCGGCCAGCGGCTGGTCGATGCCGCGGGCCTCGGGAGGATCGTCGGGGGGGGTTCCGCCGAAGGCGGCCGCGTCATCGGCGACGGCACCATCGTTGCCGTCATCGTAGAACATCTTGAGCTGCGGGGGCAGGACGAACTGGTTGATCACGGCCACACGCCCACCCAGCTCGGCGATGTCACTGAACGCGCCCACGTTGCCCTCCTGCAGCAGCTGGCGGGTCTCGGTGGGACTCGCGGCCAGATCCCCCGCCACGCCGTCGTTGGCCGTGCCGCCGTCGTCGTACCAGAAGGCCAGGTCCTGGGCAGTGCCTCCGTTCTGGAACGAGACCGCCAGGTTGCCGGCCACCCACGCGGCGCCGCTCCACCAGGCCGGCGGACGCTCAAAGAATGTGAGGGTGTGGTCCTCCGAGCCGTTCACCAGCAGGTCGTCCGCGACGCCGCCACCCGCTCCGTCATCCACCCAGACGCGCAGTGTGGCGAAGGGAAAAGGGGTGTTCTGCAACGTCCAGTAGGCCACCGCCAGGTCGCCGCCGACGTTGGTGAAGGTCCGGCCGTTGCCGATCTCGGGAGCCGCGCCGACGTTCAGCGTGCGCACCTCGGTGCCGTTGACCAGCCCGTCGCCGGGGGTGCCTCCGCCGGCGCCGTCATCGCCCCACAGGCGCAGGAGGAGCGCCTCCTTCCACAGCACCAGCAACTGACCGTTGCGCTCCATGATCTCCCCGCCCGCCTCGAAGGCGGCGGTGGTCAACGTGCGCACTTCCCCGCCGTTGACCACGACGTCGCCGGCGGTGCCGCCACCGCGGCCGTCGTCGTACCACAGCTTCAGATCGTCCAGCGGCTCGAGCTGCACTGCCGGCGACTTCGAGGAGTAGGTCACCGCCAGCAGCCCGTTCACCGCCCGGGCCGACACCGCGGCCGTGTCTTGGAAAAAGAAGAACTGCAGAGAGTCCACCCCGCGGACCTCGGAGCCGTTGGCCCGCGCGTCGCCGGCGGTCCCCCCGCCGCTGCCATCGTCGTACCACAGCTTGACCTGCCGGTTGGGGATGCCGTCCGAATAGGCGATGCCCAGCTTGCCGTTGAACACGAAGATCTGCGTATCGTGCACCTGGCTCTCATGCTCGGACACGGTCGGGTCGATGACCGTGTAGGGCGCGTTGTCCGCCTCCGGGGCGAATTCCTGCGGGGGGGGCTCGCGCAACGGCATCATCGAGCCCGGGCGGGTCAGCCGTTCCGAGGGGGTCTCCGAGGCCTCGCCCGCGCTGGACGGCTGCCACGCAACCACGGCGCAGACGCCCACGAGCACGGGCAGGATGCGAGAAAGTACCCATCTGGTGCTTCTCATCAGGGAGACTCCCTTCCTGTAATACCGGGTGAGGCGGTAAATATACACTTAGAGGGGCCTATCCGCAACAAAACACTGCAGAATCGGAGCGCCGGGGCCAAGAGTTGCCACTTGACTCCAACCCGGCCCGCAGTGAAATAATTCCCGGCTCTCCCCGGCCCGCCGCCGGGGAGGAATGCCGCTGCGCAGGGAAGAAGGGACCGCCACCCATGTCGGGCGAACTCGCCAAGCAATACAGCCCCGCCAGCATCGAGGCAGAAGTGTATCGCAGATGGCTGCAGGAGCGCAGCTTCGCCGCCCTGCCCGACGAGAACCCGCGCCCCTACGTGATCATGATGCCGCTGCCCAACGTCACCGGCGCGCTGCACATGGGCCACGCCATGGACAACGTCATGCAGGACCTGCTCGCCCGCTGGCATCGGATGAGGGGTGACAACACTCTGTGGCAACCGGGGACGGACCACGCGGGGATCGCCACCCAGGCCGTGGTGGAGAAGCGCCTGTTCGAGCTGGAGGGCAAGACGCGCCTGGAGGTGGGACGCGACGCTCTGGTGCAGCGCATCTGGGAGTGGAAGGACCAGTACCAGAAGCGCATCCTGCAGCAACTGCAGACCATGGGCTGCTCGTGCGACTGGGACCGGGTGCGCTTCACCATGGACCCGATGTGTGCTCGTGCGGTGCGCTGGACGTTCTTCGCCATGTTCCGCGACGGCCTCATCTTCCGCGGCAATCGGCTGGTGAACTGGGACTGCCACCTGCAAACCGCGGTGTCCGACGACGAGATCGTCCACGAGACCGTGGATGGACACTTCTGGCACCTGCGTTATCCGGTGCTGGACGCCGCGGCGGACGAGCCGGACTCGGTGGTGGTGGCCACGACCCGGCCCGAGACCATGCTCGGGGATACGGCGGTGGCGTGCCATCCGGACCCGGAGGCGGCACTGGAGTCGCGTATCGCGGAGATCCGCCGGCGCGTGGGCGAAGCACCGGCCCGCGAGCGGCCGGGTCTGGAGCAGGAGCAACAGCGCCTGCAGGCCCGCAGGGGGACCCACCTGCCGACGCTGAAGAAGCTGGCGCAGATGGCGCGCGACGGCAGGCAGGTGCAGCTGCCGCTGCTCGACCGGCCCCTGCCGCTGATCTGCGATGAGTGGGCCAAGCCCGAGCTGGGCAGCGGCTGCGTGAAGATCACCCCCGCCCACGATCCCAATGACTACGAGGTCTGGCAGCGTCACCGTGATGAGATCGGCATCCGCAACATCCTGAACCCCGACGGCACGCTCAACGCCGAGGCCGGGCCGTACGCCGATCTCGACAGGTTCGAGGCGAGGCGAAGGGTGGTGCACGATCTCGAGTCCCGTGGCCTGCTGGCGGACACGGAAGATCGCCAGGTGGAGATCGGACACTCCGACCGTTCCAAGACCCCCGTCGAGCCGTACCTGTCGGTGCAGTGGTTCGTGCGCACCGCCGACGTCCAGGGTGGCGTGCTGTGCGGCCGCGGCACGGAGCACTCGTTCACGGCACCCGGCCTGGCCCAGGCAGCCATGGATGCCGCGCAGGGTGAGTGGCGCTCGGCCAGCGGGCGCCACATCCGGTTTCACCCTGACCCGGAACGCTACCGCAACACCTACCTGAACTGGCTGGGAGAAAAGCGCGACTGGTGTATCAGCCGTCAACTGTGGGGGGGGCACCGTATCCCCATCTGGTCGATGGCGGTGGGTGGCGCAGCCCTGGATGAGGTGCTGGGCGGGCTCGAGCAGCTGCTGGCCCGGGAGGACGTATGCGCTCGCCTCGAGAGGGCCGAGGGCAGCGGCACGTTGCTGCAGGCCGGCGGTGCTGCGCAGGCCGCCTCCGGGGTGGAAGCCGGCGAGGAGGTGCAGTTGCTGGTCTGTCTTCGCGACGTCCCGGCCGAGGAGGAGCTGGCCCCTGTGCTGGCAGGCCTCGGGCTCGAACAGGACCCGGACGTCCTGGACACCTGGTTCTCCAGCGGGCTGTGGCCTCACAGCACTCTGGGCTGGCCGGATCCCGCCACTGCCCAGGTGGGGGAAGGTCAGACCCGGCTGGGAGCGCACGACGGACGACCCGATTCGTTGTCGTACTACTACCCCGGCTCCTGCCTGGTCACAGCGCGCGACATCATCACCCTGTGGGTGGCGCGCATGGCCATGATGGGACTCTACAATTGCGGCGACGTCCCGTTCACCGACGTGTTCATCCACGCCAACATCCTGGATGGCAAGGGCGAGCGCATGAGCAAGTCACGCGGCAACGGCATCGACCCGGTGGACATCATCGAGGCCTACGGCGCCGACGCCATGCGTTACGTCCTTTGCGAGATGCAGACCGGCACCCAGGACATCCGCCTGCCGGTGCAGGCCATCTCGCCGTTCACCGGCGAAGCGGTGGACCTTGCCCAGGCGAAGCACGGCCGCAGCGTGTTCACCTACCTGTGTCCGGGCAGCGGCAAGGAGTTTGACGTCCTGGGCACGCTGGACGATGTGCCCCAGGCGAAGCTGGTGAGCGATCGCTTCGAGGTGGGCCGCAACTTCTGCAACAAGCTGTGGAACGCCGCGCGCTTCTCCCTGCTGAACCTCGAAGGAGAGACGTTCGAGCCGCGTTCACACGCAGATCTACCCCAGGAGGATCGCTGGATCCTCTCCCGCCTGTCCCGCGCCGTACGGGCAGTGCACGCCCACCTGGAGAGCTACAACCCGGCGGGTGCTCTGGGGGCCGCGCGCGAGTTCTTCTGGTCGGAGCTGTGCGACTGGTACCTGGAGCTGATCAAGCCCAGGCTACGAGATGAGGACAGTGCGCCGGCAGCACGCCAGGTGCTGGCCTTCGCCATGGACCAGGTGCTGCGCCTGTTCCACCCGTTCCTGCCCTTCCTCACCGAGGCGTTGTGGGCCAAGCTCAACGAGATGGCCCCTGAGCGCGGCATCCAGGACGCGCTGCGGCCGGTGAAGTTGCTCATCCACGCCCCCTGGCCGACGCCGGACCGGTCGCACGAGGAGGACGATCTGGAGGCCGACTTCCGCATCGTCCAGGACGTGGTGCACCACATCCGCGACATTCGCGGCCGCTACCAGATCCCCCCCAGGCAGTCGCTGCAGGTTTCCATCCGCGCCGGTGGAGAGACCGCACAGCGTCTGCAAGCGGCAGCACACCACATCCAGAACCTGGCCCATACCGGGACCATCGAGATCGATCCGGAGGTCCAGCGCACGCCGGACACTGCCACCGCCGTGGTGGGCAATCTCGAGATCTTCGTCGCCGGCGTCATCGACATCGAGAAGGAGAAGGCTCGCCTGACCAGCAAGCGGAACAAGGCCAGCGGTCGTCTCGAAGCCTCCAGGCGCAAGCTCGAGAACGAACACTTCCTGCGACGCGCCAAGCCCGAAGTCGTCGAGAACGAGCGCGCCCGCTGCCGGCAGCTCGAAGCCGAGCTCACCGCCCTCGAAGGCAGCCT
>CBDVAL010000239.1:0-4930 GCA_965371955.1 uncultured bacterium | reverse complement strand
CCAGTCCGGCGGATCGCCGCGCTTGTCGCGCGGCGTCACCGGCTCGACGTCGTGGTCGTGCCGCAGGACGGCCCACACGGTGTTCAGGAGTGCCTTGTAGGGCTGCTCGCCCTCCTTCATGCCGTCGAGCATCTTCTGCAGCGCAGGCAACAGGTAGCGGGCCACCAGATGATCGGCCTCCTCGCCCTGCAACCGTCCGAGCAGTGCCAGCACGTGTGTCAAGTGGTCCGGGAGTTCGGTGGACTCGGGCAGGTGGTGCTCGCGCAGCATCTGGCGCATCTTCACCAGGAACGCCCCGCGGGCGTAATCCTCGCCGTACACATGCCAGCCCACCTCGAGAGTGCACACCGGGTTGATGTCGAAGGTCCGCGTGTACATCTCCTCCACCTCGGCCGGGGTCATGCTCTGCACGCGCTCCCGCAGCGGCCTCAGGATACGACCCGCATCGCCCTCTGCGTTGTCCAGGACCAGGATGCAGCGGTTCAGTGCGGCGGCGTAGTCCGCGGTGGGATAGGCGAACAGCGCCGCCAGCAGGTCGTAGCGCAATGTCCGGGCGCCCATCACATCCCCCGCTTGGGCCCGCTCAGGAAGCCAAACCCCACCGACTGGCGATGCTCCTGGGGGTCCCTCAACATCTCGATGGCCTCTTCCCGGTGCGCCGGCGGGATCACGAAGCGATCATCGGCATTGCACAGCGATGTAAGCCGATAGATGGCCTCGGCCTCCTCGAAGGAGCAGTCGACCTCGCGCAGCATCCGCTGGACCACCTCGGGGTCCACGTCACCGACGGTCACCGAGCGCCGGTAGTGGCGTACGGCCATCTGTTTGCGTAGGGCATAACGCACCAGGCCGGTGTTGCCGGCGCCCAGCAGCGATGCCAGGTACTCGATGGGCGCGCGGGCCTTGTCGATGTCATGGAAAAAGTCGTCGGAGTCCGTGGTGACCGTACCGTCCTCCGCCTGGCTGGACATCACCGGCAGCAGCGGCGGCACGTAGAACAGCATGGGCAGGGTGCGGTACTCGAGATGCGGCGGCAGCGCGATCTTCCACTCCTTGACGTACTTGTAAACCGGCGACTTCTGCGCCGATTCCACCACCGAGTCGTGAATGCCGGAACGGCGTGCCCCCTCGATGACCTCGGGATCGCGCGGGTCGAGGATCAGGGACCGGTGGGCCTCGATGAGACCTTGGTCATCGGTCTTGGCCACCTCCTCGATGCGATCGGCGTCGTAGAGCAGCACACCCAGATAGCGAATGCGCCCCACGCAGGAGTGGAAGCAGGCCGGAGCCTGTCCGGTCTCCAGGCGCGGGAAGCACAGAATGCATTTCTCGGACTTGCCGGTCTGCCAGTTGAAGTAGGTCTTCTTGTAAGGACAGGCCGACACGCACGAGCGCCAGCCGCGGCAGGTTTTCTGGTCGATGAGCACGATGCCGTCCTCGCCGCGCTTGTAGAGCGCCCCGGAAGGGCAGGCCGCGACGCAGGACGGATTGAGGCAGTGATTGCAGATACGCGGGAAATAGAAGAACACCATGCGCTCGATGTTGAACATCTGCTCCCGCTGTTTCGGCGTCAGCGCGGCCAGATTAGGGTCGTTCTCGGCGTAGATCGGCGAGCCGCTGAGGTCATCATCCCAGTTGGGCCCGGACTCGATGTCGATATGCCGTCCGTCCACCATGGAGATGGGACGTGCGGTGGGCTGGTCGTCCCCCTCGGGGGCGTTGAACAGGTTCTGGTAGTCGTAGGTCCACGGCTCGTAGTAGTCATCCAGGCTGGGCATGGACGGGTTGTGGAAGATGTTGGTGACCGTGCGCGCCTTGCCGGTGGATTTGAGTTGGATGAGGCCTTTGTTGTTCTTCTCCCAGCCGCCGCGGTACTTTTCCTGGTCCTCCCACTTCGTGGGAAACCCGGTGCCTGGCTTGGTCTCGACGTTGTTCCACCACATGTACTCGGTGCCCTTGCGGTCGGTCCAGATGTTCTTGCAGGCGATGCTGCAGGTATGGCAGCCGATACACTTGTCCAGGTGAAACACCATCGAGATCTGGGATCGCACGTCCATGGCTGGATCTTCTCCTCCGGCTACCAGATGAGCTTCGGCAGCTTGCGCACGTAGATGTGCGTGTCCCGGTTGCACCCGGTGGGGCCCCAGTAATTGAAGTGATAGGTGAACTGCCCGTATCCCCCCACCATGAGGTTCGGCTTGAGCCGGGTACGGGTCATGCTGTTGTGGCCGCCGGCGCGCCGGTTGCCGCGCAGCGGAGACTTGGGAACGCCCAGGGTGCGCTCCGGCGAGTGGTAGACGATGCAGATTCCCCGCGGGATGCGCACGCTCACGCAGGCCCTGGTCACCAGCACGCCGTGATCGTTGTGCACCTCCACCCAGTCATTGTCCTGGATGTCGATGCTTTCGGCGTCCTTGTCGTTGATCCAGAACGGCTCACAACCTCGGGACAGAGTGGTCATGCGCTGGTTGTCGCCGAAGGTGGAGTGGATGTGCCACTTGCCGTGCGGCGTGAGGTAGTTGAGCATCAGCGTCGGGCCCACCTCCTCGCTGACGCGCAGATCCGCGTACTGCGTGGGCGTGGGCTTGGGCTTGTAGGTGGGCAAATGCTCGCCGAACTGCAGGTAGCCCGGATGATCCAGGTAGAAGTGTTGCCGGCCGGTCAGGGTGCGCCAGGGCACCAGTTCGTCGTGGTTATAGGTGAAAGGCGCGTAGGCCCGCCCGTATTTCATGAGGCCGGACCACATGGGGCTATTCAGGTAGCGGTGCGGCTGGGCCTGTAGATCCTCGTAGGTCATCCGCACCCCGCGGTCCTTCTCCGCAAGGTGAGCCAGCGGCAGCCCCACCTTCTCCTCCATGTTCTTGTAGGAGCGGTAGGCCAGCTCGCCGTTGGTGACGGTGGCCAGACGGAGCACGGCATTGCAGGCGTCGACGTCGCTCTCGATGGAGGGATAGCTGTTGCCGTTCCACTCGACCTTGCGCCGCGCTGTCAGCTCATCGTAGTAATCCTCGCACTTGTAATGCGTACCGTGGGCTCCCAGGCCGTTCTCGCGCACCAGGGGCCCCAGGGAGATGTACTGCTTGTAGAGGTCCTTGTAGTTGCGCGTGACCACCTTCAGGTCCGGCATGGTCTTGCCCGGAATGGCCTCCACCTCGCCCTTGCTCCAGTCCTTCATCTCGGGCTGGGCGATCTCGGCGGGGGTGTCATGGGCCAGCGGTAGCGTCACCAGGTCCCGGACGGACTCGGGGAAGTGACGCTCGGCCATCTCCGAGAACCTCTTGGCCACCGCCTTGAAGATGTCCCAGTCACTCTTCGACTCCCAGCACGGAGGGACGGCCTGGGAGAGCGGATGGATGAAGCTGTGCATGTCGGTGGAGTTGAGATCGGCCTTCTCGTACCAGGTGGCTGCGGGTAACACAATGTCGGAGTAGAGTGCGGAGGTATCCATGCGGAAGTTCAGGTCCACCACCAGGTCCATCTTCCCCTGCGGGGCCTTCTCGTGCCACTGCACCTCCTGGACAGAGTCACCGGCCAGGTCCTCGGCGATGCTGTTGTCGTGGGTCCCGAGGTAATGGCGCAGGAAGTACTCGTGGCCCTTGCTGCTGGACATGAGGGCGTTGCCGCGCCAGATGAACCACACCCGCGGCCAGTTCTCCGGCGCATCGGGGTCCTCCACGGAGAACGTCAGGTCGCGTTCCTTGAGGCGCCCTACCACGTGGTCGGCAATGCCCTCGGGATCGGTGATGCCCGCCTCCTCTGCGTCGCGCACCACGTCCAGGCTGTTGCGCCCGAACTGCGGGTAGAACGGCAGCCAGCCGTTGCGCACCGCCCGCACCTGCACGTCCATGGTGTGGCCTCTGGCCAGGGACCCCTCCGGCTGGTTGGGCGGCACGGTGTGGTAATCGGTGAAAGCCTTCTCGTAGCGCCACTGATCGGTATGCACGTAGTGCCAGCTGGGCGCGTTCTGCAGGCGGGAGGCGGGGATCCAGTCCTTGGCGAAGGCGATGGCGCCCCACGGCTCGGCGGGAGCAAGCTTCTCCTGGCCGACGTAGTGCGCCAGGCCGCCGCCGTTCTTGCCCACGCAGCCGGTGAACAGCAGGGCGTGGATGCCGGCGCGGTACATGAGATTCGCGTGATACCAGTGATTCACGCCGGCGCCGATGATGATGCAGCACTTGCCGCCGGTGTGCTCCGCCGTGCTCGCCCACTCCCGTGCGAACTGGATCAGGTCCTTGCGCCCCAGGCCGGTGTATTTCTCCTGCCATGCAGGCGTGTACGGGGCCTTCTCCTCGTCGTAGCTCGCGGGATAATCGCCATCGAGGCCGCGCGGCACGCCGTACTGCGCCATCAGCAGGTCGTACACCGTGGTGACCATGACCTTGCTGCCGTCGGCCGTCACCAGGTACTTGACCGGCACCGACCGGTGCACCGGCTTGGCCTCGGCGAAGTCGTCCAGCACGATGCTCTGTTGATCTTCCTCCTCACCGAGGAAGGTCAGCGTCGGGTCGATGGCACTGCCGTCGGTAGCATCCTCGAGCTTCAGGTTCCACTTGCCCTTGCCCTGTTGGGCCCAGCGATCGCCCACACTGCCGCCGGGAACCTTGGGCCGCTTCTCGTTCTGGTCCCAGAACAGGAAGCGCCAGTCACCGTTCTCGATATCCGCGAAGCGCTGCAGCCGGTTGGCCCGCAGCAACTGTCCGGGCCTGAGTTCGCCGTCCTTCTCCACCAACTCCACAAGGAACGGTGCATCGGTGTACTTCTTGGTGTAGTCCAGGAACGCCGCAACCGGACGCTCGTGGTGGTACTCCTTGAGGATGACGTGATTCACCGCCATCCACCAGGCACCATCCTGGCCGGCGTTGACGTTCAGCCAGGTGTCGGCGTACTTGGCCACCTGGCTGAAGTCCGGCGAGAACACGTACATCTTCGA
>CBDVAL010000238.1:0-4933 GCA_965371955.1 uncultured bacterium | reverse complement strand
GAGACCGTGGCCGGGCTGAGCCGCGAGGAGTGCAAGAAGGCGCTGATCAACGGCCTGCGCAGCGAGGCGCGCCACGACGCCGCCAAAATGATCAAGGAGATCAAGGATGAGGCCCGGGAGAATGCCGAGATGGAGGCCACCAAGATCATCTCCCTGGCCATCGAGCGTTCCGCCTCCGAGGTCACCGGCCTGCGCACGGCAAGCTCCGTCCCCATCCCCAGCGAGAAGACCAAGGGACGCCTCATCGGCCACGAGGGCAAGAACATTCGCGCCTTCGAGAAGGCCACCGGCATGCAACTCATCGTGGACGAGAGCCCGGATATGGTGGTGCTCTCCGGCTTCAACCCCATCAAGCGTGAGATAGCCCGGCTCTCCCTGGAAAAGCTCATCAAGGAGGGCAACATCCATCCACGGCGCATCGAGGAAGTCGTCGACGAGCACCGCCGCTGGATGATCAAGCACATCCACAAGGTGGGCGAGGAGACCTGCCGCGATCTGGGCATCAAGGACGTCCACCCCGAGATCCTGCGTCTGCTGGGACGGCTGAAATATCGCACATCCTACGGCCAGAACGTCCTCGAACACTCCATCGAGGTGGCCCACATCACCGCCATGATGGCCGCCGAGCTGGGGCTCGACCAGAAGATGGCGCTGCGCTCCGGCCTGTTGCATGACATCGGCAAGGCCATCGACTACGAGCGCGAGGGGACCCATCCGGAGATCGGCATGGAGGTGGGCAAGAAGTACCACGAGCCCGAGATCGTGGTAAACGCCATTGCCTCGCATCACGAGGATGTAGAGGTCATCTCGCCC
Organism: uncultured bacterium; assembly: GCA_965371955.1. GTDB lineage: Bacteria > Acidobacteriota > Polarisedimenticolia > CBDVAL01 > CBDVAL01 > CBDVAL01. Next base: position 4,120 of record CBDVAL010000238.1, on the reverse strand, counting down.
ATCTCGGTACTGGTGTCGGCAGCTGATGCCATTTCCGGATCGCGTCCCGGCGCCCGGCGCAAGAGCCTTACCGACTATGTCAAGCGCATCGAGAAGTTGGAGACCCTGGCCAACTCCACCGACGGCGTGGAGCGCTCCTACGCCATCCAGGCCGGCCGCGAGATCCGGGTCATCGCCCGGCATTCCGAGGTGGACGATGCGCAGTCGGAGATGCTGGCGGGACTGATCGCCAAGCGCATCCAGGCGGAGATGGAGTATCCCGGCAAGATCAAGGTGACGGTGATCCGGGAGATGCGCGCCACCGATTACGCCCGCTGACGGGCGGGTGGACAACCGGAACAACCGGCTGTTGTGGGCATGGCAGCGGAAGGCTATCCTTGCAACCATGCCCGAGCCCATGGTCTTTCTGAACGGCGAGCTGGTGCCGCGCTCACGGGCGCAGGTCTCGGTCCGTGACCCTTCCTTTCGTCACGGCGAGGGGATCTTCGAGACCCTGCGTGGCCGGGGAGAGCGGGCGTTCCGAACCCAGTGCCACCTGGATCGTCTGAGGGCCTCAGCGGCCGCCCTGGGCTGGCGGTTACCGTGGCCGGCGGCGGAACTGCAGCAGGCGCTGTGCGCTGCGTTGCGCGCCAACGCCTTGCCGGAATCACGCGTGCGCATCCACGCCAGCCCGGGTGCCGGCGACGGTGGCGCCTGCGAGCCGGTGCTCCTGGTGGAGGTCGAACCATTCGTCGCGGTGTCCGAGGAAGTGCGCCAGGCCGGTGTGGGGTTGCACCTCTGGCCGTATCGCCGATCGCGCCATGGCGGGATTCTCTCCCGGGCCAAGACCGCGTCGTACCTGGAGAACCTCCTGGCCCGGCGCGCTGCCCGTGAAGACGGCGCCCATGATGCGCTCCTGGTCACGGACGAAGGTCTGGTGTGCGAGACCGCATGTGCCAACGTGTTCGCCGTCCTGCACGGAACGATCCGCACGCCGCCGCTGGAAGGTGGGGTGCTGGCCGGGGTCACACGGCAGCTGGTGCTGGAGACCGGCCTCGCGGGCGCGCGGGAGGAGACGCTGACATTGGAAGAGTTGCACGCCGCCGACGAGATCTTCATCACCTCCACGGGGGTGGAGATCCTCCCGGTGATCTCCCTGGACGGCGCCCGGGTCGGCAAGGGCGTCCCGGGTCCGGTGGCCCGGGAGGTGGGCCTGCTCTACCGCAGGGTGCTGGATGATGAGCTGCCGTCCCTCGCCGGCTGAACCGCTGGTGCAGCCCATCCACTGGGATGGCTCGCTGCTCGAGCTATTCCGCCGGGTGGCCCGCGGCCGTCATCCTTTCCTGCTGCTCAGCGGCACCGCTCGCAGCGGCCGCGGGCGCTGGACCCTCATGGGCTCGGAGCCCTTCGAGGTGTGGTCGGCCGCCGAGAACCGCGATCCGTTCGCGGCAATCCAGGAGATGCTCGCGGCGTACCCCACGCTGCCGGCCCGGCAGCTTCCGTTTGCCGGTGGACTGGTGGGCTACCTGGGCTACGAGTGCCTGCGGCATGTGGAACGCGTGGCGGTGCGGCCGCGCGCTCCCTCCGACCCCGCAGATGCCTGGTTCGGCCTGTATGCATCGGCGGTGGTGGTGGATGGCCACACGGGAAACGGCTGGCTGGTGTCCACCGGCTTGCCCGAACAGGACGAGACGCGCCGCCGCGCCCGTGCCGGGCAAGATCTGCAGCGCTTGCATGATTGGATCGGTTCGCCCCTTCCGGACTCGCAGGGCTCGCGCCCGCTCCCCGGGGCACTGCGCTCCAGCCTGGAGCGGCACGAGTACCTCCATGCTGTGCAATGCATCCTCGACCACATCCGTGCCGGCGACATCTACCAGGCGAACCTCACCCAGCGCTTTCGCATGGAGTTTGCCGAACCCGATCCCGTGGCGCTGCTGGGCCGGTTGCACGGCGCCAGCCCGGCGCCTCATGCCGCCTACCTGGACACCGGACCGTGGAAGATTCTTTCCTCGTCCCCGGAGCGCTTCCTGCGCCGGACCGGCGACCGGGTGGAGAGTCGCCCGATCAAGGGCACCGCCGCCCGGGGCACAACGGCGGGCGACGACGCCGCCAGCCGTGCCGCATTGAAGGAGAGCTCCAAGGACCGGGCCGAGAACCTGATGATCGTGGATCTGGTGCGCAACGATCTGAGCCGGGTGTGCCGCCCGGGCTCCGTGCAGGTGCCGGCGCTGTCCCAGGTGGAGACGTATGCCACGCTGCACCATCTGGTCTCCACCGTGCGTGGTGAGATCCGCGAAGATCGCACCACGGAGGATCTCCTGCGGGCCGTGTTTCCTCCGGGCTCCATGACCGGGGCCCCGAAGGTGCGGGCCATGGAGATCCTGCACGAGCTGGAGCCGGTGAGCCGCGGCCCCTATGCCGGCGCCCTGGGGTACCTGTCGTTCTGCGGCGATCTGGACCTCAGCGTGGTGATCCGCACCGTGCTGCTGGGCCAAGGGGAGGCGCGGTTCCAGGTGGGCGGAGGCGTGGTGGCCGACTCCCGGCCCCAGGCCGAGTACGAGGAGAGCTTGCTCAAGGCGCGCGCCTTGCTGGAGGCTCTGGGAGCGGGTGCTATACTCCCCGGCCCGATGTCGAGGACGAAGTGAACCAGACCACGTATCTGCTCATCGCCACTGCAGGGGCCACAGCACTCTTCCATACGCTGATCCCGGATCACTGGCTGCCGTTCGTCCTGGTGGCGCGATCCCAGAACTGGACCCTGCGCAAGACCTTCCTCACCACGCTCATCTCGGCCCTGTTCCACGTGGCCCTGTCCCTGGGCCTCGGGATGCTGGCGCTGTTCCTGGGCCGCGAGTTCATCCTGGCGGTGGGCGAGCGCCTCGAGCTGGTCGCCGGCTGGGCGCTGGCCTTCTTCGGCGTGGTCTACACCCTCTATTTCCTGGTGGGAGGGGGCCAGCACCAGCACTACTTCCCCGGCCACGGCGAACATCATCCTCACGAGGACTACCAGACGAAGGACAATCAGGCCAGCGAGGGTCCCAGCAGGCCCCACATCCTGAGCCGCCACCTCGGTGACCGCCCCTGGGGAGCCATCGCCCTGGCCGCCATCGTGGGACTCAACCCCTGCGTGCTGGCCATCCCTCTGGTCTTCGCCACCATCGCCGAGGACGGCTGGGCCCTGCTCGGCGTCTCCCTCGCCTTCGCGTCCACCAGCGTCACCGTCCTGGTCGGCGCATCAGCACTCGCCTACAGCGGCCTCAAACACCTCCGCCTCACCTTCCTCAACAAGTACGGCGAAGTCATCAGCGGCCTATTGATAACCCTGGTCGGCCTAGCGATGATCCTCCTGGAATCCCAGCACTAGGAACGGAGAGGGCTCTTCCCCCGCGAAGCCGCTGTCCCAACACGACTCCGTGCAAGACTCAGCCGGCAGTCCCCGCAGCAGCCGGCGTCATCGCCCCGGCAGGAACGCGCAACACCACCAGCGTGGCATCGTCAGCCGCCTCGTCCCCGCCCTGATGCTCCTCTAGAGCCCCCTGCACCTTCTCCAGTAACGCCTCGATCTCCAGGGTGCGCTGCTCCACCAGCAACCGCTCCAACCTCTCCATGCCGAACGCCCGCCCCTCTGCATCCTCCGCCTCCACCAGCCCATCGGTATAGAGGAACAGAGAGTCTCCCTCCTCCAGCGCCACACTCTTCTCACGGTACCCACCGCCGGGCAACAGGCCGGGCGGGCGTCCTCCCGGGGTCAGGTGATCCACGCTGCCGTCGCGATGCACCGCAAGGGGAGGTGTGTGACCGGCGTTGACGTAGCGCAGCTGCTTGCGCTCAGGGTCGAGGATGCCGATGAACAAGGTGAGGTAGACCTCGTCCGGCGTGTTCTCCGAGATGTCGTGGTCCAGCGAATCGGCGAGCCGCGCCAGATCGCGCTCCACCGGCAGGCGCGCCCGTAACGTCGCCTGGACGTTGGACATGAGCAGCGCAGCGCCCACACCCTTGCCGGACACGTCGCCCACCAGGATGCCCAGCTGGCCGCCGTCCAGCGGGAAGTAGTTGAAGAAATCGCCGCCCAGTTCCTTGGCCGGGATGGACACGCCGCGCACGTGGGCCTGCGGCGAACGGTAGGTCCCCTGAGGCAGCA
>CBDVAL010000237.1:0-4958 GCA_965371955.1 uncultured bacterium | reverse complement strand
CTGGGCGCCGGCGGCATGGGTGAGGTCTATGAGGCCCGGGACACCCGGCTGGACCGCAGCGTGGCCATCAAGATCCTGCCGTCGCACCTGAGCGGCGACGAGGCCTTCCGCCAGCGCCTGGAGCGCGAGGCCCGGGCGGTCTCCAGCCTGAACCACCCGCACATCTGCATCCTGCACGATATCGGCCGGGAAGACGGCGTCGACTACCTGGTCATGGAGCACCTGTCCGGCGAGACCCTGGCCGAGCGCGTGAAGCGCGACGGGCCGCTGCCCCCGGAGCAGGTCTTGCAGCGCGCCACCGAGATCGCCGATGCACTGGACAAGGCACACCGGCAAGGGATCATCCATCGCGACCTCAAGCCGGCGAACATCATGCTCACCGACAGCGGCGCCAAGCTGCTGGACTTCGGCCTGGCCAAGATCACCGGCCGCGGAACGGCCGCCGGCCAGGACGGCCTCTCCGCGCTGCCCACCGAGGCACCCTCGCTCACCGCGGCGGGCAGCATCCTGGGGACGTTCCAGTACATGGCCCCGGAGCAGCTGGAAGGGGTGGAAGCCGACGCGCGCACCGATCTGTTCGCCCTGGGCGCGGTGATGTTCGAGATGGCCACCGGCCGGCGGGCGTTCGAGGGCAACAGCCAGGCGAGCCTCATCGCGGCCATCCTGGAGCGCCAGCCGCCGCTGGTCTCCAGCCTGCAACCGCTGACCTCACCGGCGCTGGACCGGGTGGTCCAGACCTGCCTGGCCAAGAACCCCGACGATCGCTGGCAGACGGCGCACGATGTCATGCTGCAGCTGCGCTGGGCGGCGGAGGCCGGCTCGCAGGCGGGCATACCGGCGCCGGTGGCGGCGCGCCGCAAGAGCCGCGAGCGGCTGGCGTGGTGGCTGGCCGGGGCCCTGGCGCTGGCCCTCGTCGCTACCGGCGCGACGGCATTGCACTACCGCAGCAGCGCCAACGCCCCCGAGCGCCTGGTGCGCTCGTCCATCGTGGCCCCGCCGGGCAGCACGTTCCAGTTCGGCGGCGATCTGGCAGGGCCCGCGGTGATCTCCCCCGATGGGAGACGCGTGGCCTTCCTGGCAACGGACGCCGAAGGGCTCAATGTGCTGTGGGTCCGCGATCTGGACGCCGTCGCGGCCCGCCGGCTCAACGAGACGGACGGCGCCACCTTCCCGTTCTGGTCCGCCGATGGCCGCTCCCTCGGCTTCTTCGCCGACGGCAAGCTGAAGCGCATCGACGCCGACGGCGGCCCTGCGCTCACCGTCGTCGAGGCCGGCGGGGGGCGCGGTGGCACCTGGAATCTGGATGATGTCATCGTGTACACACCCGACTTTCAGGGAGGGTTGTTTCGGGTCTCCGCCTCCGGTGGCACCTCCGAGCCTCTGACCCAACCGGACGGTGTCCGGCACACCACGCACCGCTGGCCGCACTTCCTTCCGGACGGCAGGCACTTCCTCTTCCTGGCGGTGAATCACACCGCCTCCACGCTGGAGAACGATGAGATCTACCTCGGCTCGCTGGAGGGCGGCGATCCCCGGCTGGTGGTACGGGCCAGCACCAACGCGCAGTACGCCTCCGGGCACCTGCTGTTCCTGCGCGAGACGACGCTCATGGCCCAGCCCTTCGACCCGGACTCGCTGCAACTGTCGGGGAGCCCGGTGCCCGTGGCGGACAAGGTGCAGTCGGACAGGACCACGTGGCGCGCGGTGTTCTCCGCCTCGCAGGAGGGTATCCTGGTCTACCGGGCCGGGGCGGCGTTCGGCGGCACGCAGATGGTCTGGATGGACCGCGAGGGGAACGGGCTGGGCACGGTGGGCAAGAAGGGTGACCACGGCAGCGTGAAGTTGTCGCCTGACGGTCAGCGGGCGGTCATCGACACGCTGGGCGTGTCAGACCTCTGGATTCACGATCTGAACCGCGGAGTGCCGACGCGATTCACCTTCGATCTGAAGCTTGACAACGCGGGCGTCTGGTCCCCGGATGGCAGCGAGATCGTCTTCGCCTCCACCCGTGGCGGATCCGTTTATAACCTGTATCGCAAGTCCACCATCGGTTCGGCCGAGGTGATCCGCCTGACCGAATCCGACAGCCATCAGTTCCCCATGGACTGGTCCTCGGACGGGCGCCTCCTATTCGTGGAGGCGGACAAGCTGACCGTCGATGGGGAAGTCAAGATCCTGCCGCTCGCCGGCGGGGACCCCTACTCCCTGCAGAGGGCACCGCTCGTCGCGGGGTACGCCGTGTTCTCGCCCGATGGCCGGTGGATCGCATATTCCTCCAAAGAATCGGGGAAGCTGGAGATCTACGTGATGCCGTCCTCCGGCTCCGGCGGGAAATGGCAGATCTCCACCGACGGAGGGAACATCCCCGTGTGGCGCGGCGATGAGCTGTTCTACTGGTCGCCGCGCGGTGCGTTGATGGCGGTGAAGCTGGAGATCGATGCGGACACCGTCCGGGTGGGAACGCCGGAACGACTGTTCCGGGTGCGCGTGGACCCCCAGTTCCGCGCCTACGATGTGAGCGCCGACGGCGAGCGGTTTCTGATCAACCCCACGGAGGCAGGCGGCGGCGATCCCCTCACCCTGGTGATGAACTGGACCGAGGACCTGGACTAGACGCCAGCAGGCCGTTTCCCTTGCCGGCGCCTGGAACGAGTCCGGGGGTGTGGCGAACCTGTCGGTGGAGGGGGTCTCCCCCACCCATCTGAGCTGGGAGGAGTGCCCCTGAGGGAGGCTTCAGGTGTGCAGCCGGCGAACCGCGGCTCGTCTGGCATGATATGCTAACCGTCAGGCCGACAAGCAATGATCTGGGTATCCATCTCCAACGCCAGCGGTAACGAAGAATTCCAGCATGCGGAGGGTCCGCTGGAATTCGGACGCGGCCCCCAGGCCGACCTGCCGCGCTACGTGATCACGGACAGCTATGTCTCGCGCGACCACATGCGTGTCCAGGAGGTCGAGAACAGCCGGATCCAGGTGGAAAACCTGAGCAAGATGGGTCCCATCCAGGTGAACGGCCGCGTCTTGATCGGCACCCGAGAGCAGGAGGTGCTGGACCTACCGGCGTTGCTTCACCTGGGTAAGACCATCGTCCAGATCAGCACGGAGCGCGTGCCACCGCCGGAATTCGGCACCGTGCTGAGCCCCGCCAACACCACACAGCTCAGCCGCACGCTGGGGAGCCTGGGCAAATCGCCGGGGGTGGAGACCCTCATCCACTGGTTCGAGACGGTGATCGCCATCCAGGAGTCCGCCAGCGGGTCCACCGAGTTCTATGACGAGACAGCGCGCGCCATCGTGGAGCTGGTGGGGCTGGATCGCGGCCTGGTGTTCCTGGGAAGGAACGGCGAATGGGAAATCGTGGCCTCGTACACCACGGAGAACCTCGAGGGGCCACAGTACAGCCGCATGATCCTGGACCGGGTGGCAAGCGGCAAGCGCACGTTCTTCAAGTCGTTCGGGCAAGGGAGCTCGACCCAGGACAGCCTCTGCGACATCGATGCGGTGGTGGCGGCGCCGGTCCTGGACCTGGCAGGGGAAGTGGCCGGGATCGTGTACGGATCACGCCAGCGCGGCACAGGCAGCGCGGGCCCGGAGATCCGCCCTCTGGAGGCGCAGGTGGTGCAGGTGCTCGCTGCCATCGTGGCGGCGGGCCTGGTGCGCCAGGAAAAGGAGGCGGAAGCCTTGCGGCTGCGCTTCCAGTTCGAGCAGTTCTTCTCGCGCGCCCTCGCGGAGGAACTGGAGCGCGACCCGCAACTCCTGGACGGGCGCGAGCGCGAGGTCACCATTCTGTTCAGTGACTTGCGCGACTTCTCCCGCCTGTCGGAGGCGATGGGCCCGCGGGAGTTGTTCGCGCTGATGCAGGACGTCATGGACTTCCAGACCGAGGAGATTCGCGAGTACGGCGGCGTCATCGTCGACTACTACGGCGACGGCCTGCTGGCCATGTGGAACAGCCCTCAGGAACAGCCCGATCACGCCGCGGTGGCCTGCCGGGCGGCACTGGCCATCAGGGATGGGCTGGCCCAGGTCAGCGCCGGCTGGGAGGAGAAGATCGGCGAGCCACTACGCCTGGGGATCGGCGTCAACACCGGGCTGGCGCTGGTGGGAAACACCGGCAGTAAATCCAAGTTCAAGTACGGCCCCATGGGCCCGACGGTCAATCTCGCCAGCCGTGTGGAGAATGCCACCAAGTCCCTGGGCGTTCCCATCCTCGTGACCGGTTCCACGCGCCGGCAGTTGACCGAGTCGTTCGCTACGCGCAAGCTGTGCATTGCCCGCCTGGCAGGCTTTGCCGAGGGCGTCGATCTTCATGAACTGCATTCCGAGGGTGCCTCACCGGAATGGCTGGAGCGGCGCACGGCCTACGAGACAGCACTGGAGCACTTCGAGTCACGCCGCTGGGGGGAGACCTGCCAGGAGATCTACCCGCTGCTGCAGGACCTCGAATCCAAGTACGATGTGCCGAGCCTCGACCTGCTTTCGCGGGCCTTGGATTGTCTGAAGCGCCAGCCGGACCCTTTCGACCCATGCCTCGACCTGAAGCACCCGGGGGACGAGGCCAAGTAAACAGGGGTCGCCCCTGTCCATCAATCCAACCCCCAGGACACCTGGTTCAGCATGTGCACACCCCAGCGGCGCAGGCGCCGGCTGAGCAGCCGTGCGACCCCCATCGCCAGGCGGTAGCCCTGCTCCGGGTTGCTCTCGCAGAGTTGGCGCCAGTCGGAGCACTTCCAGACCAGCGCCGAGACATCGGTTCGCGCGGTGGCGGTGGCCGAACGTGGACCGGCGTCCACGAAGCAGATCTCGCCGAGGATCTTGCCGGGCCCCAGGGTGATCAGGCTGACGTTGGCGTCGATGTGCGCGGGACGAACGCCCGACATCGGCGCGTGCAACATCAGCAGGATGTGGTTCAGCTCGTAGTGCAGGCTGAATCCGTGCCCCATGCCGCCGTGGTCCAT
>CBDVAL010000236.1:0-4968 GCA_965371955.1 uncultured bacterium | reverse complement strand
ATGACGGCAGCGCCCTCCAGCAGGCCCTCCAGCTCGGACTTGCCACGGCCGATGACCGCCACGTCCTTGCTGCGGCCGAAGATGTTGGCGCTGTCGATGTTGATGTTGGCGGCGATGTTTCCGGGATGCACCGTGGGGTGGCGGGAGTAGTAGAGCGAGCCCAGCAACCCCTGCTCCTCGGCGCCCACCGCCAGGAGCAGGATGCTGCGGCGCGGCCGTTGCGGCAGCGCCGCGAACGCCTTGCCCACAGCCATGATGCTGGCCACGCCGGAGGCGTTGTCCCGGGCGCCGTTATAGATGGTATCGCCGCCCTCATCCGGCTCACCGGTGCCCAGGTGATCGTGGTGCGCGGTGTAGATCACCACCTGGTCTCCGAGCACGGGATCGCGGCCGGGGAGAAGGGCGGCCACGTTGGCCGTCTCGGAGCCCCGGCTCACCTGCACCTGGAACTCCATGGACGTGCTCACGCCCAGCGCCACCGGCCGGAAGTCACGGCTGCGCGCTGATGCCGTCAGCTCCGCCAGGTCGTGACCGCCGAAGGATGCCAGCCTGGCGGCGGCGTCCTCGGTCATCCACGCGGCCAGACGGACGCGCGGCTCGTCACCTGCTGGCAGCTCGAACTGCTGGCCGGTCCACGAGGTCTGCACCACCTGGAACGGATAGCCCGCCGAGGGCGTGGTGTGAATGATGATGGCGCCGGCGGCGCCCTGGCGCGCGGCACTGTCGTACTTGTAGGTCCAGCGTCCGTAGTAGAGCCGGCGGGTGCCGGCGAACGACTCCGGATCCCAGTCCGGGTCGTTGTTGAGCATCAGGAGGATCTTTCCCTTGAGATCGGCGCCCTTGTAGTCGTCCCAGTCCTCCTCCGGCGCCTGGATGCCGTAGCCCACGAACACCACCTCGGCGTCCTCGACGCGGACGCTCTCCTCCTGGACTCCGCTGGCGCCGATGTACTCGTCCCACCAGGCGAAGCCCAGCGACTCCTCACCCTTGTGGAAGGTCCAGGTCTCGGGCATCTCCGAGGTGAGGCCGACGATGCCGATGGGCTGCTCCCAGCTGCCGTCCTCGCCGCCGGGCTCGAAGCCCAGTTCCTTCAGGTAGTCCACGATGTATTGCCGTGCCGCGAGATCACCCTCGGTGGAGGGACCACGGCCGGCCAGCTTGTCGTCGGCCAGGTAGTTCACGATGGCCGACAGCGTCCCGCCATCGATGGCCTCGGCGGCGGCCTCGGCGCCGTCGGGCAGCACCAGTTGCGGGGCCACGCGGTCTCCCGGCGCCTCGACCGACTCGGGAGCGCAGGCGGACAGGGACAGCAGACAGATCAGGCTCAGGACGGGGGTTGCGGCGAACGGGTTACGCATCGGTTGGCTCTCCTTGGACGGTCATGGAAATGCGCCGCCGATTGTACCCGTTCCGGGCCGGTCTGTGGTCCTCGCGGGGTGCGCCCGCTTGATCTGCCGGCGCCGATGGGTCATGCTGTGGGGGACGGGCGACGATCCGCGCCCAACCTCTTCGGCCTTCCCCCAGCGAAGGCCCCCGCGAGGCAAAGGGGGGCATACTCCCATCGGTATCGACGTGACCTTCGCGTGGCCGCAGGCTACGCCGCTGGGGGGTGTACGCCGGGCGGTCCGGACGAAGGAGAACGTCATGCCGAGGAACAAGGATCTCAAGCGCCTCGCGCGCTCCCGCATGCAGAAGACGGGGGAGTCGTACGCCACCGCCCGCGCTCAGCTTCTCAGAAAAAAGGATCGGCGCTCTACCGCGCCTTCAGCGTGAAGGCGAAGCGCCTGCGTTGGCTCCCCGAGGACCTCACCATCCGCACGTCCAGGAAGGAGAAGTCCATGCGCATGAAGTGGGCGGACGGCAAACCAGTGGAGGCGTATTTCACCGCCAAGGGTGCCTCGAAGAGCCAGGTGTCCATCCAGCATCACCGGCTGGCAAGCAAGCAGGCGGCGGCGAAATGTCGGGAGGAGTGGGGCGGGCGCCTGCTCGCTCTCGCGCAGTTACTGAAAACGGCGCGCCGGTAAGAAGGAGTGGAAAGGGACCGCCGGGGCATGGCAGCGCCCCGGCGGATCCGCAACCTCAGTTGGAAGCAGTCTCCGGCTCCTGCCGCGTGTAGGCGGCCTTGGCGGCCACGAACCAGCTCTCACCGCCGTCGACGGAAACTTCCGTTTCCATCTGGAAGCCGTCCTCGCGGACATCGAAGATGGACGTGCGCGCGTGCAGGGTCATGGCCCCGCCTTGCAACAGCTGCTTGGTGCCGGTCTCCAGGTTGCTCACCGTCAGGCGACCGTCGTCATCCAGCCCGCCCTGGCGGACGTCCAGATGAGTGGTCCTGCTGGTGATCTGCGTCATGCGATAGGTCTTGCTGAAGCGGTCGTAGGAGAACGTGCGCAGGATCTTGGTGCCGTCCCCGGTCTCGAATTGCTCCTCCAGCATGGCGCCGCTCATGCGGGCTTCGATGACGGAGGTACGCTCGCTCTCGTTCCAGTCGGCTCCCGGCTCCTGTCGCCGCGCCGCGGCAACCTGCCAGTTGCCCGCGAGGAAGCGTAGCGGCTCCATGCCCAGGGGCAGCGGCATGCGGAACAGCGCATCGTCGATCTCGAGGTTGGTCTGCACCTGCTCGACTCTCCGGACGCGATCCCGCGTGTACCACTGCGTCTCGGTAAGGTACGGCACCTGGACACCCGACACCTCGCGGTAGTCATCGAAGAAGGTCCGTTGCGTCATGGCCCGTCCGAAGTCCGAACCCGGGGAGGTGCGCGCCGTCGCCAGGTAGGTCTCAGGGTCCAGATACCAGTGCTCCTCGCTGCCGTCAGAGCGGATGAGCTTGATGCCGATGACCTCCATCCCCTCGAACTCGGTCTCGCCGATGAGCTCCGCCTGATAACCCTTCTCCTTGTAGTCGAGGAACGGCGTGCCGAGGTCCACCTCGCGCATGAGCGCATCGTGGTCCGGCCCGCTGATGACCTGGACACCCTCCTGCCTCATATGGTTGTCCCACCAACCCGACTGCCCGTCATAGCCCACGACGTACTTCTTGGAGTTCATCATGCTGTCCATGTGGTACTTGTTGCCAAGCTTGCGGTACAGCGTGAACGGCGTCACCTTGCTGAAGGCCGTGTATGATCCGGTGATCTTCATGCTGGTGATGGCGCTCCAGTTCTGCGCACCGCCGTGGGCCTCCACGTGCTTGGCGATGACCTGCTCCACCGTCTCCGCCAGGGCCGGCGGCGCCAGGAGCAACCCTGCGCAGACCGCCAGGGCCATGGCGCCACCCATCCATCGTCGCTGATCAGTTGACTGTGATGTCATAGCTCACCATCTCCGTGTGATTGCGCACGTACAGCCGTCCGCCCGCCACCGTGGGCGCGGTCCAGGAGCGGCCCTCCAGCGCCTGGATCGTGCCCTGCTCCTCGTAGCCCTGCGGCGATGCCTTGACCAGCAGCAGCTTGCCGCGGTCGCTCAGCACCACCAGGCGGCCATCGGCGAGGATGAGGCTCCCCTTGCCCAGGCCGCGCTTGCCCCACTTCATCTTGCCGTCCTCGAGGGAAATGCACTTGAGTGTCGCGTTGTCGAAGCCGTAGATGTGGCCGTCGTGATACACCGACGAGCTGAAATGATTGCGCATGAACGGCGACTTCCATACCTCCTCCACCGTGGCGTTGCCCTCCTCCTCCTGAACCCGCAACAGGGTGGCTCCTACTCCTTCCGCCCCCGAGCCGAACACCTTGTCCGGAGGTACGAACACCGGCATGGCGTGGGTCTCACCCTGCGGCCACGGATGCGACCAGACCTCCTCACCCTCCTCGTTGACGCTGTTCAGCTTCTCGCCGGCAAAGTAGAGGTAGCGGCGCTCGCCGTTCACCTCGATGGGAAGCGCCGAGTTGTAGCCCGGGCCGCCCTCGCCGAAGGTCCACACGACCTCGCCGCTCTTCTTGTCCAGCGCCGAGTACGACTTGCCGTCCGGCCCTCCGCACTCGATGAGGAGCTTGTCGCCATCCACCAGCGCGGAGTTGGAAAAGCCGAAGTACGGCATCTTGGTGCCGAACTTCTCCGGCAGGTTGAGACTCCATTTCTCGCTGCCGTCCTTGATGGACAGCGCGGCCAGGTCGCCTATGGAGCCCAGGACGTAGACCAGGTTGCCGTCCACCGTGGGCGTGGAGCGCGGTCCGTTGCCGAACTCCGTGTCGTACTTCGCGCCGATGGCTTTACGCCACACCTCCTTGCCGGTCCTCGCGTCAAACGCGGCAGCAAACTCCGTCGGCTCTCCCTCGTGCTCTCCGGCGAACATCGTGTAGAACCGCGCGCCCACCACCGAGATGCCGGAGTAGCCCTCGCCGATGGGTTGCCGCCAGACCTCCTTCGGGCCTGCGTCGGGCCATTCCTGCAGCAGGTCGATCTCCGCGGAGATCCCGTCCCGATGAATGCCCCGGAACTGGGGCCAGTCGTGGCCAAAGGCGTTCACGGCCACGAGAATCGCGACGATGGCAGCGGCCGCCGCCAGGTTCAGCGTCCTGCGTGGATGTCGTGACATGAATCTCCTCCGGGAAGCCCGTGCGGGCATTCTCGCCTGTTGATACGCAGCCGTTCTCGGGCAGTTCTGGAGAGCCTAGCCCCGGGTGGATTGGCCCGTCAAGCCGGGGTCGGAGCTAAACCTTATACCTCGGTGGTCGAATGCCGCCTGACGGCCCGGCACAGCGAGGTACCGTTGCTTGACGGCTCCGTCGGACCATGCCGGAGCGACGACCGAATACCCAATAACGCCCGCCGCGGGCGTCTGCTTGGCCGTCGATGCGAAGAGGCCGGTTTGGCTCAGCTTGCGAGGGAAATCAGCCGGGTCCTGTGCCTGGTCGTTCGGGACAAGCCGGTGCAGGCCGCCTCCCATGTGATCGACCAGATACAGCTCGCCGTCGCGAGTCTCTCCGAAGCCGACGAGCCGAATGCTCGTGTCGACCAGCTCTTCGTTCC
>CBDVAL010000235.1:0-4987 GCA_965371955.1 uncultured bacterium | reverse complement strand
CGGTGGATACCAGCCGGCCATCGACGCCCCGGCGGAGCCCGCCCGCCGGTCCGGGGCCGTGGCCACGGTGGTGCCCCTGCGACGCGCCCGGCGGCAATAGCCCTCTCCGCCCGCCTGGAACTCACTGCGTGGAAAACAACAGTTGACGGCGGAATCTCGTCTGCATATACTTACGGTAGGTATTATATATGTAGTTTATAAATTATACATATATAAGATACGAACACAATAGTGAAAGGAGACACACATGCACCCCCATCCCGCAGGACGCCCCTTCCACAGGACACCGATGGTCGCCCTCGCCATTCTCAGTCTCGCGGGATGGGGCCTATGCCTGGCGGATTCCAGACCTGAGCCGGTCACCTCCTCCCCCTCCAAGGTCCAGCTCAAGACGAACCGCCTGGTGGGCCTCGCGCCCATGAACCTGGAGGTCTCCGCCATCGTCCGGAACGCGGACCGGGACGAGATCCGCGTGGGTCTGGACCACCGCATCGTTCTGGAGGTCGAGTCCTCCTTCTTCCGAATGACCACCGGCGCCATGAAGTATGCCGTGGTCGGCAACGGCTTCGCCGAGTTCGAGGCCACCGAACAACATCCGGATCCCATGAAACGGAACCTGCTACTTCAACGGCCAGGTACCTACACCTTCCGCTGGCTCATCGAGGACGACCAGGGGAACCGCATCCTCTCCAATGCAGTCGAAGTCAGAGTGTTTTAGAGAATTGACGCTGATCGCTGCGGCCGGTGCGCGGACGCCACCCCCTTCGGGTGGCGCCAGCCCCGGCCTTTTTCCTTCTTGCGGGGGGTTGGATGAGCCGGGTACATAGGGAGAGGGGACAGGCCCCCCTACCGGAGTTAGCCCCGCCGGGCCAGGGCGAGCCCGAACCACTCCTTGGGGTCGGTGAGCCAGTCCAGGGGCTCCATTCCGCCGCCGCGCAGTAATTCCTCCACCGAGTCCCGCGTGTACTTCTGTGAGTACTCGGTGTGGATTCGCTCACCCTCCCGGAACCTCAGTCGCAGACCGAGGGCGTCGATGCTCACGCCCTGTTCCATCTCGGACTCGAGATACATCTCCACGCGCTGCCTCTCCCCGTTGTAGAACGCCAGGTGGCGGAACCTCTCCGGCTGGAAGTCAGCATCCAGATGGCGATTGATCACGCGCAGGATGTTGCGGTTGAAGTCCCGCGTGAGGCCCTGGGAGTCGTTGTAGGCCGCCTCCAGCACCTCCGGGCTCTTCACCAGATCGGTTCCCAGGAGAAAGGCATCCCCCGGCTCCAGGGCCTCGGCCACGTTGCGCAGGAAAGCGACCGCCGGGCCGCGCTCCAGATTCCCGATGGTGCTGCCCAGGAAGATCACCAGCCGGTGCTCGCCGTCCGGAATCTTGTCCAGGTGCTGGATGAAATCGCCGATGACGGCCTGGACCTGGAGGCCGGGATAGGCCGCCGTGAGATCCCGGGCGGAACTCTGGACGATCTCGGGACTCACGTCCACCGGGATGTAGCGCCCCAGCGAACCCGCGCGCTCCATGGCATCCAGGAGCACGCGCGCCTTGTAGGCTGAGCCCGGCCCCAGCTCCACCAGATCCTGTGGCCGCACCCTGGCGATGATGCGCTGGGCGACCGACTCCAGCAGCGCCTTTTCCGTGCGCGTGGGATAGTACTCCGGCGTGCCGCAGATCTGCTCGAACAGCCGCGAGCCGCGTTCATCGTAGAAATACTTGGGCGGCAGGCTCTTGTTGCGCGCCGTGAGACCGCGACGTACATCGTCGGCCAGGGTCGGCAGCGCTCCCAAGTTCTCGAGGTACTCGTCGATCCGGATGCTCTGCGGCTTCATCTCGCTGGACGATGCTCCTGCGGGGACTGGCAGGCCCAGAGGGACTCGAACCCCCAACCCCCGGTTTTGGAGACCGGTGCTCTAGCCAATTGAGCTATGGGCCTGCGTCGGGCCAGCATTGTAGCAGAGTCAGCGGGCCCTCGACCCACCGGGATCACCCACCAAAACCCTTGCCTGTAAAGGATAATACTGCCTCTTGCACAATGGTTCGCGCGGTTGCAAGTTCCCCCTTCGTGCGTCAGGATACTCCGATTGTTCTGGCGAGGAGAAACCGTTGGACGAGCAGCGATTCGTGGTCATGGGCGCCGGCCAGGTGGGGTTCTACCTGGCTCGGGCCCTGTCACAGCAGGGACACAGCGTCGTGGTCCTGGATCTGGACCGTCGCAAGCTGCGCCGCGTCGAGGAGCAGCTCGACGTCTCGGCCATCTGCGGTAACGGCGCCCACGTCCCGGTCCTGGAGGCGGCCGGGGTGGAGGGCTGCGATCTGTTCCTGGCCGTGGCGGCCGGGGATGAGTCCAACCTCAGTGCCGCACTGCTGGCCAAGCGCATGGGGGCCACCAGGACGGTGGTGCGCCTGCGCGCCGCCGAGACGGTCTATGCCCATCGAAAGCTCTACGAGGACGTCTTCGACGCCGACCTGCTCCTGTCCACCAACCTGCTCACCACCACGCGGCTCCTCGACCAGATCCGCGGCCACGACGCCATGGCCGTGGAGTACTTCGCCGAGGGCAAGGTTCACCTGCGCAAGATCCACCTGGGCGAGCGCTCCATCCTCACGCGCCATCAGCTGCGCGACGTGGACCTGCCGGAGGGGAGCCTGGTGGTGGCCCTGTTCCGCGGCGACGAGCTGATCATCCCCTCGGGCGACGACCACGCCCAGACCGGCGACGATGCGCTGATCCTGGCCGGCAGCGACGTCATCGACAAGGTGGAGCGAACCCTGGCCGGCAAACCTGAATCACTGGGCACGGTGGTCATCGCCGGGGGCGGCGAGACCGGCTCCACCGTGGCACAGGCGCTGAAACCTTTCGATGTCCAGGTGAAGATCATCGAACGAAGCCTGCGGCGCGCCGAGGAACTGGCCAGCCAGTTCCCGCGCTGGGAGGTGCTGCACGGTGACGCCACCGACCTGTCGCTGCTGCAGTCGGAGCGCGTGGATCAGGCACAGTTCTTCCTGGCGCTCTCCGGGCACGACGAGCGCAACCTGATGGCCAGCCTGCTGGCGCAGGAGCTCGCCGTGCCGCGCGTGCTGGGGGTCTACGACCGCGGCGAGACGCTGGATCTGTGCCGCCACCTGGGCATGCGCGAGATCTTCTCGCCGCGGCTGCTGGCCTACCAGCGTATCCAGGACTACATCGACAACGGCTACCGCGCCAATCTGGCCTCGCTGCAGGGCGGCGCCGCCCAGGTCATCGAGCGGCGCGTGCTGGAGGGCAGCGCGGCGGCGGGAGCCACCCTCGCATCGCTGGACCTGCCGCGCGGCGTCATCGTGGGCACCATCGTGCGCAACGGCCAGGTGCTGGTGCCCAAGGGCAGCGATGAGCTGCAAGCTGGCGACCTCGCCATCTTGTTCCTGCGCCGCGAAGAGCTCGACAAGGTCCACCTGCTGTTCCCCGGTCGCGAGCCGCTTTTGTGAACCTGGCCCCGGTCTACCGCTTCCTCGGTTGGCTTCTGTGGCTGCTGGCCGCCGCCATGGCCGTCCCGCTGCTGGTCTCGCTGCTCTACAACGAGAGAGCGGCCGCGATGGCCTTCCTGGCCAGCGGCGCCATCACCGCCGGATGCGGCACGTTGTTCTACCGCGCCGGGCGGCGGGACGCACCGCTGTTCCGTCGCGAGGGAATTCTCATCGTGGTGGGCGGCTGGGTGCTGGCAACCCTCTTCGGCTCGCTCCCCTACCTGCTCACCGGGACGTTCCTTCATCCGGTGGATGCACTGTTCGAGTCGGCCTCGGGGTTCACCACCACGGGAGCCACGGTGATGCTGGACATCGAGAGTTTCGGGCACGGCATCCTGTTCTGGCGCAGTTTCACCCAGTGGCTGGGCGGCATGGGGATCATCGTCCTGTTCGTGGCGCTGTTGCCGCAGGTGGGCCCCGGTGCCCGCTTCCTCTACAAGCTGGAAGTCCCCGGCCCCACCTCCGAGGCCCTGCGGCCGCGCATCCACGACGCGGCGGCGCTGCTGTGGAAGATCTATCTGCTGCTCACCGTGAGCCAGACGCTGCTGCTCATGCTGGCCGGCCTCGGTCTCTACGACGCGCTGACGCACACCTTCTCCACCCTGTCCACCGGCGGCTTCTCGCCGCGCAATGACTCGGTGGCCGCCTTGGGCCCCGCGGTGCAGATCATCATCATCGTGTTCATGGTCATCGCCGGCGCCAATTTCTCGCTCTACCACGGGCTGTGGCGGCGGCGCGGTGGCAACCTGTGGCACGATCCCGAGTTCCGCGTCTACGTGATCCTCATCCTCGGCGCCACGGTCCTCATCGCATCGAACCTGTTGCTCATCGGTGACGGCGAGCATGGCTGGCCGGTGCTGGACTCACTGTTTCATGTGGTCTCCATCCTTACCACCACCGGCTTCGTCACCGCGGACTTTGACACATGGCCCGAGTTCTCCCGCATCCTGCTGGTGGCGTTGATGTTCGTCGGCGGATGTGCCGGCTCCACCGCCGGATCCATGAAGGTCATGCGCGCCGTGATCAGCACCAAGGCCGCGCTGCGGGAGGTCCGGCTGCTGTTCAGCCCCAGCACCGTGGTCTCCGTGTTCGTGGGCGGGCGCTCTGTGCCCAACCCCGTGGCGAGGAGCGTGGTGGGCTTCGTCATCCTGTTCCTGCTCTCCTGGGTTGCGGGCATGCTGGCCCTCAGCTTTGGAGGCACGGATCTGATCACGGCGGCCACGGCGTCCATCGCCACTCTCGGCAACGTCGGGCCCGGCCTGGGGGCCGTCGGCCCCAAGCTCCATTACGCCTTATTCGGCGCCGGCGAGAAGGCCATCATGGTGCTGCTGATGCTCCTCGGACGGTTGGAGGTCTACGCCATCGCGGCGCTGTTCCTGACCCGCTTCTGGCGTCGCTAGAAACTCGGACAGGTTGGTGGCGCCGTAGCGGCACTCCCCCGCCGCATGCTCGCGCACCAGGGCAGCCACCCGCGCCAGG
>CBDVAL010000234.1:0-5079 GCA_965371955.1 uncultured bacterium | reverse complement strand
CACCGCCCTGCTGTTGCTTCCGGTGCTGGTGCTGGTGGTGCTGGCGTCCCGGCGCTGGAGATCCCGGCCGTCCCTCGCGGCGCGCGCCGGGTCGTTGTCCGGGTTCCTCGCCGCCGCATGGCTGGTGCTGCTCCTGGCGTACCAGTTCCAGGATCCGCTGGCGCGCGTGGATAGCTTCCGCTTCCACAGCAGGGCCGCACAGGGTCTGTCCTCCTGGCTCCCGGGTTGGGCACCGGTGCCGTTGCCCGCCGCCCTGGTGCGCGGCATGGATGCGCAGCTGCTGGACCTCGAGGACGCCGAGATGCCCAACTACCTGAACGGCGAATGGTCCCGCCGCGGCTGGTGGTACTACTACCCGGAGGCCCTGCTGCTCAAGACGCCGCTGGCCCTGTGGGGCGTGCTGCTGCTCGGCGCCCTTCTGGCTGTGCGGCGTCGCCGTGGCGGCCAGGCCCGCCTGCCGGAGAGCAACCGCGGGCGCAGCCTGGCGTACCTGGTGCTGGGTGCCTGGGCGGCGGCGTTGCTGCTGTCGTCGCTGGTGTCGCACCTGGACATCGGGATCCGCTACCTGCTACCGGCGTTTCCGGCGGCCTACCTGCTGCTCGGCGGTCTCGTCACCCCGGTGCTGCAGGCCGGCCGCTGGTGGCGTGTGGCGGCGGTGGGGCTCGCCGTGACCTACGCTGGGGCCACACTGGGGGCGCACCCGCACTACCTGCCGTTCTTCAACACGCTGGCCGGGGGCCCCGCGGGGGGTTGGCGCTACCTGGCCAACTCCAACAGCGACTGGGGACAGGACTTGCCCCTGCTGCAACGCTGGCTGGAGCAGCAGGGCCTGTCCGGCCAGCGCATCCACCTGGCCTACTTCGGCCATCTGGATCCCATGCGCTACGGCATCCACTACATCCTGCCGCCGGATCACCCGCAACCCGGGCTGCACGTGGTGAGCCTCAACTTCCTGCTGGGCTTGCCCTATGTGGCGGTGGAAAACGGTCGCTGGGTACTGCTGGGCCCGAACCTGGTGGAACAGCAGCAGGACTTTGCCTGGCTGCGTCGGCGCATGGGCACGGAGGTGGCGCGCCTGGGCGAGAGCCTGTGGGTGTTCCGGGTGGAGGAGGAAGCACGGCCCTGATCGTCTCGGAAATACCGGCCGGTTCCCCCTGCCGTGGATGGGAGTCTGACCCCCTATTGGACCCCCTATTGGGGAGGTTCCTCATGCGCATCATTCGCACCTGGACCACCTCTACTCAAGCAGCGAGAAGTAGGCAGGAAGGACATCTTCCAGGATGATGGCCGAGCGCCTGCGCGCGGCCTCCTCTGCAGCCGCCTTGCCCAGCGGTCCGCTGGACAGTTCCAGGTAGAGCGCTGCGAGGCTGTGATCCGCGGTGGAGGCGTTCAGACGCTCCTGGAAGCGCTGATGTGCCCGGCGCAGGTCCGATAGCTCCGCCTGCGCGCCGTTGCCCAGGAAATCCCCCATGCGCAACTCTACATCCAGGAGGCGCGCCATGGCCCCGGCACGCTCGCCGCGGTTCTCGAGCGCCCGGGCCTCCTTGAGGGAGGAGTTGAGCGAGTGCATCTCGCTCTTGCGTTCATCCCCCGCGCTGGCGAACAGTGCCGCTGCCTCCGCCTCGAGATCGGTCAGGGCCCGGTCCAGCGGCAGGAAATCCGGCGCCGGCGCCACCGCGGTGAACTCCATGCCGGCGCACAACAGCGCGAATTCGTGGTAGGCGCGGGCGATGCCCAGGTAGTGCAGCCCTGAACCGAGGGAGGCGGCGTGGGCGTACGGCAGCGACGCATGATAGTAGGTGCGCGCCCGTAGCGCGGAAACCTGGCGCAGCGCTTCCACCGCCAGCGGCAGGCGGCGTTCTCTGCCTGCATCCTGCAGTTGCGGTCCCATACCGAGCCATTCGTCCTCGAACGCGTCCATGCCCTGCTCGCGCAGGGCGCGGTAGGTGTGGGCGTAGGCGGCCGCTGCGATCTGCACGTCCAGGCCGCGCAATTGCTGCAAGGTGCTGTAGACCTCGCCGGACCGGGCGCGCTTCTCGAGACCCCCCAACAGGCCCGAGAGGCGGTCCTCGTGAGCCACCATGTCGGGGCCCACGGCGCCGGAGGCCAGCAGACCGCGCAGGCGGGCGATCTCCCCGGCCAGACGGCCCTGGACCGAATCCAGTGAGATCAGGCCGGGCGTCAGGAGCGAGTCGAGCACGGCTCCCACGTTCTCGTGCAGATCCTCGGGCGCGCCGACGAACACCGACGCAGTTCGTCCCTCCCCGTCGAAGACGAACAGCGTGGGAATGGCGCTGATCGTGCCGAACTGCTGCACGAACTGCTCAGGCGCCATGGCCACATGGATGGGCAGATCGAGTTCGTCCGCCATCCGCCGCACCTCCTGCTCCTCCGCTGCCACGGCGGCGGCGATGACCGTCACCGCATCCCCGTGCCGACGCTCCAGGTCCCCGAGCCAGCGCAGCGTCGAGCGGCACGGAGGACACCAGGGGGCCCAGAATTCCACCACGGTCACCTTGTCACGCATCTGCGTGCTGTGCAGGGAGACGCCCTCCAGATCCACCAGCAGAAACTCGGGCAGAGTCTCGATGGGGAAGGCCGCCGCGTCGCCGCGATCCAGCTGTACCGAGTCGAGGCGCCGACCGGCGAGGCCCATGTCAATCATCTGCGCCAGATCCGTCTGGAAGCGATGCCGGTTCGGCGCCTCGCTCCAGGGCGTGTAGCGTCCGGGCTTCTCGGAGCCCCAGCTGTAGAAGTCCCGCGGTCTGGCGATGAGGGCGTCGTTGACGAAGACGGCAGGATAGCGCGTGATGCCGTGTCGTGTCGCAAGCTCCGACTCACCGAAGTTCTCGTCGACGAGCTCGACGCTCTCGCCGTAACGCAGTACCACTTCACGGATCAGCAAACTTGCCGGGTCGGAGAGACTTCAGGTGTAGGGCCAGCGGACCAGGGTGACGCGCGTCTGCGGGGTGCCGGCAGAGGCCGTGGCGGCCAGCGCGAGCAGGACGAGCCCGCATGCCGGACGGATTAGGAATCTCCTCATCGGGTGGCCTCCAAGGTGCGCACGGCCGGCGGGCCGGCGTGCGCCCCTTCTGTTAGACGCACGGCGGCGCCGTGGGTTTCAGCGCGGTTGCCCCGCTTGTTCGCGGGCGCTCTGCAGCTTCTCGGCCAGCTCGGGATCGACCTCGCCCTGCGGGTCCTGCAGCAGAACTTCCAGCTGCGGAATGGCCTCCTCGTAGCGCTCGAGATCGTAGAGCAACCGCGCCAGCTGGGCACGTGCGTCGCGCAGATACGGATGGAGGTGCAAGGCACGCCGCAGGCTGCATAGCGCCGCTTCGTCCTCGCCCATGGCCGCCATGGCGTGCCCCAGCAGCCGGTGGGCGTGAAAGTCCTTGGGATCCTGCCGCAGCGCGGCGCGCAGGGCGGCAACGGATTCCTCCGCTCGGCCTTGTGCCAGCAGGAGGGTCGCCAGCTCGGTGCGCCAGACGGTGAGGTTGGGAGTTTGCTGCACCAGGCGCTCGAACGCGGCCACGGCATCGGCGTGTTGCTCCAGGTCGCGCAGCAGCCAGCCCAGGTTGCGGCGCAGATACAGGTCCTGCGGAGCTCGATCCAGGGCGCTGCGATACGCCGCCCGGGCAGCGGGGAGACGGGCGTCGCGCAGCCCTGCCGAGCCGCGATCGTACGGCGGTGGGAGCCGGCCTGCCAGCAGCGGATTGCGGTGCCGGCGCGCGATGAGCTTGCGCACGCGCAGCCGATCCCAGTCGGTGAGGCCCAGGGCGGCAGCCACCATCTCGCGCCCCGCGGCCTCTCGGACCCCCGGTCCCGGTCCCTCTCGCAGGGCGTCGAAGACGCTGTGCGCCACCGCGTAGTTGCCGTCGAAGTTGAGGTGCACATGGTCGTAGAAGAACTCGTTACCCGGCAAGCCCACCGGGGCCGCTGCGCGGGCGGCCAGCGCTTCCTCCACGTCCACCAGCCATGCGCCCGGGGCGACAGCTACCTCCCGAATGATGCGGTTGATCTCGCTGTCGGCCCGATAGCGCGTCCAGATCGCGTGCCCGGAGGAACTCGGAGCGCGCCGCCTCCATCTGCCCGGAGCGCATCAGAGCGCGGCCCAGGCGGAAGTGCACCTCGGCGAATCGGTCATCGATGGCGATGGCCAGCAGCAGCGTCTGCAGCGCGCGCGTCGGTGCTCCGCGGCGCAGCGTCGTCACGGCCAAAGACAGGCGGTTCTCGAACAGGCGCTGCTCGTCCTCGCCGAGATCGCTGCGGTGCATGGAAGCCAGTGAGGGCTGTCCAGTAAGGTTGCTCGCCACCGTACAGAGCATCACGTCGGCGCCGGCGGCCCGGGCGATCTCGAGGATTTGCATCAGATGGGCGCGAAAACCGCGATACACCTCGGGCAGACGCGGATCGTCCAGCGCAACCCGGGCCTGATCCAGCGTACGCATGTCCGGTCGTGATCGGGCCGCGGCCGGAGCGTCACTCTGCGCTGCCGCCGACATGCGCTCCACCAGCTGTCCCAGCCTGGTGAAGCGCAACTCCGCAGCCACCCGCGCCACCCAGCTTGCGGCGCCGGCATGTGTTCCGGCGGTTCCCTCCAGGAGCGCGCCCGGCCCGCCGGGGCCCACCACCTCGTTGTTGCCGAGGTACACCAGCAGCAAGTCCGGCTCGTGACGCGCCACGTCGCGGGCGATGTCCACCGCCATGCGCGAGTTGACACCCAGCGCGGCTGCGTTCACCACCTCGTAGCGGCGGCCGTCCATGGAACCGCGCAACAGCACATCGAGCATGCGCGCCATGGAATACTCCGGAACCAGGTCGCCGAAGGCGGCCGAGCCTCCAAGGACGAAGATGCGGTAGGTGTCGGGTGGTTTGGACGCCGGCAGGAGCGCCGGCGCCGGCTGGATCTCGAACCAGGGAGGGAAGTAGCGATCGGTGAAGCGGGGGTTGGTCGTGTAGCCGCCGTTTGCCACCGGGACCAGGAACGTGGTGCCGTGCCCTACGTCCAGCAGACGCAGCGCCAGTTCCCCGCCAGCAACAGCGCCACGGCCACGCCCAGAAGCACCAGCGCGCCACGGG
>CBDVAL010000233.1:0-5094 GCA_965371955.1 uncultured bacterium | reverse complement strand
CGTCCGCCGGATTCTCCCTGGCCACGCTTGTCGTAGGCCAGGACGGCGAACCCCCGGTCCACCAGGAACAGCGGCCAGGTGCCTGCGCCGTCGCGGGTCTGACGTCCGGAGCCATGCACGTAGACCACGACCGGGTGAGGCCCGCCCCCGGAGGGAAGATAGAGGGTGCCGGCAAGGGTCACGTCGTCGTTGACGAAGGTGAACTCCTCTTTCTTGCTCCGGCAGCACGGAGTTGCCCGGCGGGTTGTGTTGCGGACGACGTCCTGCACCACCATGCCGCTCAGGGCGCCGTCGCCGTCGCGCTCGAATCGGACACGCAGCGCCACTGGACGCGGCACTCCCATCCGTTCACCGGCAAGGAACCGATCGGGCCCGTCGGCGTAGAGCACCCGCACCGCGCCGGTCTCGAAGTCGGTCAGGATGAGGTGGATGGATTTGCGTATGGCGATGCGGCCACCGGTCTCGGTGGCGAAGATCGTGGCCAGCTCCTCCTTCACCTCCTCCGAGGGTTCCTCCTCGTGCACCAGTTGCAACTGGTACGGCTGATCACCACCGGTACAGGTGCCCATAAGCGCGCCGCCCTGCAACGTTGCCTCGCAGCGCACGCGGCGCCCCTCCTGCTCGATGTTCAGGACGATTCCATCGCCCTTGATGTTGCCCTGGACCTTGCCGTCCGGGCGGATGGGTCCGCGAACCTTGCTGCCGTCGATCTCCATATCGGCGATCATGGTGTGCCATTGCGGCGCCTGACCCTCCAGCGTGCCGTAGCCGCCCGACCACATGCCCGGGCGAATGTCCGGCTCTGCCCACGCCAGGGACGCGCCCAGGCTCAGTGCAAGGGACAGGAACGTGAAAGAAACAAGGCTCTTGCGCATTGGACCGCCCTCCTCGCTACCCCCCGGTAGTGTCATGTCAGACCCTGTTGCAACCTGCATGCCGGGCGGTCCGGAGCCCGCCGCCGATGAGGAGGGTGGCCTCCGGCCAAGGGCATCGAGCCGCGTCCGGACCTCGGACGACAGAGGGAGTGCGCCGCAGCGAGCACAGATCAGCGCGTCGTCCGGGATTTCGTGCGCACACTCCGGGCAGGAAGGCAACGGCTCGGTCTCCGTCTCATGCCGGCTCACCGGGCTCCATCCAGCGCCTCGGTTCCAGCAGTGCAGGAGGCTAGCATACCGGATCCGGCCCGCCGGCGAGCAGGCCCCGGGGCGCTAGGGGAGACCTGCTGCGTCCAGAGTGTCGCGTGCGTCCGGAACGAGGGAGCCGTCTCCCCAGGTGCCGATCCCGCAGGTGTTGATGGAGCGAACCAGGTACCACAATCCATCGCCGGTAGGAGGGTCGTTCTGGGGGTCAAGGAACGGAGCGTCGTCCAGACCCTGCACGAGAAAGGAGACCTGCTCGAATCCGGTATCCGGCAGGTCCGAGAGCATGCCGGAAAGCACGTCGTAGGAAGCTCCAGGTCCCACCACCGGATCGAGACTGTCCCACGCCACCGTGACCGTGCCCGCCAGCCGGTCATCCACCACGTTCAGACCGAGGACCTCCGGCGGCGCCGCAAACGTGTCCGGGTCCGACAGGTCACAGTCGAGGAACCAGGGTGCCGTGGTGGAGTCGGAGCGGAAGAAGTCGAGCAGCATTGCGGCCACCTTTTCCCGTCCGCGGCGTGCCGGATGCGTGCCATCGTCCTGGAACTCCCGGCAATCCCAGGTCAGCCCATCGCTCCGGGGCAGCAGGCCGTCGGCCCACGGGTACGGACCCCACGCGAGCCAGGGTGCCAGCACGGGCCCCCTGAATGGGTCGAAGTTGAGCTCGGAGCTACCCTCCAGCTGCTCCTGTATCAGCCACTTCACCGAGAAGCCGGACTGGTAGGCGAACGGCTCGGGGTTGAGGGATGTCGAGGCATAGCCGGCGTAGATCCGGCTGCTCAGGTACACAGCCCGGGTATTCGGGTAGCGATCCTGGATGATCTGTACGATGGTCCGCAGATGGCCCAGGAGTATCTCCGCGTCCTCCGGGAAATCCTCGTTCGGCTGGCGCCGGGCTTGCTTGAGCCACACCGCCTGGACCTGCAGCGGAGTCACGCCGGACGCCGCGAGCTTCTGGTCCACGCCGTTCCAGTATGGGGCGTCAGGATCGGCGATGGTGCGCGCATCCTGACCGCCCTCGGCGCCATCCACCAGGACCACCGCCGCGTTCTTCCCCTGGTCATCCCGGGCCAGGGTCTGGAACGCGCGGAACTCCATCGTGGTGTTGGACAATCCCACCGACATCAGGACGATCTTGCCGCTCTGCGGATCCGGGCTGCCCTGCGCGTCGCGAAGCAGGACGCGGCCCACCCGATCCACGGCGAGATCGTGGCTCAAGGGCCGCTGGTTCGACCCGCCCGGGTAGAGGCCACCCGCCTCGCCCGAATAGAGTCCGGCTCCCAGGTCATTCAGCGGAATCCGTCCGGTGGAGGTGACCGAACACTGGGAGGCGATGGCAACGCCGAAAGAGGAGGCCAGCAATATCGCCGGCAGGGCCGATCTGCCGACGCATCGTGAGACCTGTTTCGCTCGCATAGGTTGTCTCCGATGTCATTCAACATCACAGAGAGGCTCACTATTCCAGCGATGGAGTTCCCCGCCGCGTCGAGTCTAGCGGCGCCATCGGGCGATCCGCCCCGGCGATACGCCCAGGTGATAGGCCGCGATCATCGTCTGGTGCAGCAATGTGGTGCGCCACACGCCATGCTTCTGCCATCGCCTGGCGGAAGTGCGCACGGCATCACACGACGTGCTGATCCGCCCCATCTTGCGAAGCCGGTGGACCAGCACGTAGTCTTCCATCTGCCCCAGCTCCGGAAAGCCTCCCACGCGGTCGAACATCCGGCGCGACATGAACATCGCCTGGTCGCCGTAGGGCAGCCGTCGAATGCATGAACGGAAGTTGGCGCCTATTTCCACGAGTCGGGAGCTGAGTCCCTCGGCATCGATGCGCAGCCGGAACGCGCCGGCCACGGTGTCATGGGCAGCGAGCAGCGACATGACCGATCGCAGGTAATGCGGCGGCAACAACGTATCGGCATGGAGAAACAGCAGGACCTTGCCGCGTGACGCAGCCACCCCGGCGTTGAGTTGTCGGCCACGCGAGCGGGGCGCAGACACGACCCTCACGCCAAGGGCGTCGGCAATCTCAATGGTGCGATCATCACTCTGTCCATCGACGACGATGATCTCAACGCCTGATTCCATGAGCACGGAGGCGATGCTGGCCGCCAATCGATCCTGCTCATTTAGGGTGGGGATGATCACGGACAGGAACGGTCTTTCCACCGGGTTCAGGCGTTGCGCCATGCTCCAGGCCGCCAGGTCTGCAGGCGTATCTACATCATGAAGCGACGGCAACGTCCAGATACTCAGCTTGAGTCTCTCAGCCTCTTCGAGGGTTCGTTGCGAGACCTGCGATCCGCCCCAGGGAATGGCTTCGAAGAGTGACGGGTGATGCTGTGTCGTACCGAGCAGATAGTACCCACCGTCCGCGGCCGGGCCGATCACCAGATCGTGATGGTCCAGAGCGTCAAACGCCTCGTTCAGCCGCCGTCCGTTGAGCCCGGGACAGTCCGAGCCGATCATCACCACGCGCTTCATACCCTGATTGAACGCCTGTTCCGAGGCGCGCTGCAATCGCTTGCCCAGATCGCCATCTCCCTGGTCGCACAGGTCGATCCGGGCATTGCAGAGCGAGCGCATTGCATCCGGTGAGACACCCGTGGAGCGCATCTGTACCGACACAGGGCGTAATCCCATCAACCGATCCGCAGTTGCCAGCGTCATCGCCAGCATCTGACGGTACAGGTTGGCCGCGCCCACCTCACCAAGCAAGGGGATCAGGCGAGTCTTCGTCTTGCCCGGTTGGGGGTAGCGTGAAAACAGGACCAGTCGGTCGTGTGTTGCCGGCGCCCGGGGGCCCTCACGAAGGATGGTCGTAAGGATCTTGGTTCCTGCCCCGACCACACCGCGGACGGTGCCGGATATTTTCGACAGCCCGATCCGTCGGCGATAACTCACCGGGACCTCCACTCCCCGCATGCCATGGATGGCCGCGCGGACCTGCATCTGAACCGTCCAGCCATAGCCTCGATCCGACATCCGAAGCCGCCGCAATGCGGTGTACCTGATGGCACGGAACGGGCCCAGGTCCGTATATCGCACGCCAAAGCGCATCCGCATCATCCAGCACGCCAGGGCATTGCCGAGCCGCTGCTGGATGGTCAGCGCCCCACGCTCGGCGCGGCCCAACACACGTGATCCGATCACCAGCTCCGCTTCGCCTTGAAGAATCGGCTCAACCAGGCGCCTCATCTCGGTGGCATCATCACTCTGGTCCGCGTCCAGGAACACGACCACGTCCGGCGGCTTGGCCTGGTCAAGTGCCGCCAATCCCGCCAGCACAGCCGAACCATAACCTCGTCGTGGCTCAGTTGCGACGATGGCTCCCTGTTCTCTTGCGATCTGAGCCGTCCGATCGGTGGATCCATTGTCCGCCACGACGATCGTGTCAACCCAACCAGGCACGTCACGCAGAGTTTCCGCGACCGCTTCCTGCTCGTTGAGCGCCGGGATGACCACTGCGATGCGCGCGTTCTCAAGCATCGACCACTCGCGCCGCCGGCTGGTGATGACGCCACCACCATACCGCCAGCATCACCCACACCGGCACAAACTCCAGCCATACGATACCGTAATCAAACACGGTCACCGCGCCCCGTGCGACGAAAAAGAATCGCAGATAGTACAGCGGTAGTGTCACCGTCAACCATTGCAACGGCCAATGGAGATACAAAGCCATGGCCGGCAGAAACCAGAGCGCGTACCAGGGGAACTGCGTCGGACTCCACAGGAACATCATTGCCACCACGGCCAGTGCTCGACCGTACAGATCACGGCCATGGTGCATCGGCCGGCGCGCCTGCCAGACGAGCCAGAAGATCACCATCAACACCACGATCGCTCGAGAGACGAGTGGCGCAAACGCCGCGCCGGCCCACTGCATGGGCCAGAGGATCAGCATGAAGGCTGTGTCGTTCATCTCCCACCGTTGTGTGTAGCTGACGAT
>CBDVAL010000232.1:0-5115 GCA_965371955.1 uncultured bacterium | reverse complement strand
CCCACGAGCGCTCCTTCAGGAAGGCCAGGAAGAACTGCATCCCCTCTGTGTAGGGGAACATCAGCGAACTCAGCAGGAACGGCGGTGAGCTGCGCAACGCGCCGGTATCCAGGCCCATCGACTCGGACGCCGACATCATGCCGGCCGGATCGCTCAGAGCTTGCATCATTCCCCCTACCTGCTCGAGGGACAGACCCATGGGCTCCACCAGGATCTGGGTCATCACGGCAACGCCCTGTCCCTCCACCACGGCATGGAACGCCATGTCGGCATCCTGCTCGCCCGGCGTGGGCTGGAGCAACGGCTCGAGATCGTAGTACTGGTCCTGCAGTGCATGCGCCAGCTCATGCGCCATGGTGGGCAACTGCAGGTTGTCCGGCAGCCAATCCGCCACGTAGAAGATGCTCTTCTCCGGGTCGTAGAAGCCCGCCACCTGCTCGCTGAGCAGATCCACCACGCCCCCGGCCAGATCGTAGTCCGCGGGCAGCAGCCCCAGGACCGTCAAGGCCTCGCCCAGATCCTCCAGTTTCGAGCCGGGATGCTGGCGGCCGAGCTGCCGATGGAGATACGCCTGCACTGCCTCGCGCGTCGTCATCTCCTTGCGCACCGGGCGCTTCACTTCCAGTTGCATGACGCCGGACACCTTCTCCAGCATCTGGTCAGCCTGCGCGAAGAGAGCGTCGCCCGCGTCGGGTTCCGCTGCGGCGGAGCCGGCGGGCACGGCCCCCAGCGCCACCATGGCGCCAAAGAGGAACAAGGTGAACCGGATACGAATCATGGACGGACTCCCGGACGGTGCTGCGAAGCAGGGGCGATCTCCGGCATCTTGAGCGACTTCCTGTCGATCACGCCGCGGCCGAAGAGTTCCATCAGCGCCGGCAGGACGGTCACCGTGGTGATCAGGCAGCAACCGATGCCGGTGAAAGCCAGCAACCCGGCACCCACCAAGCCGGGGTAATCGGCCAGGATGAGCGACCCGAACCCCACCATGGTGGTCAACGAAGTAACCACCACGGCCCGCCCCGTGTCGTGAAACGCATGCACCACGTCGCGATCTCCCAGGGAACGATAGCGGTTGACCACGTAGATGCCGTCGTCGATGCCGATGCCCAGGATCACAGGCAGGATGGTCACCGTCAACAGACTGAAGCGATAGCCTGCCAGCACCATGGCTCCCAGCGCCCAGCTCACCCCCAGAAGTAGCGGCAGGGCAGTGAGGAACATGAGGCGAAACGAGCGGAACTGCAGGTACAGGGCGCCCAGGACCATGAGCAGGGCCGCGGACGTTGCCAGCATGGCGTCGCGCTTGATCAGGCGGGCCACCTCCGGCCCCAGGAGGGCATGGCTGATGACGTTGACGTTGTCTCCCAGCTGCCTCATGCGCCGGTCCAGGATGCGCACCTGTTCCTTCTTGCTCAGGCCTTCTCCGTGCGGCGTGTAGACGTAGGTGGCGACGTAGGTCTCGTCCTCGGCGCGGCTGATGAAACGCTCCGCATAACGGCCCAGCGCGGTGTTCTTCAGATCGTCCAGCGAGAGTTCCTCGCGGATTCCCAGGAACTCGCCGAGCAGCTCGTACGCCGGTTCGAAGGCTTCGGGATCGAACCCTTGACGGTTCAGCTCATAACGCAGCTTGGTCACCACCCGCTCCGGGTCGAGGGCGCGACCCTGCTCCCGGCGCATCCGTGCCGCCCACTCCAGGTTCGCCTTCTCCATGGCACTTGACGGCAGGACGGTGTTCACCGACAGTGAAGAGGAGACAAGCTGGCGCGCCTCCAGGCGCTTGAGCTCCTCCACCACCTGGGTGGTCAGGTCCAGCGCGCCCTCCTCGGTGGGTGCGCGCGCCAGGATCATGGTGGAGCTCAGGTTGGATCCGATCTTCTCCATCACCAGACGCTGCAGCCCGAACGCCTCGCTCTTCTCCGGCCGGAAGCGCGTCAGGTCCGTGTCGATGGTCACCTGGAAGGACGCGATGACGCAGATGACGGTCACGGCAGAGGCCACCAGCAGGATGAGCATGGGGTGCCGGCGCACCAGGCCGGCCAACGGCTCCAGACCCAGGCCGGTCATCTCGCGGGTGCGGGCCCGTGTCATGCGGGTATAGAGCACCAGAAAAGCCGGCAACACCAGGAAGTTGGCCACCAGCGCCAGCAGCAACCCGGTCCCCGCGATGAGCCCCAGCTGCTGCAAGCCCGGGAACGTGGTCAGCATGCAGGCGTAGAAGGCCAGCACAGTGGTGGCGCAGGCCGCCACCGCGCCGTCTCCCGTCTCCAGCAGGGTCACGTGGATGGCGCGTCGGACGTCCTTGTCCTCCTCCAGTTCGGCGAGGAAGCGATTCATGATGTGAATGGCAAAGTCGATGCCCAGCCCCAGCAGCACAGCCGTTCCCACGCTGGTGAACAGATTGAGGCTGCCGTAGACGAGCCGGGCCAGCGCCAGGGTCCAGACGAGGCTCATCAGCAGCGGGATGCCCACGTAGAACAGCGACCCGAACCGCCGGAAGGTGATGCCGAACAGGATCATCACGCCGACGAACGCCACCACCATGCTGACGCGCAGATCGCGGTGGATCATGCGGTTGTACTCCAGGGCGATGGCATAGCCGCCGGTGTACCCCACGCGGACCGCGGCTTCTTCGTCCCAGCCTTCTCCCCGGATCTCCTGGCGCGCGCGCTGCTCGATCTCCCGCGCCTCTCTCATCAGTGCCCGGGTGAACAAGATGTTCTGCGCACTGTGGGTCGGCCGCACCACCATCACCAACAGGGTCAGATCGCTGGAGAAGAAGTAGCCGTCGCGCTGCTCCACCTTGAGCTGGCCCTTGCTGCGCTCGATGCGACCCAGGAACAGCGAGCGCAGGTTCAGCGGATCCCAGCGCACCAGATCCTGGGCGATCCCGGTGGCCGGCGAGAGCAGAAGCTCCCGGTTTGTGGCCACCTGCTTCTCGATGGAATCGTCGGAGAGCAGTCGCACCAGGCCCTCGCGTTCGTGCGGCTCCAGGTAGAGCAGGCCGTAACGCAGGAACGTATCCCGGGAGAACTCCACCAGCTGATCGGTAATGCGGTAGGTGACGCCGCGCACGTGCTCGCTGGCCAGCAACTGCTGCGCCATGGCGTCCGCCAGGGCCTGGCGCACCTCGAGGTCCTCCTCCCCCTCCCCTTCCAGGACGATGAGCAGCTGATCCGCGGTGCCGAAATGGGTGATCGCCTTCCTGTACTCCTGCACGACCTCCGACTCCTCCGGCAGGTACTGGGTGATGTCGTTGATCACCTCGAGGTCGCTGACCAGCCACAGCGCCACCACGGTCACCAGGCAGGCCACCCCCAGAACCCGAAACGGGTGTTCGTACGCCAGCCTGGCAGCAGCCGAGAAAGTGCGGGATTTGAGACGATTCACAATAGGGGCCGCAAGGGAGAAGCTCGAAGGATCACGCTGGCACGCACTCCTGTAGCGTCACGACGCGCGGGGGTGAGAACCGTCTCAGGCCCGTTGGAATTCCCCACTGCGGCCTCCTGACTTGCGGATGAGGGCCACCTGCTCGATGACCATGGCCCGGTCAGCGGATTTGCACATGTCGTACAGGGTCAAGGCCGCCACCGTGACGGCGGTGAGAGCTTCCATCTCCACGCCGGTGTACCAGCGCGCGCTGGCCGAGGCCCGCAGCACAATGCGTTGCTCCTCATCATCGAACTTCACCTCGATGTCCACCGCGTCCAGCGGTACCGGGTGGCACAGCGGGATCAGCCCCGAGGTTCTCTTGGCGGCCTGGATGCCGGCCAGGCGCGCCGCGGCAAGGGCATCGCCCTTGTAGACCTGCCCGGACCGTAGAGCAGTGTACGCCGGCGCCGACATGCGCACCACCGCCTCGGCCACCGCTTCCCGCCGGGTGATCTGCTTGTCTCCCACGTCCACCATGCGGACCTTGCCATCCGGATCCAAGTGTGAGAACTCAGGGCCCATGTTCGTCCGTCTCCAGGAGCTGTAGCGCCTGCTGATACTGCTCGGGTGTATTGACGTTCATCACGCCACGGACGAGATCCAGCGGAAGCACCTGTTCGGGCGTCACCTCATGGAGCTCCACACGATCCAGCAGGTCGTCCATTCGTCGCTTGTCCTGCGACAGGCAGGCCCGGGCCGGCTTTAGACAATCCGTGTGGTACAGAGCGCACAGCGGGTGGCGTCGGCCCTCCACCACCGGAACCACCGCCTGCGCCTGGCCGCCGAGACACTCCATCCGGCGCAGCAGGTCCCCTGTCAGGAACGGCAGGTCGCACGCCAGCAGGGCGTGTTGCCCGTGCGGACACACGGCGAGGCCGCCGGCCAGACCCGACAGGGGGCCGGCTCCCGCCTGCCAGTCCTGCCCGGCCCGCAGGCCCAGCCGCAACGCGGCAGCGTCGTCCCCCACCAGTACCACCTCCTCGGCGAACTGCCGGGCCGCGGCCACGGTCCTCTCCAGGAGCGTTGCGGCACCAAAGGGGAGATCCTGTTTGGAACGCCCCATCCGGCGGCTGAAGCCGCCTGCCAGTATCAGCGCCCACATGGACTCCCTCCTCGGGGATGGTATCCCCGGGACCCTGCCCCGGGGAACCCCCATTCTGCGTTTCGCTTGCCATTCGCCCGTTCTGGGAGTATCTAATAAAGGACCCCATCTTGCCGCCGCAGGCCTCCCGGCAGCCTGAGTGCGCATGGAAGGAACGGCATGCCCCAGTCCTCAGGCCACATCAGCACCCGTGGATTGCTTGCCACCCTCCTCGTGGCCTCGTCGTGGGCTTTCCCGGCCACGGCAGGGACAGGGCCCCCGGAGATTCCGCCGGGTCTTTCCGCCCAGGCGCTGGTGCAACATGCCGACTCCGGCGCCCCGGGCCGTGCCGAGCCGGCCTGGAACACCGTCGTGGGGGATGCGTACGCCGACTGGGTGCGGGTGTTCTTCGGCTCCGAGACGCGACTGCCCCCGGGAGCCCGGATCCGTCTCACCTCGCTCCAGGACGGCGCGCAGCAGAGTCTCTCCGCCGAGACACTGGCACAGTGGCAGAACTCGTCCGCCTACTTCAACGGCCGGGAGGTCCTGGTGGAACTTCTCCCTCCGCCCGGGGGCGGTGGCGGCCGCGTGGTGGTGGTGGG
>CBDVAL010000231.1:0-5116 GCA_965371955.1 uncultured bacterium | reverse complement strand
GGATCTTCCGGCGCCAGCGCTTCTTCTGCTCCAGGAACAGCGCGCGCGCCAGCTGCTGCGTGATGGTGTTGGCCCCCTGTTCCTTGCTCAGCGTGAGGATGTCCTTGAGGGCGGCGCGGGCAATGGCTGTGGGGTCGATCCCCACATGGCGGTAGAAGCGCGGGTCTTCCACGGCGATGATGGCATTGCGAAGCTGTTCGGGGATCTGCTCGAAGCCGATGATGATGCGCCGCTGTTCGGCGAACTGGTAGAGGAGTTCCCCATCGCCGTCATACAGCCGCGTGATGGTGGGAGGTCGGTAGTCGGCGAGCTCTCTCACACTGGGAAGGTCCAGCTTGAGAAAGTGCCCCAGTCCCAGCCCCGACCCGGCTGCAAGCAGCAGGATGGAAGCGGCGGTCCACAGCTTCCAGCGCGAACGTCGCAGGGGGGTGCGGTCCGGTTCCATTTTGCTTTCCTCCCTCCCCCCTGCTATAATCCGCGTGTAAGTATAATGCTCCCATGGATTTGAGTAAACCCCCCCAGAGACCGCCCTTGGCGCCAGCCGTCAGCGTGGTGATCCCCGTGCTCGACGAGGCCGGCTCCATCGAGGCCGCGCTGGGATCCGTGTTCGGCGCGATCCCCGCGGCCGAGATCGTGGTGGTGGACCGGACCGATGCCCGCGGCGGCAGCCAGGCGCAGAGCGGCTCATGAGTGCCGGTTTTCGTCTGGTGTCGGACTTCCTGCCGGCCGGGGACCAACCGGCGGCCATCGAAGTCCTGCGCCGGGGGCTGGCCGAAGGGCGGCGCGACCAGGTGCTCCTGGGGGTGACCGGTTCCGGCAAGACCTTCACGGTGGCGCAGCTGGTGGCCGGCGCGCAGCGCCCCTGTCTGGTCATCGCGCACAACAAGACGCTGGCGGCGCAACTCTATCAGGAGTTTCGCGGGTTCTTCCCGGACAACGCCGTGGAGTACTTCGTCTCCTACTACGACTACTACCAGCCGGAAGCGTACGTGCCCTCCTCGGACACCTACATCGAGAAGGAAGCCACGGTGAACGAGCAGATCAATCGCATGCGCCACTCGGCGACGCGCTCGTTGTTCGAACGCCGCGATGTGATCATCGTCGCCTCCGTGTCCTGCATCTATGGCCTGGGATCCCCGGAGAGCTATCACGGCATGCTGGTCCAGGCGCGCCAGGGGATGGAGGAGGATCGCGACGCCTTCCTGCGGCGCCTGGTGGAGATCCAGTACCAGCGCAAGCCGATGGATCTGGAGCCGGGAAGCTTTCGCGTGCGCGGCGACGTGGTGGAGATCTGGCCGGCGTACGAGGACCACGCCTACCGTCTGGAATGGTTCGGCGACGAGATCGAGGCCATCCAGGCGGTGGATCCGCTGCGTGGTACGGTGCTGCGCTCCGTGGAGCGTCTCCCCATCTACCCCAACTCACATTACGTGACCCCCCGGGAACAGTTGCTGGCCGCGGTGGACACGGTCAACGAGGAACTCAAGCACAGGCTGGCGGAACTGGAGAGCAGGGGCCGGTTGCTGGAGGCTCAGCGGCTGCATCAACGAACCCGCTTCGATCTCGAGATGATCAAGGAAGTAGGTTACTGCCACGGCATCGAGAACTACTCGCGCCACCTCACCGGACGCAGCCCGGGCGAGGCGTCACCCACCCTGATGGACTATCTGCCGAAGGATGCCCTGGTGGTCATCGATGAGTCACACCAGACCCTGCCGCAGATTCGAGCCATGTACAAGGGCGATCGTTCGCGCAAGCAGACACTGGTGGAATACGGTTTTCGTCTTCCGTCGGCGCTGGACAACCGGCCGCTGCAGTTCGAGGAGTTCGAGCAGCGTCGCGGACAGACGCTGTACATCTCCGCCACGCCCGGGCCACGGGAGCTCGAGCTCGTGGGCGGGGAGGTCGTGGAGCAGGTCATCCGGCCCACCGGCTTGATGGATCCGGAGATCGAGGTGCGGCCGGTGCGCGGTCAGGTGGATGATCTGCTGCAGGAGATCCGCGCCCGGGTGCAGGCCCGGGAGCGGACTCTGGTGACCACGCTCACCAAGCGCATGGCCGAGGAGCTGTGCCAGTACTACCGCGAGTTGCAGGTACAGGTGGAGTACCTGCACTCCGATATCGATACGCTGCAGCGTGTGCGCATCCTGCGCGAGCTGCGCCAAGGCGAGTTCGACGTGCTGGTGGGGGTGAACCTGCTGCGCGAGGGGCTGGACCTGCCCGAGGTGTCGCTGGTGGCCATTCTGGACGCGGACAAGGAGGGTTTCCTGCGCTCGGCAGGTGCGCTCATCCAGACTGCAGGACGCGCGTCACGCAACGTGAGCGGCAAGGTGATCATGTACGCCGACAAGACCACCGGCGCCATGGAGCAGTGCCTGCAGGAGACCGAGCGCCGGCGGGCACTGCAGATCGCCTACAACCGGAAGCACGGCATCACTCCCCGGTCCATCGTCAAGAACATCCAGGAAGTGCTGGGCAGCGTGTACGAGGCGGACTACCTGCGCGTGCCGGCGGAGGTTTCGGAGGACATTCCCACCTACGCCAGCCGCGAGGAACTGGAGGCGGAGCTGGTCCGCCTGGAGATGGAGATGCGCAGCGCCGCGGTTGCCCTGGAGTTCGAGCGCGCCGCGCAGTTGCGGGACCAGCTGCGGCGGCTGCAGAAGCAAGCGGTGCTCATCTGATGGCCGGTGCGGATCATCCGTTGCGCCGGCGTCTGGAGGGGGCCCCGGCAAACCCTGGTTGCTACCTGTTCCGCTCCGCCGCGGGGGAGGCCCTGTATGTGGGCAAGGCGCTCTCCCTCAAGGCACGGGTGCGCAGCTACTTCCAGGCCAAGGCCGCGCACCCGCCGCGCATCCTGCGCATGCTGCAGGAGGCGGTCGAGCTGGAGTTCATCGTCACCGGCTCGGAGGTCGAGGCGCTGATCCTGGAGAACAACCTCATCAAGAAGGAAAAGCCGCGCTTCAACGTCCTGCTGCGCGACGACAAGAACTTTCCCTATCTCAAGCTCACCATGGCGGATCCCTACCCGCGACTGGTGCTCGTGCGCCGTGCGCGCGACGATTCCAGCCAGTACTTCGGTCCCTACCTCCCGGCGAGCCATGCACGGCGGACCCTGCGCATGGCGGCGCGATACTTCAAGGTGGCGCCGTGCTACGAGAAGCTGGACGGCAGCCGCGGGCGCCCCTGCCTCTACTACCACCTGGACCAGTGTCTGGGGCCATGCACTGCGGGGCTCACCACGCAGGAGGAGTACGCCGGCGCCGTGGAGCACCTGCGCCTGTTCCTCAAGGGAAAGAACCAGGCCTTGCTGCAGCGGCTGCGGGCGCTCATGCAGGAGGCCTCCCGCCAGCAGGAATTCG
This sequence comes from uncultured bacterium, assembly GCA_965371955.1. Taxonomy (GTDB): domain Bacteria; phylum Acidobacteriota; class Polarisedimenticolia; order CBDVAL01; family CBDVAL01; genus CBDVAL01. The sequence goes on along the minus strand of CBDVAL010000231.1, from coordinate 1,757 downwards.
AGCGTGCAGCACACTATCGCGATCTGATTCGCGACGTGGAGAAACATTCCCGCAAGCAGAACTTCGCCCGGGTGGGCCTGGAGGATCAGGACTACTTCCATTACTACCGTGAGGGGGAGCGGGCGGTGGTGCAGGTTTTTCTGATGCGCGGCGGCCAGGTGGACGCACGCCGCGAGTTCTCCTTCGAACAGATCAGCGGTGAGGACGAGCAGCAATTTCTCGCGTTTGCCGTGCAGCAGTACTACGCCTCGGCCGAACACGTCCCGCGCGAAGTACACGTGCCGCAGCAGGTGGCCGCTGGGCCACTGCTGGAGAAATGGCTCTCGGGCCTGCGCGGAGAGAGCGTGCGGGTGCGGGTGCCGCGCCGCGGCGTCAAGGCGCAATTCATGGAAACCGTGCACCGCAACGCGCAGCTCGCCTTTCGCAGTCGCTTCCAGGACGGGCATGGCCAGGGCGTGGAGGCGCTGGCCCGGCTGCGCGATGCCCTGGATCTGGACGAGGCGCCCTATCGCATCGAAGCCTTCGATATCTCGCACCTGCAGGGCACTGCGGTGGTCGCCTCCATGGTGGTCTGGCAGGGGGGACGGCCACAGCGTTCGGCCTATCGCCACTTCAAGGTGAAGACGGTGGAGGGCCAGGACGACTACGCCAGCATGGCCGAGGTGGTGGGCCGGCGCTACCGCCGGTTGGTGAAGGAGGAGCGCCGCATGCCCGACCTGATCCTCATCGATGGAGGCAAGGGGCAGCTGTCGGCGGCACACCAGGCCCTCAAGGAGAGCGGGGCGCCCCCGGTGCCCATGGCGGCCCTGGCCAAGCGCGAGGAGGAGATCTTCCTCCCCGAGCGCTCGGCGTCCATCCGCCTGGAACGATCCTCGCCGGCGCTACAACTGCTGCAGCAGGTCCGCGATGAGGCGCACCGTTTCGCGGTGACCTACCACCGCAAGGTGCGCTCCCGGGAACGGCTGGTCTCGGAACTGGAGGCCATCCCCGGCGTGGGGCGGGCGCGCTCCGGGGTGCTGCTGAGGGGGCTCGGCAGCCTGAAGGGGGTCCAGGCGGCAGGGGAGGACGAGCTGGCCAGGCTGGTGCCGCGTCCCGTGGCCCGTGCCATCGAGAAGCACTTCCGCCTGGCCGGCCGGACGGGCCAGCGCGAACCTCCCCGATCGCCCAAATCCCCCTAGGACACAGCGGAAACCGGGGAAAGGCTTTGACACCCTCGGGGCTTCGGAGTATATTGGCCGAGCTGAATTGCCCGTAGGATAGGCTTTTGGCCCCCATGGTGGATGACAAGCGGCTCAGCGCGGTGGAGCAGTTGGTGGACCAGGCCCTGGAACGTAAGGGCCGTGTTCTCTTCACGATAACCACTGCCAGCATGGAGCCGGCCATCGCCCTGGGGGACCAGGTGGAGGTTCGCACGCTGGGTTCGAGAGGCCCCGGCATGGGCGATATTGTGTTGTTCAGGGACCCGGTGCTGGGTTTGCTGGTGCATCGTGTCCTGTGGCGTTGGTGGTCTCCGGGCCGTGCCACGAAGCTGTTCACCAAGGGGGACGCGGCTCTCCGACGGGATCGCGCCCTCACGGCCGCTGAGATCCTCGGCCGGGTCGAGCGCATCGTGCGAGGAGGAGAGGAACTGGCTGCCGCGCCACGGAGCCGTATCCTGGCCCTGCGGTCGGCAATGGCACTGATGGCAAACCGGCTGCTGGGTCGCGGGCGTGACCCGCTGGAGGTGGATCCGGTTCATGGACGCCCCGAGAGCGCCC
>CBDVAL010000230.1:0-5160 GCA_965371955.1 uncultured bacterium | reverse complement strand
CCCAGATTCTTCCCACGGGGTTCGGTTCGCCGGGGGGGTGACCAGATCACGACACAGGTCGTGACGGAGTGCATCCCATGAACGGTCAGAATCTCACGGAGTTCAGTGGCGTCGTCGGCAGGGTCCTGCGCAGTTCGTTCTCCTGGCGCACACTGTTCACCGGCGCAGCGTTGGGCTCCTTCATACTGGTCATCTCATTTTTTCTCGGCATGGGAGGTGCCCCCAACGCCGGCGTCTTCGTGGTGCAGATCCTCATGGCTGTGGCCATGGCCCGGTTCGCCGTCAACGGCCTGCACGGCGAGTGGGACGGCACCGTCTTCTCCTCAGCCGGCGGCTCGTGGGCCCGCGTGTGGGGGGTGGCAGGACGGTACCTGTTTGTCACCCTCGTCTGGCTGGTGCCGGTATTCTTTCTCGGCCTGAACTCCATGGTGCCCGCGCAGGCGATGATGGGCGGCCCCGCCGCCGGCCCCGGCATGGGAACCGGCTTGCTGGCGTTCTCGGCCTACCTCTTCCTCTCCACCCTGACACCCCCCCTGTTTCTCATCGCCGCCGTCTCCGCCGAGAGCTTCGCCGAGTTCCTCTCGGCGGCGCACTGGAGGCGGCTGTTCACCGGCAGGAGCACCGACCTGTTCATGGTCTACGCCGCCTACACCGGCGCCGTGGGCATGACCATCATTCTGGCCGTGCCCGTGGTCATCGGCTCCATGGCGGTGGGATGGCCGATGGCGATGCTGGTGGGGGGCATCACCCTGGCGTTCGTGTTCGGATTGATGGTCTGCCTGCTGGGGCGGCTATGCGGCTTCTTCTCGTTCGGGGACGCCGGGGGCACTCCGGCCACGGTGGCGGCGCCTGCGGGCCCGGGGACGTCCACCGCCGTGGGTCAGATGGCTGCAGCCGGCGGTTCTCTCGCCGCCGGCGTGAGGGCGTCGGCCGTAGCGCCGGTGCGGGCAGTTGTGGAGGGCGGCCAGCAAGGCATCACTGGGGGCCCACCGGTCCTCACAGACACACGCGAACCCCTGGCGGAGGCCTCGAGGAGATTCGAGTCGGATCCCGAAGGCGCCATCGCGGTGCTCGAGATCGTCAACGAGCGCTATGCGCCGCACCCACAGATCCAGCACGCCTTGTGCATGCTCAGCCACAGGGCGGGCAGGAACGACCAGGCGGTTGAGTACGCCCGGACGGCGCTCCCCCTCTGCCTGGATCGCGGGGCGCTCCCGCTGGCAGGAGAGATCTTCCAAACCCTCTGGGAGGCTCGAGGCACCCTCGGGCTGAAGCACGATCACAAGCTACAGGTTGCCGCAGTGTTCTTGCGCTCCGATGAGCTGGCCTACGCCGCCAACACCTTCGCCCTGGTGCTGCAGGAGGATCCCAACGACGCCCGCGCCATCAAGGGCGTCATGCAGGTAGCGGAAAAGTTCCTCAAGGGGCGCAACCACCCCGCCGATGCCGCGAAGCTCTACGCCTACCTCCTGGAGGTGGCCCCCGACTCACCCCTGGCGGAGTACGTCCAGCAAGGGCTGGACAGCGCCAAGAGGGCGGCCGGGCAGGCCCAGACCGCCTGAGGCTGCCCGGCCCCTCTTTGCTCCACCCTTCCACCTGCGAGAGAATGGTCCGCCGGTCCCGGGATAGGCGGAACCTCCCGCCCACCCGGCAAGCCGACAGGAAAGGAGCGCAGCGACATGCGCTGGAACCTGATCTGGTTGCGGTGGGCGGGCGTGGCCGTGTTGTTCTCACTGCTGGCCCTGGCACCTGCCGGCGCGCAGCAAACCGTCATCCACGCCGGTCGTCTTGTGGACGTGGCTTCGGGCACGGTGAAGTCGAACGTCGATATCCTCGTACAGGCGAATTTCATTGAGAAGGTGGGGCCGGACCTCGACGTGCCCGACGGTGCGTTGGAGATCGACCTGCGACACCGCACCGTGCTGCCGGGGCTCATCGACTCGCATGCCCACATCTGCCTGCAGCCCGAGGACTCCGTGCGCTCCCCCGTCCTCTACAAGACCCATCCGTACCGGTCGCTGGAGGCCATGAGAGCGGCACGACTCAACCTGCTGGCAGGGTTTACCACGCTGCGTGACCTGGATAACGAGGGCGCCGACATGGCGGACATCGCCGTCCGGGATGCCATCCGCGCAGGGATGTTCCCGGGGCCGCGGCTGTTCGTCTCCGGCTGGGCGCTGACCATCACCGCGGGCCACATGAACCTCACGGGGCTGCGCCCCTCGGTGGATCGCAAGCTGGACCAGCTGGCGATTCTCGTGGATGACCGGGACGCCATGGTGGCCGCCATCCGCGACCAGGTGAAGCACGGCGTGGATTTCATCAAGATCTACGCCACCGGGACCATGCGCCACATTGATCGCGAGACGCTACAGCCCCTGTCCCAGCTCAGCGTCGAGGAGGTGGAGTTGATGGTGAGCGAGGCCGCCCGCTGGCGCATGGACGTGGCCGCCCACGCCTACGGGGGCGACGGAGCCTACAACGCCGTGGCCGGCGGGGTGCGCTCCATCGAGCACGGCATGTTCCTGGACGACCGAACCCTGGACCTGATGGTGGAGAAGGGAACCTTCTGGTCGCCCACCATGACCGTCTACCTGCCGGACGAGACCGCTGATGCGGAGGAGACGGAGTTCCGCAATCGCGTGGTGCAGCGCCACCGGGACACCTTCCGGCGTGCCATGGCGAAGAACGTCAAGATCGCCTTCGGCACCGACGTGGGCTCCCTGCCCCACGGTGAGGGATGGCAGGAACTGCAACGCATGGCGGACTACGGCATGGCCCCCATGGACATCCTGCGCTCCGCCACGGTGGTGGGCGCCGAGCTCCTGCGAAAGGAGGACGAGCTGGGCCGCATTGCCCCCGGCTACCGCGCCGACCTCATCGCGGTGGCCGGCAGGCCCGACCAGGACACGGCGGCGCTGCGCCATGTGTCGTTCGTCATGGTGGACGGCCGCGTGGTCAAGCAGGAATGATCAGCCGAGGATCAGGCGGACGCCACCGAGGTCGTCGATGCTGTGCGGGAAGTGATCGCTGGGTGTTCCGATGAACATGTAGTTCTTCGGCACGTCGAGCCTGCGGGAGAGCTTCTCGATGAGTTCCGGGCCGAAGACACCGCGGACGGTGAGAAAATCGATGCGCAGCTGCGGGTAGAGATGGTCGATCTCCTTCAGGTGCCTGGCAAGCTGTGGAGGGATCTCCTCGTCCTCGTCATGAACGTAGACCACCTTCAGAAGCTTGGTTTGCTCGTTTTCCAGCACATAGAGTGCCGCCCGGTTCATTTCCGCCGGGCTATCACCCTTGGCGAAGTAGACCACCGCCAGGCTGTTGATCTCATCGACTTTCCTGTGAACCAGGTCGCGGACCCGGCGGTTGAAGGCCAGCACCTTCACCGCGACGGACTGCACGACAAACAGGAAGCCACGCATCAGGTGGATGCGCAGGAACATGACCGCGACCACGGCGCCCACGCCGACGAAGTAGATGGCGAAGACTTTCACGTACTCGGGATCCAGCAAGATGTTCCCGACCAGGGCCAGGAGCACCGCCGCCAGCGCCACCGCAACCATCGGCCAGGATGCCCGGATCTCACGCGGCAGCTTCGCCCGGCGAACCTTCATCATCATGTTACCCACCGCGAACAACGCCATGACCGCAAGGAATGACAGGGTGTAGACACCCGCCAGCGTGGCCACGTTGCCGCCGGTGAAGAACAGGATCGACACGCACACGGCAAAGAAGGTCAGGATGATCCAGTGATTCGTCTTGCGGCGGCGGTTCTCCCTGAGCATGACCTGCGGTAGGCAACGATCCAGACCCATTCGCCGCATCAGCCCGGTGACGCCGACATAGGCGGTCAAGACCGCACCTGACAGCACCAGCACAGCGTCGATGCTGACACCGACACGCAGCCAGTTTCCCAGGGACTGCTGGCCCATCTGCGCCAGCAGGTCCGGCGGCACCGACTGGATGTCGCCCAGAGGAAGCAGCCCCAGCGCCAGCAGGCTGATCAGCGGATTGAATATCGCCACGGCGATCCACATGTTGCGCAGCGTCTTCGGGAACACGCCTTTCTTCTGCTCCTCGATGAAGTTTGCCGAGCTCTCGAACCCGCTGATGCCAAGCATGGCGGCGGCAAAACCGAAGAACATTGCGTGCAGGAACCCCTCGGGGCTCGGGGTTCCCCAGTTGGCGGCGAGCAAGGAGGGATCCTGGAGGATGCGGAACGCCCCGGCGAAGACCAGGACCGTCAAGGTAGCAATGTGAATGATGAAGATGCCCAGCGCCACGGCTCCCGACTCGCTGATGCCGAGGATGTTCAGAAGGGCGAACAAACCGAGCAACACGATGGTGGCCCAGAAGACGTTGATGCCCTGCCAGAGGTTGTGCGCGTAATGCATGGCCTCGCCGGCGGAGATGACGGCGGTGGCGATGTACGAGAGCAATGTCAGGCAGGCTGCGCCGGCGGCCATCTTCTTGTTGGTCGTGTTGAGCAGGACCGTGTAAGTCCCGCCGTTCAGCGGCAAGGCGCTGCCCACTTCCGCATAGATCTTGCGGAACAGATAGAGCACCGCCGCGACGATGGCCAGCGCAATGGGGGCATAACGTCCGGCCTGGGCCACACACAGGGCCGACACACAGACAACTCGAGGTGATGTCGTTGCCGCAGATGGCGGTGGAGGTCCAGGCCCCCAGCGTGTGTTTCTTGGGCTGGTCCAGATGGGAGATCTTGACCTCGGCGGTGTCGAGATCGGCAATGCGACTCGCGCTACCCCAGCCCGCAAACTCGAACGCCTCGATCCCCCGGGGCGTCTCTTGTTCCGCCATGCTGGTTCCCCTTCCGGGCCCTGGCGGCCGCGCCACTCTCGAACGGCGGGGGCGAGCCGGCCATGACGGCAGGCATCCTACCATCAGTCCGGGCTTGCCCGCTCCCACCCGGTGGGCTAGGATCGCGCTCCGGCCTTCGAGCGGGGAGAAAGTCCGGACCCGGGTCGAAACGAGGAGGATCATGTCGAAGGAAATCGAACCGTACGTTCCGGCATCCACGAGCCTGCCCGAATTCACCCTGCTGGCCATCGGGCTGGGGATCGGTCTGAGCGTGGTGATGTGCATGGCCAATATCTACGTCGGCCTGTACGCGGGCATGACCGTGAGCGCCGCCAT
>CBDVAL010000229.1:0-5165 GCA_965371955.1 uncultured bacterium | reverse complement strand
TTGCCGCAGCCGGTCGTTAGCTCCATGACCAGGTAGTAGGAAACCGCACCGGAGTCCGGGTCGGTGAAGGATCGCGACATGGTTCCCCCCACCGTGAGATTCGTCGGGCTGGGCATCCTCCCGGAGCTGTCCTTCCAGACGTTCCATGGACCCACACCGCCGATACTCCAGCTCAGCAGGGTATCGCCAACGATGTTCCTGTCCACGGTCAGTTGAATGGGTTGCACCACCGTCAGAGATCCGTTCATGCCGGAGAGATGGTGCTGGCGACACCGGAAGTGGTAGCTTGCGGGTGGGACGCTCGCGTAGTGGCAGACGCCGAATTCCAGCGCGTTATCAATGTTGCCCGTCTCCCAGTCGCACGGTGGCGTGATATTGGCTACGCTGCACTGGGGCACGTCGCTCGCTCTGCAGGAACTCCCGGTCGTGTCCTCCGTGGCGGAGTGCCAGGGCGGGGGGAACACTCCGACGTCGACCTTGTGCCACTGGATGCACTGGTAGGACCACGGAACGCCCGGGGTCGTGCTCTCTCCCTCGATCCGGATGCTCGACGGGATGAACCGCAACGACGGGCTGTCCGTCATGCGAATTTCGATGATGCGGGGTGTGGCGATGTTCTGACATGCGGTCGGAAGGTTGGGAATTCCTCCGGTCATCCCCACAGCACAGTTACCGGTCGTGCACGTCGTCGTCTGGGCGCTTGACGGTGCGGCGGTGGCGAGACTCATCGCAAGAAAGACGACGAACAGGCCCACCGCTCTCCTCTGGCACATGATAGCCCCCCATCGGGAACATCCTGACTTCTATCTATTCTTCTTCCATTCTTACACGGGATTTGCCGGATAGCCAAGGCTCATCATGAGCCGCCTGCCGTTACGGCCTCGCGGTCAGGCAGGTGGCACTACTCTCCCAGCGGGGTCACCTGGATCTCGTTGGCCACCATGCGGCAATTGCCTTTCCCCGCGGGCACCCCGATCATCCGAAGCTGGACGAGGTGGCTACGCTGCGTGCCCGGTTCCGTCACGATACCGTGGCCGATGATGACCGACGGACAGGTGAAGTTGAAGAACGGATCCAGCTCCGCGTTGACGTAGAACTGGCCGGTGCCGGTCCATTGGCCCTGGCTGGGCAGGAAGAAGCTGCAGGTGCAATCGGCCGCCCCGGGCGGGCAGTAGCGGAACTGGGCGTGTAGCTCGCTCTGATGCGAGTGTACGCTGCCGTCCGGCCGCCAGCGCAGGAAGTCGTCGATGCTTCCGAAGCTCTCCATCTGCACGCAGGACTCCTGCGCCAACAGGTTGACGATCACGCCCAGGTCCGTGTTCAGGTAGCAGGCCCCGGGATGGGCCGGGTCGAAGACGGGGAAAGGATCGAAGCAGGGCGGCCGGTTCTGGGCCACCACGCTGCCCGCGGCGAGAACGGCCGGGACGACGAGGCACAGGACGAAGCGTCTCAACAACTGCTCCTCCGGATACTGTTGGGCTGAGCCCGTGATCTGGCGTAAGCTGCTCCTTATCGTGTACGGTCCGGAAAGCTTGTTGTCAAGCCGGCCCCGCCGGGGGCTGAGCCCGGGTCGCTCTTTTTGTCACGATCCAGGGGTCCACCTGTCCGGGAGCCGCATGAATTCGCCCGATTCCGCACCCCCATTGCCCGTGCCTGAGCCCTCCGCCGCGCTGTCCGCGGCGCCGGCCTGGCGGCGCGAGCCGTATCGCGTCCTGTTTCCGCTGGGTCTGCTCCTGACCTGGGCGGGGGTGCTCCACTGGTTCCTGCATGGGCTGGGCTTGCTGCCCGACTACCGGCCGGTGTTCCACTCCATCGCCCAGATCCAGGGCTTCATGATGTGCTTCGCCGTGGGCTTCCTGTTCACCGCCATCCCGCGCCGCACCGGCACCTCGCCGCCGGCTCCCTGGCAGATGGCGGTGGCGCTGCTGGCCCCGGTGGGCTGCACGGTGGCGGCCTGGTTCCAGGCCTGGGCCTGGTCGCAGGCGTGCTGGGCGGCGATGGTGCTCGTCCTCATCGGCTTCGCCGTTCGCCGGTTCCGCAGTGCCGAGGCCTCCCGCCGGCCGCCCAACAGTTTCCTGTGGATACCCCTGTCCTTCCTCATGGGCATCACCGGCGCTGCGCTCATCGCGTTGTTCGGCGTGCTGGGGCCCGACTACTTCGCGCTCCACGATCTCGGGCGCTTGCTGCTGCTGCAGGGGATGTTCGTGGGCCTGGTGGTGGGCGTGGGAGGGCTGGTGTTTCCCCTGGTCACCCGGGGGCAGGGCCCGCCGGACGGGACGGCCGGTCCCGGGGACCGCCGGGCCCGCGCCGGGCATGTGACGGCGGCGCTGGTGCTGGCCGCCAGCTTCTGGGTGGAGGTGTATCAGTCGCTGCGCGTCGGGCTTGCGCTGCGCGCGTTGCTGGTCCTGATCCTGCTGCTGGTCTCCGCCGGGCTATGGCGTGTTCCCCGCCTCCCCGGCTGGCACCGCTGGCTGGTGTGGTTGTCGGGGTGGATGATCCCGGCGGGTTACCTGCTGGCGGCGCTGTTCCCGGGGGCGAAGAAGGCAGGTCTGCACGTGGTCTTCATCGGCGGCTTCGCCCTCATGGCGTTCTCGGTGGGGTTGCATGTGACGCTGGCACATGGTGGCCACAAGCGGCTGCTGGGCGGGCGGCCCTGGCAGGTGCCCGTCTACGGTGGGCTGTTGCTACTGGCCATGGTTCTTCGCGCCCTGGTGGACTTCGACGGACGCCGCTTCTTCCCATGGCTGGCGGTTTCCTCCGGCGTGTTCCTTCTGGCCAGCGTGTGCTGGGCCGTCCTGGTGTTCCCCCGTCTATGGCGGGATGGCGGCGAGACATGACGCGGCCGGAGAGCGCGGCGGTCCACCTGTGTCCCATGTGCCCCGGTGTGCGCAGCGCAGAGCCGGGCGTGTGCCCGTCGTGCGGCATGGCACTGGAGCCCGAGGTCGCCACCGCGCCGACGCAGATCACCGAGTACGTCTGTCCCATGCACCCCGAGGTGGTGGAGCGGCAGCCGGGGTCCTGCCCGCGGTGCGGCATGGCGCTGGAGCCCCGCAGCGTTGCAGCCGGTCCCGAGGTCAGTCCGGAGCTCGTCGACATGACCCGGCGCCTGTGGGTCTGCGGCATCCTGACGCTGCCGCTGTTCGCACTGTCCATGTCGGAGATGGTGGGCTTTGCGCCGGCGCTTCCGGCCGTCGGTGAGGCATGGATCCAGCTGGTCCTGGCCACACCGGTGGTGCTCTGGGGCGCCGGCCCGTTCTTCCGGCGCGCCTGGGCCTCGGTGACGGCTCGCAGCCCCAACATGTTCACGCTCATCGGCATGGGCGTGGGAGCGGCGTACCTGCACAGCCTCACGGCGACGCTGGTGCCGCAGATCTTCCCGGCCTCGTTCCGTGGCGCGGACGGACACGTGCAGGTCTACTTCGAGGCTGCAGCGGTGATCACCACGCTGGTCATCCTGGGCCAGGTTCTGGAGTTGCGCGCCCGTGAACGCACCGGCGGCGCTCTGCGCGCCCTGCTGGAACTGGCGCCGCCCACGGCGCGGCTGCTGGGCGATGATAGCGCGGAGACGGACGTCCCGCTGGAGAGCGTCACCCGGGGCGCCCGACTGCGGGTGCGCCCCGGCGAGAAGGTCCCGGTGGACGGTGTGGTGCTGCAGGGCAGCAGCTCGGTGGACGAGTCCATGATCACGGGTGAGTCGCTGCCGGTGGAGAAACATCCCGGCGACCCGCTGGTGGGGGCCACGGTCAACGGCAACGGCAGCCTGGTGATGCGCGCGCAGCGCGTGGGCTCGGATACGCTGCTGGCGCAGATCGTGCGCATGGTCAGCGAGGCGCAGCGCAGCCGCGCGCCCATCCAGCAGGTGGCGGACGTCGTGGCGGCATGGTTCGTTCCTGCGGTGGTGGTGGCGGCGGGTGTGGCCTTTGCGGCGTGGAGCCTGTTCGGCCCGCAGCCGCGCATGGCGCACGCACTGGTGGCGGCGGTGGCGGTCCTCATCGTCGCCTGTCCCTGCGCCCTGGGGCTGGCCACGCCCATGTCGGTGATGGTGGCCACCGGGCGCGGTGCAGGCGCCGGCGTGTTGATGCGCAACGCCGAGGCGCTGCAGGCGCTGGAGACGGTGGACACGCTGGTGATGGACAAGACCGGCACCCTCACCGAGGGCCGGCCGCGGCTGGCCGCCATCGAGAGCGTCGAGGACGGGGGTGAGGACGATCTCCTGCGTCTGGCCGCCAGCCTGGAGCAGGGGAGCGAGCATCCGCTCGCCGCCGCCATGGTGGATGCTGCTGCAGAGCGTGGCCTGGTCCTGGAGCAGGCCCTCGACTTCTGCGCCTACCCGGGCGAGGGGATCACCGGCAAGGTGGCGGGGCACGACCTGGCGCTGGGGAACCGCAAGCTGCTGGAGCGCCAGGGGGTACACCTGGGCGGTCTGCACGTCCGGGCCGAGGAAATGCGGCGGGACGGTCACACGGTGACGCTCCTGGCGGTGGACGGGATGGCGGCAGGGGTGGTGGGGGTCAGCGATCCCATCAAGAAGACCACGCCCGAGGCCATCGAGATGCTGAAGCGCGAGGGGTTGCGCCTGGTGATGCTCACCGGGGACAGCCGCACCACCGCCCTGGCCGTGGCCCAGCGCCTGGGACTGGACGAGGTGCGTGCCGAGGTATTGCCCGAGGACAAGGCGGAGGAGGTGAGGCGCCTGCAGGACCAGGGGCACCGTGTGGTGATGGCAGGGGACGGCATCAACGATGCGCCGGCACTGGCGCGTGCGGATGTGGGAATCGCCATGGGTACGGGGACGGACGTGGCCATCGAGAGCGCCGGGCTGGTGCTGGTGAAGGGCGACCTGCGCGGTATCGTCCGTGCCCGGCGGCTGAGCCGTGCGGCGATGCGCAACATCCGGCAGAACCTGTTCTTCGCCTTCGTCTATAACGCCCTGGGCGTGCCGGTGGCGGCCGGCATTCTGTACCCGTGGCTGGGGGTGTTGCTGAGTCCCATGCTCGCCAGCGCCGCCATGAGCGTCAGCTCCGTATCCGTCATCGCCAACGCCCTGCGCCTGCGCCGCGCCCGGCTCTGACCGGGCCGGCCTCTATTGGACTGGAACGGCAGGCCTCACGCTGCGGCGTGGCGACGACGAGAAGCGAGCGCCAGCCGAGCGCCGAGGAGGAGCC
>CBDVAL010000228.1:0-5224 GCA_965371955.1 uncultured bacterium | reverse complement strand
CGGGCGCTCAGGAGAACACCATGCCGGCATAGGCCACCACCTCGGTGTAGTCGCCGGTGGTGTCGCCGGAGTTCGTGTAGGCGACGAGCCGCCCGGATGTGGCGCCCAGTTTCCGGGCCGCTGCGGCGCCGGCTACGGCGGGAGCCATGCCGCACATGGAGATACCCCCGCACTGGACGGCGCGGTGTAATTCCTGCGCATCCAGTCGCTGCAGCGGCTCCAGGGCCTTCTGATCCATCTCCCGCGCCGCCTCGGCCGAGATGTAGTGGCTCATGTCGGAGCTGATGGTCAGCAAAGTTGGCTCCCCTGCGGACGCCACCGCCCCGGCCAGAGCCTCGCCGAGCTCCAGCAGGTCCTCCAGATTGTGCGAGGCCACACATATGGGGACAAAACGAAACTCACCCACCAAGTGTTGCAGGAACGGGAGCTGGACCTCCAGCGAGTGCTCGCGCTCGTGCGCCACGGGGTCATGGCGAAGCCGAGGGAAGCGGCTTGCCAGGGCGCCGGCAAGCTCCTCGTCCACCGCCACCTGCCCCAGCGGTGTGGCCCACTCGCCGTGCAGATAGGTGGAGAAGGGAGCCCCTCGTCCGTAATGATTGGGGCACAGGATCACATGCCGGCGGGGGAGCTGCACCGCGGTGAACACCGCACCCGCCACGGCGCCCGAATAGACATAGCCGGCATGGGGTACCATGACGGCGGTGGCGACGGTTTGCGGGCCGCTGTCGCCCTGCCGGGTGACCTGTTGCAGCAGGCTGGTGAGCTCGCCGCTATCCTGCGGGTAGAAGGAGCCGGCCACAGCCGGAGGGCGGATCATCGAAGTACCTCACGCTGCGAACGACCTGTGGAACCGGAGAATGCTGCCGGCCGGGCGTCTGGAGCCGACGGCAGGGGCATCGTAGCATGGTGGTTCGCGGCCCGGCAAGAATCCGCCGGGAAGCGGCGTAGAGGCCCAAGAAGGGGCTTTCCTTCCTCGATGGCCAGGCTTAACATGAGTTGCTCAAACCCGGTCGTCCGGAGATGTGGGAATAATGAAGGTTGCCATCGCCCAGATAGCCCCCGTGCTGGGGGACGTCGCCCGTAACGCCAAGCTGCACCGGGAGTGGATCCAGAAGGCCCGGAAGCGCGGCGCGGACCTGGTGATCTTCCCCGAATTGAGCCTCACCGGCTATCTGCTGCAGGATCTGGTGCAGGACCTGGCATTGGACATGAAGACGTCGCCTGAGGTCCGCCGCCTGGCGGCCCAGAGCAAGGACATCGCCATCCTGGCGGGCATCGCCGAGCGCAGCGATGAGTCCGTGTTCTACAACAGCGCCGCGCTGTTCGAGGGAGGGCGCCTGGCGCACCTGCACCGCAAGGTCTACCTGCCCACGTATGGGATGTTCGACGAGGGCCGCTACTTCGGCAGCGGCGATCGCTTTCGCGTGCATCATTCCTCACGGCTGGGAAACGTGGGCGTGCTGGTATGCGAGGACGCCTGGCACCTGTCGGCATCGTATCTCCTGGCCCAGGGTGGTGCCGACCTGGTGTGCCTGCCGTCCGCGGGGCCCGTGCGCGGCATGCGCCACGGAACCGAGATGACCAGCCGCTCGGCCTGGCGTGACCTGTGCCGGGTGACCGCGCAGTTCCACACGGTCTACGTCCTGTACTGCAACCGGGTGGGGCAGGAGGACGGCTGGACCTATAGCGGGGGTTCGGTGGCGGTGGATCCTCAGGGACAGGTCCTGGCCGAGGCCGGGACCGACGACGAGGAGCTCCTGCTGGTGGAGGTGAAGCCGGAGCGTCTGCGCGAAGCCCGGGCCCACCTGCCGCTACGGCGTGACGAGAGGCCGCACCTGGTGGCGCGCGAGCTGGACCGGTTGCTGTGGAAACGGTCGGAGACGCCGGAGGATGAGCGATGACCACGCCGTTCGTCGAGCTGCACCAGCACGTGGATGGCTCCATCCCGGTGCGAACCATCTGGGAGCTCATGCAGCGGCACGGCCTTGCCCCGGTGTCCTCGATGGAGGAGATGGAGCCGCTCCTCGCCCTGCAGGCCGAGGAGGAGGGCTCGCTCCTCAGCTACCTGGACAAGTTCCACTACCCGCTTTGGATCACCCAGTTCTACGAGAACATCACCCAGGTCACCGAGTGCATCGTGCAGGAGGCCCACGCGCACGGAGTCCGCACTCTGGAGCTGCGCTACTCGCCCACCATTCATACCTTCGCGGGACTCACCCTGCGCCAGTCCATCAACTCGGTGCTCTCGGGACTCAACCGCTCGGCGGACCGTTTCTCCGGCATGCGGCTCGGCCTGGTGGTCATCGCCATGCGGCAGCACGGGCCGCACATCGCCAAGGTGCTGGCGCGCCAGGCCATCAGCGAGTCGCAGCATCACCACAGCCGCAGCGGCGTGGTGGGCTTTGACATAGCGGGCGCCGAGCGCGGCAACCCACCGCGGCTGTTCCGCGACGCCTACGAGGTGGCCCGTGCCGGCGGCCTGGGGCTGACGGTGCACGCCGGCGAGGATGCCGGCCCGCAGAACGTCTGGCAGGCGGTGGATGTTCTGGGTGTGCAGCGCGTAGGGCATGGCTGTTCTGCGGCGCAGGACCCGGAGTTGGTGCGCCGACTGGCCAGGGATCGCATCCTGGTGGAGTGTTGCATCACGTCCAACTACCAGACAGGGGCGGTGCAGCGCGGCACCGAGCATCCGGTGTTCACGTTCCTGGAGGCGGGCGTGCCGGTGGCCATCTGCACGGACAACACCACCGTGTCCAGCACGCACATGGAGCGTGAGAACGACTACCTGGTGCAGCGCCTGGGCCAGGACGTGGTGGATGAGGTGCACCGCAACGCGCGCACCTACACCTTCATCAAGGAGCGCGACGGCGAAGGAGGAGGGACCTGATGGCAGCGGCGCGCAAGCGCAGCTCCGGTGCCCGTGGCAGTGCGGTGCAGACCGATGCCGACGCGGCGCTCCGTATTGATCCCGGCCGGGTCACGTCCATCCTGACCTCCTTCCTGAGGAGCGAGTCCGACCGCACCGGCCGCACCCGGCTGGTGGTAGGGCTCTCCGGCGGCCTGGACTCCTCCGTGGCCGCATCGCTGGCCGTGCGAGCCCAGGGGCCTGAGCAGGTGCTGGGCGTCCTGATGCCGTACCGCTCCTCCAGTGCCGACTCGCTGCGCCATGCCCGGCAGCTGGCCCGTCGCCTGGAGATCGACACGGAGGAGATCGACATCACCCCCATGGTGGATGCCTACTTCGCCTCGGCATCGCGGGCGTCCCGGGGGCGCCGCGGCAACAAGATGTCACGCGAGCGGATGAGCATCCTCTACGACCTCTCCCAGGCGCGCAAGGGCCTCGTGGTGGGTACCAGCAACAAGACCGAACTGCTGCTGGGCTACGGCACGCTGCACGGTGACCTGGCCTCGGCGCTGAATCCCATCGGGGACCTGTACAAGACCCAGGTGCGCCAGCTCGCCGCGTACCTGAAGGTGCCCAAGCCCATCCGCGACAAACCACCCTCCGCCGATCTGTGGCCCGGGCAGACCGACGAGCAGGAGATCGGCCTCGCCTACGCGGAGGCGGACCGGCTGCTCTACTGGATGTTCGACCGTAGGATGCCGGAGAAGGAGTTGCTGCAGTCCGGCTTCCCCCGCCGGACCATTCGCAGGATCCGCGAGCGTGTGCGGCGCTCGCAGTTCAAGCGGCGCCTGCCGCTCATCGCCAAGGTCTCTCTACGGACCGTGGGGATCGATTTCCGCTATCCGAGGGACTGGGGCACGTAGATGCGGCGCAGGAATACGGACCGCCTGCTTCGGAACGGACTGTTTCTCCTCGTGATCCTGATGTCCCTCTGGATGGTGGTCCATAGCCAGGTCGCCGGCGATCAGTACCGTCTTCTCGAGCCCGGCTGGCTGTTGCTCTCGGAAGGTGAGTTGCGCCCGTACGGTGTACCCATGTCCGGCGGAGGAATGGAGCCGGGAGCGTTGACCAGCCTGGTGGTGGGCCTGCCGCTTCTGGTCTGGCAGGACTATCGCGCGGTGAACCTTGTGCTGCTCCTCACCCATGTCCTCGCGTATCTTCTTCTCGACCGGCTCCTGCGCGAGACCGTCTCGTCCCGGGAACGCCTCCTGTTCGCCCTGCTCTACTGGGCCAGCCCATGGCGGCTTTACTTCTCCGCCTACCTCTGGAACCCGAACTACCTGTTCCTCCTCGGTGCCCTGCATGCGTGGACGGCCTATCAGCAACGGCAGCAGGCGAGGTTACTCCCCACGTTCCTGCACGTCCTGGCTCTGGGGCTGGCGCTTCAGCTGCACGCCTCGTTCCTCATCCTGGTGGTGGCATCTGCCTTCCTTGTCCTGCGTCGCTACATGAGGGTCCACGTTCCCGCTGCGTTTCTGGCGGGTGCCGTGCTGCTCGCGTCGCTGATCCCGTGGCTCCGCCTGGTGATGGCGAACCCGGATCTATTGCCGGCGCAGGACGGGTTCTTCGGGCGTGGCCTGATCCTGGGCTACCCGATCTACCGGGGTGTCCTCTACTGGCTGCGGTATGCTGGCCCCTACCTGGGTCAGGCGATGGCACAGTTCGACTTCACACCGGTGCTGGGAGTTCACCTGGATCGTTTGCTGGCGCCGGTGGCGACGGCGCTGGTGAAGCTGGGTCCGCTGACGTTGCTGGTGCCGCTGGCGGCCAACGTGTGGCTGTGGCGCCGCAAGCGTTCCGGTGGCCTGCGAGCGTTCCCGGAGAACGGCAGCCGGCGCAGCTGGCTTCACGGATACGTCCGGTGGTGCTTCCTGGCCGCGGTGGTGACGTTTGCATTGAGCCCCACCACCATCATGAGCTGGCAGGTGTTGATCGTGTTTCATGTGGCCGTGCTGCCACTGGTCCTGTGGCTGGGCGCCTTGCTCCGCGGTGGGCGTAGAATACGGGTCTTCATGCGGCCCTGGGCCGTTGCCACCGGCGTCCTCGCCCTGAGCGTCTGCCTGGCGTCGCCGCCGTACCGGCGGGGTGGCCGCAAGCAATTCTCGCTGGGACGCGTTGGAGTTCCCGAGATGGTGAGGGAACTGGGAATCCTGGAGCACGCCACCTATCACCAGCGTGCCCTCGACGGCGAGGACCGCGAAAGCGGCGAGTCGGAAGGGTTGTAGGGGAGCACTCGATGTGCGGTATTGCTGGTGTATTTCGCGGCGCGCAGCCTGGAGACGACCGGCAGGTGGTCGCCTCCATGCTCGAGGTGCTGCG
>CBDVAL010000227.1:0-5301 GCA_965371955.1 uncultured bacterium | reverse complement strand
CCCTGCGAGTGCTTCTCACCGAGTACAGCCAGTTGGATACGGCTCTGTACGGCATCACCACCGCGAAGATCGACCGCTACCTTCGCAAGCCCTGGGAGCCGGAGGACCTGGCGCTGTCCATGGCGTCGCTGGTAACGCAGCACCGGCTGTACACCAAGAACCTCCAGCTGCTGGACGATCTGAAGACCCGCAACCGTGAGCTCGAGGAGGCGCTCAGGGAACTGGCCGCCGCAAAGAAGCAGTCCGAGGGAGAGTTTCTCATGGCCATCCAGTCGCTGGCGGCGGCCCTGGAGGCGAAGGACCCGTATACAGCCGGTCACTCGCATCGTGTGGCGCAGTTCACTGTGCTCATCGGACGCAGGCTCGGGCTACAGGAGAAGGAGCTCGAGGACCTGCACACGGTGGCGCTACTTCATGACATCGGCAAGATCGGCATAGCCGAAACCCTCCTCAACAAACCCGGTGTGCTCAACCAGTGCGAGTTCGACACCATTCGCAATCATCCCAGCATCGGTGCGCGCATCCTGACTCCCATCAGCCGCATGGCGCCCTACATCCTGGCCACCAAGCACCATCACGAGCGCTACGACGGGCGCGGCTATCCCGATGGGCTGGCCGGCGACGAGCTACCGCTGTCGGTGTGGATCATGTCAATCTCCGACGCGTTTGATGCCATGACATCCACGCGACCCTATAGAAAGGCGCAACCGCGGGCCTTCGCCGTGGAGCAGATGGCCAGGGGGCGCGGGACACAATTCCATCCGGACTGCGTCGACGCCTTGCTCTCCATCCTCAGCGAGCAGAGCGCAGCGACGGAACAGGCCAGCGGCAAGTGACGGACCGAACACCAGACGCTCCGGTGAGAGCCGTCCGCCAGCGGCGAGGCAGAATCCTCTACCTGATGCTGTTCGCGCTGGTGGTTGCCGGCTTCCTGCCTGTTCTGTTCCTGTCGAAGACGCTCATCGATCTCTCCGAGGAGGAGCTTACGTCCACACTGCGCGAGGTGCAGCTCACCCATGCCTCCGCCATCGGCGTTGCGCTGGATGAGACGGTCGATGAGGCACGTGCCCGGGTGGGCGATCTGGCACAGGCCTTCGGAGCACTGGCCAATCGCTCGCAGGGCGAGGGACTACTTCAGCTGCTTTCGCGCAAGGACTTTCTTCGAGGCTTTGTGGACGATGATCTCATCCTGCTGCGCTTCGAGGCGCGGGACGGCCGTGACTTCCACAGCCGGACGCAGCATGCCATCTCCGTGGACGAGATCGAGCGGCTGCTGACCGTCGGCATGAGCCAGGGAGCGGAGATCATCGGCAGACCCACCTATCTTCCTGGAGCCGGGATCTCCGTCGTGGTGGTCAGCCGTCCGGTGCTGGCCGGGCAGCAACTTGCCGGGGTCCTCTCCGCTGTCTACAGCCTTGACCCGACGTGGAACAAGATCGTTCGCGAGTTCAATCTCCCGTATACGGCGTACGTTCTCGACCAGGAAGGGACGCTCATCGCTCACACCGACCCCGACCACCCGCGTGGCCTGAAACCCTGGCGCAACGATCTGGTGCAGAAGTTTCTCAGCCCCAACGGACGGGGTACCAAGGAGACCACACTGTTCGTGGAGAACGGTGCGGAAGGACCGGTGCGCATGCTGGGCACGCGTGTGCCCACGCGCTATCACTGGGGTGTATTCGTCCAGGTGGAGGAGGCTCTGGCCTTCGGCCCGGCGCGCGCCATGAGGCGAAAGGGCAGGAATCTGGCGCTGGCCACTCTGGCGCTGGGGGTCACGGTGGCCCTCCTGTTCGCAGGCTACATCACCCGGCCCATCCGGAGTCTGGCCCAGGCGAGTCGTGCTTTCGCCCGGGGGGAGTTCGGGACCAGAGTCGAGGTGCGTGCCCGCAACGAGATTGGCGAACTGGCCGAGACGTTCAACCACATGTCCGGGGAACTGGAACTGCATATCCAGGAGCTCAAGAGCGCCGCGGAGGAATATCGCGAGCTGTTCATGGGCACCACCACGGCGTTGGCCACCGCCATTGACGAGAAGGATCCGTACACGCGCGGCCACTCCGAACGCGTGAACTGTTTCGCACTCATCCTCGGCAAGCATCTGGATCTGTCCAAGAAGGATCTGACGAATCTTCACCTGTCCGCGCTGCTGCACGACATAGGAAAGATCGGAATCGATGACCGCATCTTGCGCAAGCCGGGGTCGCTCACCGAGGAAGAATTCGAGATCATGAAACAGCATCCGGTGCGCGGTGCCAACATCCTGGCCAGCGTAACTGCCCTGGCGGAGATCATCCCCGGGATGAAGCACCACCATGAGCGCTATGCCGGGGGCGGCTATCCGGACGGCTTGATGGGTGAGTCCATCCCTCTGGCCGCCCGCATCATCCAGGTGGCCGATGCAGTGGATGCCATGACCACGAACCGGCCCTACCAGCGGGCGATGGAGATGGAGGCCGCCGTGAAGCGCATGAACGAACTGGCGGGAACGGTCTCGGATCCGAAGGTGGTGGATGCTCTCAACCGTGCATGGCGTAGCGGGGAGCTCGAGGCGCTGAAGCTGGCACCGGGGGCCCCCACCGCGCGCGCCATCCGGCAGGGAAGCAGTAGCTCGTAACCCGCATCGACAGGCGATCGGGTACCATGAACGCAGCCCATGCGTCGCCTGATGCCATGAAGATCGACTCCCTCTCCCTGGAAGGTCGGCGTGCCGGGGCAGTGGCGGTGTGCCTGTGTCTGGTGGCCCTGGCACTGCGGCTGGTGGGCTTGAGCCACCTGCCGCCGGGTCTGTTCGTGGACGAGGCGTTCACCGGCTATGACGCCCTGAGCCTCCTGCATACCGGGCGCGACATGTGGGGTGAGTGGTTGCCGGTCTATTTCGCGTCCTGGGGCGGTGACGCCGTGGAGGGTCTCTACCGCTACCTGTGCGTTCCTTTCCTCGCGTTGCTGGGTCCGGTGCCGCTGGCGGTGCGCTTGCCGGCGGCACTGGCCGGCGCGGCCACCGTGGGGCTGACCTTCCTTGCCGGGCGCCGCCTGCTCGGGGACCTTCCTGCCGTGATCGCGGCGGGCCTGCTGGCGGTTTCGCCCTGGCACGTGCCATTGAGCCGGGTGGGGTTTCGCGCCATCCTCGTGCCGGCGGCGGCGGCGGCGCTGGTGTGGCTTGCCATGGTGGCGGTGGGCAAGACGGCGAAGGGTCCCGCCCAGGCACGACTCTATGCGTGGCCGGCGGCGGCGCTGGTGGCGGGTCTGGGCTTGTACTCCTATGCCGTGGCGAAGCTGTTCATTCCCTTGCTGGTTCTTCTGCTGGTCTGGGTTCTGCGCGACGTGTGCGTCCAACAGCCGCGCAGAGTCCTGCTCGGCGCTGCCTTGCTGGTGCTCATGGCAATCCCGGCTGTGCGCTGGACCTGGGCCGGCCGGGGCCAGGTACGATTCCAGCAGATCTCGGTATTCGCCCCGCAACAGGTGCAGCGCTCGGCGGAGGCGCTGCGCGCCGGCCACCCGGATCTGCCTCTTGCGCACTGGGTGGCTTCTCATCCGGCACTGACGGTGACCTGGACCCTGTGCTCGAACTACCTGTCGCACTTCCATCCGGGTTACCTCTTGACGCACGGGGACGAGAACCTACGCCACTCTCCGCCCGGGGTGGGCCAGCTGTTCTGGATGGAGGGGACGTTGTTGCTGCTGGGTGTCGCAGGAGCGCTCCGGCGCCGGAGCCTCGCGGATCGCATCCTCCTGGGATGGTTCCTGCTGGGGCCGCTGGCAGATAGCCTCACCCACGCTCGCGTTCCCAACGCACTGCGCAGCCTACCCACCGTACCCGCCGCGCAACTGCTGGCCGCGTCCGGGTTTCTGATGCTCTGGGCGGTGCTGCGTGCGCGCCGGCGTGTCGCGCTGTTGTTGACCGCGTCGTTGGCGGTGGGACTCGGCGTCGAGGTGGCGCGCTATCAGACGCGCTACTTCACCACCTACGCCTCCGAGGCCGGGCCCTACTGGAATGCAGCCTATTCAGAAGGGATCCAGATGTTGCTGCGCGAGGCCCCCGCAAGTGCACCGCTGCGCGTGTTGCGCCCCTCCGATGCCGAGGTCTCGCGTTACGCCCTGAACGCCTCGCTCTACTCCCTTCTCCTCTTCTACGGCGAGGTGCCCCCGGCGGAATTCCAGGCGACCCGCAGTCTCGGGAGGGCAAGGGTGGTGCGCCGGGCGACGGAACTGCCCTCCGGAGCATGGGCCCTGATCCCGTCCACGGCAGCGGATCCGGGGCAGGTCCGGAGATGGGTCCAGGATGCCCGCGGGCAGCGGACTTTCGCCATCGTGGAGGTGCCTTGATTTTCGGTTTACTTTCGGTTAGCATTTCCACTGACCCGTCGGGCGGATCGGGAACCGAGGCTGGATCGGAGGAAGACCATGGCGCTGACCAAGAGGCAGAAGGAGGTCTACGACTTTGTCCGGGACTTCATTCATGAGCGCGGCTATTCTCCAAGTCTGCAAGAGATCGGCCAGCACTTCCAGCTCTCGGCGGTGGCGACGGTTCACAAGCATGTGAGCAATCTCGTGGACAAGGGCCTGCTGCAGCGCGGCCGTAACCAGAATCGCTCCCTGGAACTCGTGGAGTCAGGCCCTCCGGTGGGCGTGCGTGAGCTGCCGCTGTTCGGCTATGTGGCCGCGGGCCATCCCATCGAGGTGACGCCGGACGCCGAGAGGGTGCCGGTCCCCGAGATGCTGGCGGGCAAGGGCCGGACCTACGTCCTCAAGGTTCGCGGCGAATCCATGATCGGTGAGCATATCTGCGAGGGTGACATGGTGGTGGTGGAAGATCGCCAGGAGGCGCGCGATGGCGAGATGGTGATTGCCCTCCTGCACGGCGATGAGGTCACCCTGAAGACGTTCTATCGGGAGCGCGGGCGAGTGCGCCTCCAGCCGGCCAACGACGACATGGCTCCCATCTACGTGCGCGAAGAGAATGTTCGCATCCAGGGGGTCGTCATCGGGCTGATGAGGCGTTACGGGCACTCCTGAGCGCATTCCAGGCCGCTCACCGAGCCTGGCGTCAGGACGCCCCATATCGCCCCGGTGGCCCCGGTAGACCGCCCTCTCGACCTGCCGATCCCCCCCTGCCTATGGTATCCTGCCACCACGTTTTGCCCCGCAGACATTGTCCCTCAGGACCATTCGCCGGGGCTTTTCCTTGCGATTGAGTGCGCTGAAGGAGGGCACAATGCGCTTCCCCAGGATTCTTGGTTTTCTGCTCATCGCCGGGTTGCTGGCGTCCCCGGCGATGGCGAGCTGCCCCGGGTTCAATATCGT
>CBDVAL010000226.1:0-5433 GCA_965371955.1 uncultured bacterium | reverse complement strand
GCCGGCGCCAATGCCTACACGCATGTCGCAATTGATGAGGCATGGAGGGCCGTGGCGGATCTGAACTGCTGAGAGTTTGCAAGACGGCCGGTGGGACCCGTCAACTGGACCCGCCTCGCTCTGGTTCGGCGGCCAGGATCTCCAGCGCGTAATCGATAATCGAACCTGTTAGCTCCTCCGCAGCTTCCTGCATCAAGAAGTGGCCCCGCCCCTCGAAGATGGTGGCCTCGAAGTCAGCCAGCTCCTGGTTGCCGGCGACGTCGGTCGGCCACAGGTCCGCGTTGATCGCACGGATCGGCACCTCGGCGTCCGCCAGCGCCTGTGAATGATCGTACTCCACGTACGCCTGAATCAGAGCGGTGCCGACCGCGCCGGGGCCCGAGCACATGTCGATGGCGATCCGGTCCACGAGAGCCGGATCCGTTCCCTCGACGAACATCGAGCGCACGAAGCCGTCGCAGGTCGGCTTGAAGTCCTCTCTCAACGCTTTGAGAAACTTCTCGTTCTCCGCAACGTCTCGCTCCGCGTCGACATCGTGCAAGGTATCGACGCCGATCACGCCGATCACCGCTTCAGGCATCTGACGCGCCACGTCCAGCGCCACCAGACCGCCCATGGAGTGCCCGACCACGATCACGTCGTCGAGATGGAGCTTGTTGATGACCGCCGCGACGTCGCCCCCGAGCGACGAGATCGTCCAGCTCTCCCGGTTCGCCGCCGAGGTCCCGTGCCCTGCTACGTCCACCGTGACAACGCCGAACCGTTCCATAAGCCCGGCAATCTGCTCGCCCCAGTAGCTCTGGTCGCACATCCAGCCATGCACCAGCACCAGGACCGGCCGGTCGACGCGGTGCACGGTGTACGCGATCTCGACCCCGTCCGCCGAGGCGACCGTCCCGGGACCGATCGCCGGAACCTCGGGCGCGGCCGCTGACGGCGGCACCTCGGTGACGTCCTGCCCGCCACACCCGAGAAACGTGCATACGAGGAGCACCCCGATCGTGGACCGTCCATGCATGATGTTTTCCTTGCGATTCACACCTCGGCTCGGGCCCGCCGAAGACGCGTCAGGCTCAAAGACGGTTCATCAAGAAGCCTAACCGACCTCCGCGGGCGGGGGGGCATCCGCGTTGAAGATATCCGTGACAACCATCCGCTGCCCGGCGCCGTCCTTCTTCCACACGGTGACGTACTTGCCCTTCTCCGTCGTCGGGTTTCCGGAGGGATCGTCCACGGTCATCTCGTAGGTTCCCCGCGTGTAGCCCAGATCGCCCGCCGCGCTCACGTCGACCTCCACCGCGCTCCAGTGCAGGTCGAATCCGGGCATGGCCGCGACGTGCTCCAGAACCTCGCGAATCGCGTCGGTGCCCGTGGCGATGGTTCCCATGTGCCGACGGCAGCCGGCGGCCCCGTCCACCTCACCCCCCGCGGCGGATCCCGATGAACGGGATTCTCTCCGGCTCATCCGCCCCTGGTGCAGTGGTCCAGCGACTTGTGTACGCCGCCCCACCGCCGATGATCTGTCTGTATCTCAGTAGTTTATGATCTCCGCAACCGTCCCCGCAAGCGATTCTTGCGGGGGTCCCGATGACCCCGAAACTGCCCCTCCCCCGCGGCTGGAAACACCGCGTTCACTCGTCGGTCCTCCATACTCCGGCCCTCAGCCAAGAACGGTCACGATGAACTCTGCGCCGTGGGTATGGAGCGCCCTGAGGAGCGCGATGTAGTCAGGGTTCGGTGCGGGCACCCTCGCGCAACCTCTCGAGCAAGCCGGTGCTCGCCTGCAGGATCTCGAGCCGCTCAAGCGGGCTCAGGGAGAGCATCCAGCGGATCAGCGTCAGGTCAATTTCGATTCCAGTACGGCTGGCCGAAGAAGGGGAAGAAGTGGCTACTCTAACCGAGTCAAGCCCCATGACGTTCACAAGAGCACCCTCGCGGAGGCCCCGGGCCGGGATTGCGCCAGTCAGACCGTGATAACCTTTGCCACTGGCGTGAGTCCTGAGGGAGGAGAAACGATGCGACGCATCCTATTGGCAGTGTCCGTCCTTGTGCTGCTTGCGGCAGGCGCGATCGCCGCCGAGGAACCGGACGAAGCAGACCCGATGTCGAGCCCCACCTTTGCCGGGATGAAGTGGCGGAATATCGGTCCGGCTCTGATGTCCGGGCGCATCGCCGACATCATCATTCACCCGCAAGACCCTAACACCTGGTATGTGGCCGTGGGCTCGGGCGGCATCTGGAAGACGACCAACGCCGGCACCACCTGGACCCCCGTGTTCGACGGGCAATCCTCGTATTCCATCGGTGCCCTGGCCCTGGATCCGTGCAATCTCCATGTCCTCTGGGCCGGGACCGGCGAGAACGTCGGCGGCCGTCACGTCGGCTACGGCGACGGTATCTACCGCAGCATGGACGGCGGCCAGAGCTGGGAGAAACGAGGCCTGGAGGCCTCCGAACACATCTCACGCATCGTCATCCATCCGCAGGATTGCAACACCTTGTTCGTCGCCTCCCAGGGACCGCTGTGGTCCAAGGGTGGTGAACGCGGTCTGTACAGGTCCACCGATAGCGGCGACACCTGGACCCGCACGCTGGGGGACGACGAATGGACCGGAGTCACCGATGTGGTCATGGACCCGCGCAATGCCGATGTTCTCTACGCCGCCACCTGGGATCATCATCGAACCGTCGCCGCCTACATGGGCGGCGGCCCGCAATCGGGGATCCACAAGTCCACCGACGGTGGCGACAACTGGGTGGAGCTGAGCCGAGGCCTGCCTGAAGGCAACCGGGGCAAGATCGGACTGGCCTTGTCGCCCCAGAACCCGGACGTCATTTACGCCGCCATCGAAACCAACCGTCGTGAAGGCGGAGTCTGGCGATCGACAGACCGGGGCGCCTCCTGGGAGAAACGTTCCGACACGGTCTCCGGCGGCACCGGGCCTCATTATTACCAGGAACTCTACGCCAGCCCCCACGTCGAGGGCCGGCTGTACCTGATGAGCAACACCACCCAGATCTCCGATGACGGCGGCAAGACCTTTCACCCCATGGATAACACTTACAAGCACGTCGACGACCACGCCATCGCCTTCCGGGCCGACGACCCGGACTACATCATGTTGGGATCGGACGGTGGCCTGTACGAGTCGTTCGATCACACCCAGACCTGGCGTTTCCTGGCCAACCTGCCCGTGACCCAGTTCTACAAGCTGGCCGTAGACGACGATGTTCCGTTCTACAACATCTACGGCGGCACGCAGGACAACAATTCCCAGGGGGGTCCGTCGCGCACCACCAACATCCATGGCATCCGCAATTCGGACTGGTTCATCACCCTGTTCGGCGACGGTCATCAGCCGGCCACCGAGCCGGGAAATCCGGACATCGTCTATTCCGAATGGCAGCAGGGCAACCTTGTGCGCTACGACCGCACAGTGGGAGAGGTTGTCTACATCAAGCCCCAGGGCGAGCCGGGCGATCCCGCGGAGCGCTTCAACTGGGATGCGCCGATTCTCGTCAGCCCCCATTCCCCGACTCGGCTGTACTTCGCGTCCCAGCGAGTCTGGCGTTCGGAGAACCGAGGCGATACGTGGCAAGCAGTTTCCGCCGATCTGACCCGGGATCAGGACCGCATGCTGCTGCCGTTGATGGACCGGCTACAGTCCTGGGATGCGCCCTGGGACATGTACGCCATGAGCCAGTACAACACCATCACCTCCTTGGCTGAATCACCCGTGGCCGAAGGCGTGCTATATGCCGGCACCGACGATGGTCTGATCCAGATCTCCAGCGACGTCGGGGCCAACTGGACGGAGATCGAGGTCGGAGATCTGCCAGGAGTGCCGGACACCGCCTTCGTCAACGACATCAAGGCGGATCTGTTCGATGCCGACACCGTCTACGTTGCCCTGGATAACCACAAGTACGGCGATTACCAGCCCTACCTGCTCAAGAGCACCAATCGAGGCCGAAAGTGGACCTCCATCGCCGGCGACCTGCCCGATCGGCACCTGGTTTGGCGGGTGGTCCAGGACCATGTCAACGCGCAACTGATGTTCGCCGGCACCGAGTTCGGCGTCTTCTTCACCGTGGACGGCGGCAGCCACTGGGTGGAGTTGGACGGCGACATGCCGGTGATCTCGTTCCGGGACCTGGCGGTTCAGCGCCGGGAGAATGACCTGGTGGGCGCGTCCTTCGGCCGCGGCTTCTTCGTTCTGGACGACTACTCACCCTTGCGCCAGGTCAGCGCCGAGGCCCTGGAGCAGGAGGCACTGCTGTTTCCGGTTCGACCTGCCCGGTGGTACCTGGAGGAGATGCCCCTGGGCTTCGGCCCCAAGGCCGCCCAGGGTCATGGCCTATTCACCGCCCCCAATCCGCCCTTCGGGGCGGTGGTCACCTACTATCTGAAGGATGATCTCAAGACCCGCAAAGAGAATCGGCAGGAAAGGGAAAAACCGTTACTTGCCGACGGCAAGGACACACCGTTCTCGGGCTGGAACGCGGTGGAAGCCGAAGCCCGGGAGGCCGATCCGGCCATCGTGCTGACGGTGCGCGATGCCGACGGCAACGTGGTCCGGCGCCTCACCGGGCCCACCAAGAAGGGCGTTCATCGCGTGGCCTGGGACCTTCGTTTCCCGGCCACCCAGGCCATCGGCGTCCAGGGCAGTTACATCAGCCCAGAGGTGCGCGGTTACCTGGCGGCACCGGGCTCCTACAGTGTCGATCTGGCGCAACGACTCGATGGTGCCACCACCGAATTGGCCGGCCCGGTCCGGTTCGAAGTGCGACCCATGCGCAAGGGCACGCTGGACGGCGCCGAGCCTGCCGAGGTGGTCGCCTTCTGGAAACGGACCGACGATCTGCAGCGCCGGACGACGGCCGCCGGCCAAGCCCTGCAACGGTTGGACGATCGCATCGAGCACCTGAAAGAAGCGCTAGCACGCACTCGTGAAACCGTGGGCGATCTGGACGCTGAGCTAGAGGGCATCCTCAACGAACACCGGGACATTCGCATTGCCCTGGGCGGCGATCAGGACAAGCAGTTTGCTGGCCAGCTGGAACCGGCCACAGTCAATGACCGGTTGGTTGCCGCCATGATCGGCACCCAGTTCTCCACCTATGGGCCGACCCCGACGCATGTGCGCAGCATGGAGATTGCCGAGGCCGAGTTTGCCGGTCTGCGCGAGCGACTCAACAGGCTGATGACCGAACGGATTCCGGCCTTCGAGGCGCAACTGCAGGAGGCCGGCGCGCCCTGGATTCCGGGCCAGCCTATTCCCCAGTCATGAGAAACACCTGACGAGGTTTACGGTGGTGTACTGGTCCAGCGATTCTTGAATTGCCGAAACCTGCCTGATTCAACGCTAAACAAGCCGTCTTCAAGCGTCCAATATCGGTAGAGTCGAGGAGCGGCGCGGTGATGGTTCTAGG
>CBDVAL010000225.1:0-5584 GCA_965371955.1 uncultured bacterium | reverse complement strand
GTGGGTGCGGCGTCGCTGACACGGATACCGACGCCGACGGAACAGCGGATTGCAATGACGAATGCCCGGCCGATCCCGCGAAGAGCGCCGCTGGTGCCTGTGGCTGCGAGGTGCCCGACACGGATACCGATGCTGACGGAACAGCGGATTGCAACGACGAGTGCCCCGCCGACCCCTCGAAGAGCGTCGCTGGTGCGTGTGGCTGCGGGGTGTCCGACACGGACACCGATGCTGACGGCACCGCGGACTGCCTCGATGCCTGTCCCACCGACCCAGCCAAGATCGCGCTTGGTGCCTGTGGGTGCGGAGTGCCCGACATCGACACAGACGCGGACGGCATTGCGGATTGCACCGATCCCGACGACGATAATGACGCCGTCGATGATCTCCAGGATTGCCGACCGCTGGACCCCACTGTATGGGCGCCTCCCGATGACCTACCGATGGTGTTGGAGTTTGCCGGAGGGGTGATGCTGCAATGGACATCCCTGGAAATCGCTGCCGGACCGGCAACAGTCTATGACTTGGTCAGCGCTCCATTCTTGGGGTTATCCGCGGGAGGCGAGTTTGCCGGCGTGAGCTGCCTGCTCAATGATGCAGCGGTTCTGACCTACACCGCCGTGGGAGCCTTGGCCCTTGGCGATGGGTCTTATTACATGGTGCGCGGTGAAAATGTCTGCGGTAGTGGAATCTATGGGCAGAGGTCGGACGACAGCGATCGCGTCATCCTGGCCTGTCCGTGATCATCGATCGCACGTACTCCATGGGCGATGTGTTTCGATCCGATGTCCTATCCAATGTTTCCCCCGAATATTCCCTGAGCCTGTGCTAGGGGCGATGGAGGGGTATCGGTCATGGGGCATCGGCGTCGGGGGGGACGAGCGCGAGCATCGTGAGCAGTTGCGGTGTGTCGGGTGCTGCGCGGACGATGCCTTCCTTGCGCTCCTTCGAGAGACGCTTCACGCCGCGTTCGACCCGCAGGGCAAGCGCATGGTCGCCGATCTTGCGGTGGAAGGCCAGCTCGATGGGGCCCCGGCCGCGCAGGTACTTTGCGCCGCGGGCGCCCGGCTCCTGGTGCTCGGCGATCCGACGCTCGACGTCCTTGGCGATGCCGGTGTAGAGGTTGCCCTCACGGGTGCGCACGAGGTAGACGTGCCAGGCGGTCTCCTCGGACATCGGCCGGGCCTCTACTCCAGGTTCTCGAACAGACGGATGGTGCGCGTCTTGAACAGCGCTATCTCGTTCACGTAGCGAAACCCGTGCTGGGTCACGCCCAGGCGCTGTCGATTGATCTCCTGGTACAGCGGTCGCCCGCGGAGTGGCTTGGTGAAGTTGGGGTGGAGCGCCTCGAACTCGGCTTCGGTCCGCCGCCTCGCGCGGACCTGCACCAGCGTCCCGCCCGGCCGGAGGGCCCGGTGAGCCTCACGGTAGAGGGCAGCCTCGCGCCGGTAGAACCCGAACAGGTCCATGGCCACGACCAGGTCGGCCATGTCCGGCTCCAGATGGGCATCACCGTCGGCGGCAAAGATGGGGTGGACACGCGGGTCCTCGGCCGATCGTCCCTGCTCCAGCTCGTAGCGGTAGTTCTGCTCCGCGCGGAAGACAGAGTAGAGCTCCCCCTCCGGACCCAGGCGGCGCAGGAACTGCTCCAGATAACCGGGTGAGTTCATGCCATAGACGATCACCCGATCGCCGGCGCTGAGAGGCAAGCTATCGACGAATTTTCCGGCCATGTAGTGGTACTCGCGCATGGCCTGGATGGCAGCCTCCCCCGCATCGCTGCGCGTCCTGGTTCTCTGGCCGAGCGCGGGCCAGCCCAGTGCGAGGAGCACAAGCGCGATGCCGGCGCTCCGGATCCACCTTGCTTCACCAGACGATCCCCGCATAGAGCCCTCCTGGATAGCGGTTGCCGGCACCCCAGGATCCCGGTCCGGGGGGGGATTTCGGCGGCCTGGTGCATCGTACTGGGCCCGGGAGCGAATTTCAAGGGGCCCCCTGTTGCACATTGAGACCATTTTTCGTACAATTCTGAAACCGAAAAAGGAATCAAGTCAGGATGAGTCGAGAGAAACGATCAGCCCAGGCAGTCGAGGTCGTCATCAGCCCACGCTATGAGGTGCTGGAACTGCTGGGGGAGGGCGCCTCCGGACGGGTCTACCGTGCCTCCGACAGCTGGTTCGACGGCCGCCAGGTGGCCCTCAAGGTCCTCCACCCCAGCGCGCTCACGGACGAGAGCCTGCGGGAGTTCCAGGCCGAGTTCGCCTTCCTGGCCAGATTTCAGCACCCCAACCTGGTGCAGGTCTTCGACTTCGGCACGGCGGCCGATGGGTCAACGCACTTCCTGGCCATGGAGCTCCTGCCGGGCCGCACCCTCGCAGATCTGGCCACGCCCCTGTCCCGGAAGCCCCTGCTGAGGCTCCTGCTCCAGATCTGCCAGGCGCTGGACTACATACACGCCCGCGGTTTCCTCCACCAGGACATCAAGCCCGGCAACCTGTTGCTCACCTCCGGCGACCAGAACGTGAAGCTGGCGGATTTCGGCATGGCGGTGGGCCCTGATAGCGACAGGCTCGCCGGGCCGGGGGGAACCCTGCGCTTCATGGCTCCCGAGCGGTTTTCCGGTACGGCGGTGGATCCCCGCAGCGACCTGTACTCCCTGGGCGCGGTCCTGTTCTTCCTGGCCACGGGGAAGGCCCCGTTTGAGGACATCCCGGACCGTGATCTCCTGGACCGGATGATGCAAGGTCCGCCGGAGATCCCGGCGGGCATCCTCGAGGCGTGGCCGCGCGAGATGGCGAAGGTGCTGCACACTCTGCTCGATCCCGCCCCCGGCCGGCGCTACCCCTCCGCAGCCGCATTGCTGGATGCGGTGAATCGTGCCACCGGCGCCGGATTGATCCTGGATACCCAGGCCACCCGCCACAGCCTGGCGCACGGTGTCCCGCTGGTGGGGAGGGACGAGGAGCGCAACGAACTGGTGCAGTGCCTGTCGTCGCTGCAGAGCGGGTCGGCGGCTGCGCCCCGGCTGATGCTGCTGCAGGGCGAGGCCGGCATCGGCAAGAGCCGGCTGCTGCAGGAGGCGCGCCTGCGCGCGCAGCTGGATGGGCTGCACGTCGTCGAAGGCAGCTTTGCCACCAGCCGCGAAATACCCCTGGGTCCGTGGCCCGAGATCCTGCGGCGCATGAGTGACCGCCTGTCCGCCCTGCCGGAGGCACCGCTGGAGCAGGAACCGTTGCGCGCATTGCAGCCGCGCATCGAGTCGCTGTGGCAGACGGCTGCTGCGGCCGTCAAGTCGCGTGACCTGAGCGACCCCGACCCCGGCGCCAGGCATCAACTCCTGTCGCTGGTCACCGGCTGGCTCCAGGGCGCTTGCGCACAGGTTCCCACCTTGCTCTGCCTGGAGGATCTCCCCGCCGCCACGCCCATGGCGTGGGAGATTCTGTGGCGCCTGGTGCGCTCGCCGAAGCCCACACCCCTGCTGGTCCTGACCACCCACCGGGGAGTCTCGAGGACGCGGGAGATCCAGCGCCGTCTCCGTGGTGCGCCGGCCCGCACCATGGAGCTACAGAGGCTGAACCTGGACCAGGTCGCCGACCTGCTGTCCGCCATGCTCGGCCTGCAGGAGGCGCCGCGACCCCTGGTCACTGCCGTGCACCGGACCACGGGAGGGAATCCTTCCCTCGTGGAGGAGACCCTCTCCGCGCTCATCGCGCAGGGCCGCCTGGTGCGCGGCCCCGAGGGCTGGAGCCTGCGGGGAGAACTGGACGCATCGCTCGACCTGCCCTCGAGCGTGGAGGACCTGCTGCAACATCGAATGACCCGCTTGTCGCAGGACGATGCGCGCCTCCTGGAGGCCCTGGCCGTCGGCGCCGGCCCGGTGTCCGCGGCCGAACTGGCCATCGTGCTGGCCGCAGAGCCCTGGGAGGTGGAACGGGCCCTGGGACGCCTGGCCATGCGCGGCCTGGTGGTGGAGCGCGCCCACACCACAGGTGCGGCGAGGCCGACGTTCGCCATCCCGGACACATTGCTGAGCCAGGCTCTGTCGCAGCGCTGCGAGGAGGGGCTGCGTAAGGATCTGCATCGGCGGTTCGCGGAGATTCTCGCCCGGCGCGACGACGTCTCGCCGCAAGCGCTGGCGCACCATCTTGCCGGTTCCGGCGATGGTCAAGGCGCACGGGAACAGGCGCGCGTCGCCGCCCGGCAGGCCATGAGCGTGCACGCCTACGAGGTGGCGGTGCAGTGTTGCCGTCAGGCTCTGGAGTTCACCGAGGACAAGCAGGAGCGCTCGCCTCTGCTGGAGGAGTTGGCCCGGGCTCAGGAGGCCATCGGCGCGAGCCGCAGGGCCCTGGACGCCTATGCGGAGTCTCTGGCCACCGGCGCCGGTTGCATGGATCGCGCACGCGAGGCTCGCCTCGCCGAGCGGATCGGCTGGAACGCATCGCAGGCCGGCGACTTCGACACGGCGGAGCAACATGCCGTGCGAGCATTGACGCTGTTCCAGGGGATTGGCGACGAGGCGGGGCAGGCCCGGGCGCGCAAGACGCTGGGCATCGTCCTGTCGCGCAAGGGAGACTTCGACGCGGCGCAGCGCTACTACGAGGAGGCGCTTGCGGCGCTGGAGCGTCTGGACGCGCCGGCGGAGACTGCCAGCGTCCTCAATAACCTGGGCCTGCTGGAATCGTTCCGGGGCAACGGCGAGGGCGCCATCGCCTACCTGGACCGCTCGCTGAAGCTACGGCGCGCCACCGAGGACGCCTCCGGACAGATCGGACCGTTGTTGAACCTGGGCTTCGTGCGCGCTCAGCAGGGCGATCATGAAGGAGCTCTGCAGACGTACGACGACTGCATCGCCCTGTCGATGGAGGTGGGCGACCTGCAGAATCGCGGCAACGCCTTCATGCACAGGGCGGAGAGCTTGCGCGCCCTGGGAGCCCTCGACCTTGCCCAGGATTCCTGGGAGGAGGCGCTGCGCGCCCATCAGGAGACCGACGACCGCGCGCGACAGCTGCACTGCTATGACCGGCTGGGCGATCTGCATCGCTCCCTGCTGGACCCGGCGGTGGCGGCCGAGCACCACCGCCGCGCCCTGGAGCTGGCACGCGAGCTGGGAGATCCGGTGCAGGAGGCCTTTGCCCTGGCCTCTCTCGGCCTTGACCAGCTGGGCCTCGGGGAGCCGGACGCAATGGCCAATCTCGAAACAGCGCTGCAATCGGCGCGGCAGCATGACAATCCCCGCGTCGAAGCCCGGGCGTTGCGAGGTCTCGCCCTGGGAGATGCCATGCGCGGCGAGTGGGCCGCCATGGCCGCCCGTGGCGACCGGCTGATCCTGGTGGCCGATGCAGCGGGCCTGACGCAGGACCGCGCCTGGGGCCAGCGCCTGCTGGGCGAGGCGCAACTGGGGCTGGCTCAGATCGAAGCGGGAAGGAGAACGCTGCAGGAGGCAGCTTCGTCGGCGCACCGCAGTACGCTGCCG
Source organism: uncultured bacterium (assembly GCA_965371955.1). Lineage (GTDB taxonomy): Bacteria > Acidobacteriota > Polarisedimenticolia > CBDVAL01 > CBDVAL01 > CBDVAL01. Next base: position 111 of record CBDVAL010000225.1, on the reverse strand, counting down.
GAACTGGAGCGCGAGGCGGAGCTGCTACTGGCGGATTCACTGAAGAAGGGTGGCCGCCTTGGGGATGCCCTGGACGCGCGCATGCGCGCGCAGGGACTGCTGGAGGAGATG
>CBDVAL010000224.1:0-5644 GCA_965371955.1 uncultured bacterium | reverse complement strand
GGGGTCAGAGAGCGGGCGGGAGTTCGACCTGTGGATGGTGGGGAAGGACGGCGGCGAGCCGGAGCGGGTGACGACGGCGCCGGGGTTCGATGGCTTCCCGCAGTTCAGCCCGGATGGTGAATGGCTGGTGTGGGCATCGAACCGGGCCGAGCCTGAAGGACGGGAGACGAATCTGTTCCTGGCGCGCTGGGTGGAGTAGGGCCCCACTTCAGGAGTCCGTCGCCAGCAACTCCCGCAGCAGCAATGAAGACTGTCTGTCTGGCCGGAGGGCCATGATGAAAATGCAGTCGTTCTTCGGCGGGATCATTGCCCTTTGCATCTTCGCGGTCGTTCTTGAAGAAGGTGCTGCACATGCATCTCATCCCACCGAGGAGGCTCAACAACGCATCCACGCGATCCTCCATGACGTGACCACCGAGGACGCTCTCAGCCAACATGCGGAGAATCGCGCAGCGATGTGCGTGAATATCTCTACCGACTCGAAGATCTGCACCTGGTACATCAGCAATCGGCGACGGGCGTGGAGGGGCCTGGCGGAGGTGCTCGATACCAAGTATCAGGTCACGCTTGTCTGCGAGCTACCGACCAACGGCGAGAACCGGTCGCCGGGTTCTTGCCGTGCCTACCCACGAAGCTTCAGGGACGGCGATTTCTACTACGGTGGGATCTCCATGGAGAAGCGACAGGCTGCCGTCGAAAGGCTCGCTGACGCACAGACCCTGTGGCCCGTGATCGACCTCGTCGGAACGGGACCCGAGGAGTGTTTCTTCCTCGCAGATGACAAGTTGACCTGTCGCTGGCATGTAACTCGCTCTGTACTCGGGTACACGCTGGTTCTGCTGAACACCAAGGGCAAACGAAACCAGAAAATGCATTTCGAATGTACTTTCCCTGCCGATGGAGGTGAACGCGAGGAGGACTCCTGCCAGGTCCGGTAGCGCCGCAGCCTCCCCCTTCAGGAGTCCGTCGCCAGCAACGCCCGCAGCTCCTCGAACCAGTGGAAGGTGAAGCGCACCAGGTTCTGGGTGGGCTTCCCCTCGGCGTCCCCGGCGGTGCCCTCCGGATTCTGGACGAAGAGGAACTGTTCGCCATCGGCGGAGAGTGCCCACAGCGTCCGCCGCAGGCCAGGCAGCTCCACCACCGGCTGCGGTCTTCCCGCCTGCACGGCGTCACCCTCGACGCGGATGTCCACCTCGTACAGCTGTGCGGCCTGGAGGAAGAACAGGCGGCTGCCGTCGGGGGACCATCGCGGCGTGACACCGCCTCCGGAGGAGACCTGCCACCTGCCGCCCGGACCGGGGAACGGTCTGACGTAGATCTCCTCATGCCCCGACTCGTCGGATTGGTACGCCACCCAGCGGCCATCGGGGGAGAAGCGGGCGTCCAGCTCCTCGAAGCGTGTCCCCAGGAAGAGCTCCGGCTTGCCACCCTCCTCCAGTGCCACCACGAACAGGTCCGGATCGGTGCTTTCCCCCGGCCCGCTGTAGATCAGGTAGCGGCCGTCCCGGGAGAGATGGCTGGGGAACTGGTCCTTGTCGCTCTCCGCCACCACTTCGGCCTCCCGCGAGCCGTCGGCAGGCTTGCGGTGGACCTGAAAGCGAGCACCGCGGCGACCGGCAAAGTAGATCCACTTCCCGTCGGCGGACCACCGCGGGTCGACGTCGACGTCGTCGTGGAAGGTCAACCGGGTCGGTGTGTCGCGCTCGCGATCCAGAATCCAGATGTCCCCGTTGCCGTCGATGAAGCGCACCGTGGCCAGGCGCTTGCCGTCCGGTGAGATCTCCACGCCGTCGGCGAACGATGCCCTGAGATCCGACGCGGCGGTTACCTGCCCCGCTCGGTCCATGAGCATGAGCCTGCGCTCGGTCTCCACGCTCGCGTCCAACGCCCCATGGACGTAGATCAGCGTGCCGTCCGCGGCCACGTCGAACTGAGCGCCACCCTCGAGGTTGCCCACCACCTCATGCAATACCGGCACGGGGAGTGTCGTCATCTCCAGCCTCGCCAGGTCGAACGGCGCGGCGAACACGGTCCCCTCGCGCCAGTAGAGCAGGTGGCCTGAGTCGCCGTAGCGTGCATCGGTACCACCCTCGTGCACGGTCCGGCTCTGACCGGTCTCCCGATCCGCGATCTTGATCCGGCCCTGGTTGCGATCCGTGGAGGTGTAGGCGGTATAGAGAACCTGCCGTCCTCCCGGCAGGAACTGCGGCCAGCGATGGCTGATCTCGCCCTCCTCCAGCGTGGTGAACTCCTGCGGCTCGCCGCCGGCCGCCGACACCTGCATCAATCCGCTGATGGGGTCGGGGGCAAAGACGATGGTGCCGTCCGGCCCCCAGGTGGAGCCGCGGTTTCGTCTGACGGCGCACAGCGTCAGCGGCGTGCCGCCCGAGATGGCCACTTTCTTGAGCTCGGTGGGTGTCACGAAGCCGATCCAGCGGCCGTCGGGGGAGAAGAACTGGTTGTACCCCCTATCCGTGCCCGAGAGGTGCTCGGACTGGAGCTGATGTGTTCGACGCAGGTACAGGCCGCCGGTGGGATTCGTGCCGTCACCGGTGTTGTAGACCAGGAGCTTGCCGTCCCGGGACAGCACCACGGAGCTTCCGATCCCGGTCATGAGCGTGCCGTCGGCATGCACCGTGGCCTCCACGTGCAGCGGCTCCGGTGGAGGCGGCGCGGGCTTGCCCATCCAGGTGAGCGCCAAGGTGACCGCCACCAGCCCCACGCCCAGCATCGCGAGGTCCAGTATCCTGCGCCCGGTCACCGCAGCGGGCGTTGCCGTGGTCCCGGCCTCGGCCCCGGCGGACGGGTCATCGAGGTAGCGCCGCAGACAGATGCGCGCCTCGCCGATGGCCTGCAGGCGCTCGCCGGCCTCCTTGTGCAGGCAACGCTGCAGCAGCCGCATCACCGGACGCGGCGTCTTGCCCCCGAGCTGCGCCCACTCGGGCTCACGGGCCAGGATGCCGGCGAGGATGTCGGAGACCGTGCGACCCTGGTAGACCATCTTGCCCGACAGCATCTCGAACAGCACCACGCCGAACGCCCAGATGTCGGCGCGCCGGTCGGCCGCCTCGCCGCGCGCCTGCTCCGGGCTCATGTAGGCGGCGGTGCCGAGCAGCACACCGGCCTTGGTCCCCTGCACCGTCAGCGTCGGCGACTGGGTCAGCGCCGTGGCCGGCATGGACGTCTCCAGCTCCCCCGCCAGCGCCTTGGCCAGGCCGAAGTCGAGGACCTTCACCTGGCCGGCAGCAGACAGCTTGATGTTGGCGGGCTTGAGGTCGCGATGGATGATGCCGCGGTCGTGAGCGGTCTCCATTGCCGCGGCGATCTGCAGGGCGATGGCCACGGCTTCGTCCACCGGAACGGCGCCGCGCTCGATGCGCTCGGCAAGGGTCTCCCCCGGGGCCAGCTCCATGACGAGGAAGTGGACGCCACCGGCCTCCTCCACCTGGTAGATGCCGGCGATGGAGGGGTGGTTCAGCGCGGCCAGAACCTTGGCCTCGCGCTGGAAGCGGGAAAGGCGATCCGGATCGGCGGCCACCGCGTCGGGGAGCACCTTGATGGCCACCTCGCGGCCCAGCCTGGAGTCGTGCGCCTGGTAGACCTCGCCCATGCCGCCTTCACCGATCTTGGCGGTGATGCGGAAGTGCGCGAGTGACTGGCCGGGTTGGACGGGCATGGGGATCTCCGGGTCGAGTGCCCTAGTGTATTGGGAAGCGGGGCGGGGGACAAGAGCTCGGGCCCGGCTGGACCGGGTGCAGGCTCAGAGATCACGGAGCCGGAAAACGCGGACTGCCAGGAGGGTGCTCACCAGGAAGATCCCCGCAAGGATCAGCGGGTTCTGGATCGGCGTGGACGGGAGGACCGCCGCCGCGACCGGCTTGTAGTAGTAGAACGGGCTGAGCAGCCTGACCTGGGCGAGCCAATCCCACTGGCTACCGAGAAAGTCGACCACATAGAACACCAACGTGAGGCCGGCGGACCGCGCTGCGGCCGCGCCACGCCGCCGGCTGCCGGCGGCGATGAGCAGAGTGTACCCGCTGACGGCCAGCAGGAGCGTCACCATGCCTCCGGCCGGCGCTGCGTAGCGATGCCACGGGATCTCGCCGGCCACCTCCACGAGGGCGAGCCCCCCGGCCGCGCCTGCCAGCATCGCCGCAGGCAGCGCCACCGCCCCCAGAACCAGCAACGAGATCGTTGCGAGGAGATACTGCGTACGGGTTACCGACCTGGCGAGGATGAGATCGAGAAGCCCGCTTTCGCGCTCGGCCGACGGGATCGTGCCCACGACCACCACAAAGGCAATACCTGCCACCATCGGGAAGGGATGCTGGAATCCGAACGCCACTGCGCCGGCAAAGGAGATGAACCCGAACTGGGAGATGAAGGCCTCGCGCATCTCCACGGGAAGGAGCTGCTGGGCCAGAGCCGCAAGGCCGAAGCTGCGCTCGATCTGCGCACCGACCCAGATGAGGAACACCTCGAACAGACCCAGTCCGAGGGTCGTGGCAGCCAGTAGCCCGGCGTGTTGACGCAGTAGCCTGCGAAACAGCGCCGTGGTCATCGGCCGTCCTCGCCGCGATAGATGGCAAGGAAGGCGTCCTCGAGGGTCGCCTCGGGGAGAGCCAGGTGCCGCACCCGGTGCCTCGAAAGCACCTGCAGCAGCCGGTTGAGGTCACCGGAAACGCGCAGGACTGCGTGGTCGCCCTCGGCTTGGACGATCTCGACGCCGGGAAGATCGAGCTCGGACAGCGGAGCTGCGGCCTCGAAGCGAACGACCAGCAGGCGCGACGCGGTCCGCCGGAACTCATCAATGGATGCCAGCGCGGCCAGGCGGCCCTTCCGGAGAATCCCCACGCGGGTGCAGGTTCGGTCCACCTCGGACAGCACGTGGGAGGACTGGAAGACCGTTACCTCGCGGCGTCCTGCTTCTAGCAGCAGGTCGAACACGGCCTCCCGGACGAGAGGGTCGAGGTTGGACGTCGGCTCGTCGAGGATGACCAGCTCGGGATCGTGCTGGAACGCTGCAGCCAGGCCCAGCTTCTGCCGCGTCCCTTTCGAGGCCTCGCGGACCGGCCGATCCAGGTCGGTTCCGGAGAGAGCCAGGCGGTCGCAGAGTTCCCGGCGGCGCCGGGTCATCTTCGCCGTCACGCATCCCGTGGAGAGCGCACCGAGAAAATCGAGCGTCTGGCGCCCGGTCAGCCGCAGGTCAAGAACCAGGTCGCCGGGCAGGTATCCGACGCGGCGGCGCATTTCGGCATCGCTCGGCGGGCGACCCAGCAGGGAAGCGCTGCCCCGGGAGGGCCGGATCAGATCGAGCAGCAGCCGGATGGTGGTCGTCTTCCCCGAGGCGTTGGGGCCGAGGTATCCGAAGATCTCGCCCCTCTCGACGGTGAGATCGAGCCCCTCCAGACCCAGGGTTTCGCCGTATCGCTTGGTCAGACCGTGCGTCTCGATGGCGGGTGCGTTCATCCCCGGCACAGGAATCTCAAGAGTATGCCATTAGCAATTCATTCGACGGCGTCTCCAGACCAGCGCATAAGCGAGGCTGTTCGCCGCGATTACGATCAGGGCCAGGCCGACCTGGACGGGTCGGGTCAGGCCCGCCGGATAGAGGACAGGAAGGATGTAGTGCTCCACGAAGGCG
>CBDVAL010000223.1:0-5645 GCA_965371955.1 uncultured bacterium | reverse complement strand
GGGCCAACGCCACGCAGGTCGTCCTGGGGCTGGCCAGCCGACATCCCGATCGCTTCCGCGCCGCCATCATCCTGGCTGGTGTGCCCAAGTCCCTGCAGGCCGCCACTTCCGGAAACCCGGGAGCCGGCTCGCCCGAGGCCCTCGCCCGGATGGTGGATCAAAACATGGCCCCCAACTGGTTCAAGACGGTGACGCCTGAAACGTGGGACGACAACAACTTCCTCCCCCATGACTACGCCATCCAGCCCCTACGCGCCCTGAATCTCTGGCGACAGGCTGCCGAGCCCACATTGCCCGTGCACGTGCGCTACCTGTGCGAGTACTGGGCCGTGGACAGCACCTTGCAACTGGATCAGCTCGAGATTCCCCTGCTGATCCTCAAGCCGGAGCTCGACGAGCTGTATTCCATGAGCCTGCAGGGGGGCCGCAACTCCCTGCAAGGATTCCTCCAGACGTCCTGGGAGGGCGTGGAGGAGCGCAGCAAGCTGATCACCACGCGGACCATCCAGGACGCACGCATCTTCCTCATGGACGATCAGCCCGAGGCAACTCTGGCGGCCATGGATGACTTCTTCCACCAGCAGGGATGGGATGTGCCGGCGGCTGCGACCATGGCCGCCCAGGACGCGCAACCCGCGCCGCAATTCTGGAGTGGCGAGGTGGTGAGGAAAGGCAAACGCTACGTCCTGGCCGACGCGGCCCTATCCATCGAGCTACCGGACAAGTCCTGGAGCGTGGAGGGCGTCGCCGACAGCGCGCCGCTGGTAGCCCGCATCCAGAGCAGCGCCGACAACGTGAAGATGAGCATCCAGATCCAGGCCACGCCGGGCATGTCCCTGGAAGCCCTCACGCCTCTCATCGAGGGAGCGTTCGCAGCTAGGTATGCCGACTTCCAGAAGCTCTCGACTGCACCCGGCACCCTCGACGGCCGCGATGCCGTCCGCATCGAGGGCACCTTCAGCGAGGACGGCCAGCCCATACAAGGAGGCCTGGTCTTCACCAAGATGGATGGCGACTACCTGCTCACCGTCGCCTTCCGCGCCCCACGGGATCAGTACCAGCAGTTCCGGGATCAGTTCGAGGAGATAGCCCACAGCATCGAACTCTAGAAGAGTGCGCCGCGTCGGCGGGATCGACCGCCGGCGCTGCGCATCAGCACGAACGACCTCCCGATTGGCCTCCATGGCGCAGTCAGTCAACTTCATTACAATCAGCGATATGCGATGTGGAGACCCGGGGGCCACGGGCGACCTGTCGCGACCCCTTGACAACCGATCCCCTTCCCGGGTACTCGTACCTCACTCACGGCATCGAGTCGACCTGCGGAGAGGGAACATGAAAGTCGGCGTCCGGCAAGCGGGAGAGGTGATCATCGTCGACCTGGAGGCGCCGCTCGTGGCCGGCGTGGGCGACGAGTTGCTCAGCGATGTGATGAACGAGCTGCTCTCCAAGAACTTCAAGAAGATCCTGCTCAACCTGTCCCGGATCTCCAAGATCGACAGTTGCGGCATTGGCGAGATCGTGGCCAGCGTGAAGCTGGGGAAGCGCTTCGGCTCGGCGGTGAAGCTCATCAACCTCAGCAAGCAGGTGCGCAGCGTCCTGGACCTCACGCGGATCCTGCCCCTGCTGGAAGTCCACGACACCGAGAAGGAGGCCCTGGCCGCGTTCGTAGAGTAGCAACGAGCGCGCCAGGCCCACACTCCGCCCCGCATGACCCATCCCTTCGATGTAGCTCGCTGCCGCCGGCAGTTCCCGGCGCTGCAGCGCCAGGTGGCGGGGCAACCCGCGGTCTTTCTCGACGGCCCGGCCGGCAGCCAGGTGCCGTCGTGTGTCGTCCAGGCCATGGGACGCTACCTCACCGACACCAACGCCAACATGCACGGGCAGTTCGCCACCAGCCGGGAAAGTGACGCCGTGTTGCGGCGCGCGCACGAGGCGGCGGCGGATCTTGTGGGCTGCCGCGAACCGGATCTGGTGGCGTTCGGCGCCAACATGACCACCCTCACCTTCGCTCTCGCCCGGGCTCTGAGCCGCACCTGGGGCCCCGGCGACGAGGTGCTTGTCACCTCCCTCGAGCACGACGCCAACTTCACGCCGTGGGTGCAGGCGGCCGAGGATGCCGGGGCCACGGTGCGCCAGGCTGCCATCCACCCCAAGGACTGCACGCTGGATCTGGACGATTGGACCTCGAAGCTGGGCAGCCGCACCCGGCTGGTGGCCTTCACCGCCGCATCGAACATCGTGGGCAGTATCACGCCGGTGAGGGAAATGGTCGCGCGCGCGCACCAGGCAGGAGCCCAGGTGTTCGTCGATGCGGTGCACCTGGCGCCTCATCTGTCCATGGACGCCGAGGCGTGGGATTGCGACTACCTGACGTGCTCGGCGTACAAGGTCTTCGGCCCGCACGTGGGCATCCTGTACGGCAAGCGCGAGCACCTCGAGGAGCTGCCGGTCCACAAGCTGCGCCCGTCGTCCGATGCACTCCCCTACCGCTGGATGACCGGCACGCAGAGCCACGAGGGCATGGCCGGCACGCTGGCCGCCGTCGACTACCTGGCCGACCTGGGCCGGCATCACGGGGGCGTGCTCCCGGACCGACGTGCCGCGCTGGAAGCCGCGTTCGCGGCCATCGAGCAGCACGAGCACAACCTGGTCCGGCACCTGCTCGACGGGCTCGCGGAGGTCCCGGGGGTCACCGTCTGGGGGATCACCGACGTGCAGCGTCTGGACCGGCGGGTTCCCACCGTGGCCATCACCCGTGCAGGCAAGACAGCGAGGCAGATGGCCGGCGAGCTCGGCAAGCAGGGCATCTTCACCTGGAGCGGCAACTTCTACGCCGTGCCGCTCACCGAGGCCCTGGACCTGGAGCCGCAGGGTGTACTGCGCATCGGACTGATGCACTACAACACACCCGAGGAGATCGACCGCCTGCTGGCCGCGCTACGCCGTTTGGCGTAGAACCCGTTTCATGACCTCCTCCTGGCGCCGGCCGGCTGCGGCGGGACGGAAGCGGCGCCCCGCTCCAGCGCCATCAGCGCCGAGCGCAACCATAGATAGAACGCTCCGGACGTCACCGCCGAGATCACCAGCAGCCCCACCACCAGGCCATAGAGCGCCGGCTGCCCCATGCGCTCCGCGACCCGCATGCCCAGCCAGGCCGCGGGCACCGTGAGCACCAAGAAGCGCAATGTGGCCACCACGAGTCCCGGGCGTCCACGGTTCATGGCCTCGAACACCGGGCGGCACAGCAGGAACGGCGCCAGGAACAGGCAGGACAGTGGCGCGAACAGCAGCGTCAGCGCAGTGTAGTCGCGCGTGATGGGCGTCTCCGCCAGCCAGTCGGCCAGCCACGGCGCGCTCAACAGCACCACGGGCGCCACCACCAACACCGAGTAGACGGTGGACGCGATGCCGGCCTCCCGCAATCCCCGGCGCGCGCCTGCGGGGTCGCGCTCGCCGAAGCGGCGGGCCGCGTACGGTAGTAGCGCCACACCCCCGGCAATGACCGGATTCAATGCAAACAGCGTGATGCGGTAGTAGATGGAGTACGCCGCGATGGCCTCGGTGCTGTGCTGCATGCCGGTGAGCAGCGCGTTGACGATGGCCGTCTCCCCCGCCATCAGGACGAACGTCAGCGACGAGGGCACCGCCAGTGCCAGCAGCGTGCGGTACGGTGCCGGATCCAGCCCCGGCTCGGTGTCGTGGGCCTCGCGCTTGCGGCGGTTCTCGTGCCAGCGTGCCCGCACCACCGCGTACGCCAGCCCGCCCACGCGTCCCAGCACAGTGGAGAAGGCGATGCCGAACATTCCCCAGCCGAACACGAACAGGAACAGCGTGTTCAGAATGATATTGATGAGGTTGGACCAGATGCCGGCCCACATGGTGGAGCGGGTGTCGTGGTGCACCTTCACCACCGAGTCGGGGATGATGGACCAGAACGACGTGATGGCCGTTCCCACCACCAGCGTGGTGCCGTAGATCTGGAAGCTGCGGTGGACCTCGGACGCCAGACCGAGGCGCGGTGCGAACCAGATGGCAGCTCCCAGGAGGCCGAAGATCGGCGAGAGCCACAGCACCAGCTTCCAGGCGGCGCGCAGGTACTGATCCATCTTGCGCCCTTCACGGGAGCCCAGGGCACGCGACAGGGCAGACGTGAGCCCGGTGGACAGGCCCACCCAGATGGCGATCATCAGGAACTCGAACGGGACGGTGAGCCCGATGGCCGCCACGGCGGCGTCACCGATGGTGGCGGCGTAGGCGGTGTCCACGAAGGTGAACGCCGCGCGCATCATGAAGGACACCACCAGCGGGGCCGCAAGGCGCAGCACGGAAGGATTGGTGGTGGTGGAGGATGCCACGGGCGCCTCGCTGGTCCCGGCGAAGGACGCTCGGGAGCCGCCATGTCAGCAGAGCAGGCCCGGCAAAGCAAGGTGGGGTCTCAACGCATACAATGGGGACATGGCCACCTATGTCATCGGTGACGTCCAGGGCTGCCACGACACCCTGATGCGCCTGGTGCAGCGCATCCGCTTCGATCCAGGCCGGGACCGGCTGTGGTTCGTGGGCGACCTGGTGAACCGCGGCCCGGAGTCGCTGAAAGTCCTGCGCTGGGTACGGGATCTGGGCGAGACGGCCACGGTGGTCCTGGGCAACCATGACCTGCACCTGCTGGCCCTCGCGGATGGCCTGCGCGAGACCAATCCACAGGACACGCTTCAGCAGGTCCTCGATGCCCCCGACTGCGACGAGCTCATCGGCTGGCTGCGACATCGCCCTCTGCTGCACCGCGAAGCGCCCTACCTGATGGTGCACGCCGGCCTCATGCCGTCCTGGACCGAGGAGGAGGCCGAGCGGAGGGCACGCCGGGTGGAGTCCGCACTGCGGGGCAGCGAGGCCGGGGAGCTACTGCGCTGGTTCCAGACGGACGATGCTGCCGTGTGGCGCGATGACCTGAAGTCGGCAGAGCATCTGCGCGTCTCGCTCGCCGTGTTCACCCGGCTGCGCACCTGCACGGACGACGGACGGCTTTGCCTCGAGCACGCAGGCCCGCCCGCCGAAGCCCCCGCCGGCTGTCATCCGTGGTTCTCCCTGCCCGGGCGCAGAAGCGCAGGCACCGTGGTGCTGTTCGGACACTGGTCCACCCTGGGGTTGCTGCAAACGCCTCACGCCATCGGGCTGGATACCGGCTGCCTCTGGGGCGGCACCCTCTCCGCGATGCGCCTGGAGGATCGTCACGTCTTCCAGGAGCCCGCTGGCGAGGCGGATCGCATCTCGCCGGATTGACGCCCAGGCCCGCCGCAGCCGGCCGAAGCCCGGAAGAGGTACCGCTTCTAAGAGGAACGGACCTGGAACGGATACTCGGTCCACGCCGCATCGGCGGCCGCCTGACTGCGCACCCGGGCCACGTAGTCGCCATCGGGGAGGTCTGGCCGTCCGGCGACAGCGCCATGGCGAGGAAGCGTGTGTCGCCCGCTTGATGCAGCCCGTAGACGGACGCGATGTTGGGGTGGTTCAGCGAGGCGAGCAGCTTCGCCTCACGCTCGAAGCGGGACAGGCGCTCCGAATCGTGGGCGAAGAGTTCCGGCAGGACCTTGATGGCCACCTCGCGATTGAGCGTGGTATCCACCGCCTTCCACACCATGCCC
>CBDVAL010000222.1:0-5652 GCA_965371955.1 uncultured bacterium | reverse complement strand
CCCGGCGAACGTCGATCTTGACGGAGAGGGCCTGCGCACGAGAAATGTCGATTCCATCAAGGAGGGTTCTCAGTTTCCGGATAGTCCCGTCCTGCCCGGGAACTTCGATCAGTCGATCTACCCGGGCAGTCCCTACAGCGCCGTTCCCTGGACGTTCAGTGGCATGGACCGGTTCCTCACGTGTGTCGGCGGCCCGCAGCCAACAGGGTTTCTCGGTCCGCTCGTCGTGGAACTGAGCGTTGCGATCTTGGTGGAATGCACCATCACCGGCAGCCCGTTGGGCCCCGGGTTCGACGTCTTCCGCATCGAGGGACCGGAGGTTGGTGGTGGCCCGAACCTCTGGGATGAACTCAGCGGAACGCCGTTCGCGACGGGCCTGGACCCCTGGGTTCCGGGGACACCACCCGTGAACATGATAGAGACCACGCAGTTCTTGATCACCGGCCATGTTGTCGCGTCGGGCGATGCGGACGTCGACGGGATCGTCGACGGCTTCGACAACTGCCCGCTCGATCCCAATCCGTTGCAGGTCGATCAGGACGGGGATGGCCTGGGGAACGTCTGCGATTGCGGCCCGTTCGACGCGAACGCGGGACTGCCCGCCGAGGCATCGGGCCTCGCCGCCGGGCTGATGGTGCCGGCGACATCGACTCGCTACACCTGGACGCCGACCACTTTCGCGGACCGTTACGAGGTCCTGCGCGGAGATCTGTCCGTTCCGTCCGTTCCCCTGTGCGTCACCGCTCTCGATCCCAACACGGCCGACACCGAATTCATCGAGACCGATGTTCCCCCGGCTGGCCTCGGCTGGTTCTATCTGGTGCGGGGAGTGGACACGGCGTGCGGCGGTGGCGCGGCGTGGGGCGGCGGGGTGACCACGCTCTCCTGCCCCTGATGCTCCTCATTATTGTCGGTCCCTCGAACCGGTCCCCGTCCCGCCTGGAGTGGAACAGCAACCGCTGACCGGCGGGAGACCAGGACGCGTAGGCCGGGCCTCTAGTAGCGGTAGTGCTCCGGCTTGTACGGCCCTTCCACCGGGATGCCCAGGTAGTCGGCCTGCTTCCGGGTCAGGCGGGTGAGCTTCACGCCCAGGTGATCCAGGTGCAACCGGGCGACCTCCTCGTCCAGCTTCTTGGGCAGCACGTAGACCTCGTTGCCGTACTGGCTGCCCTTGGTGGTCAGCTCGATCTGTGCCAGCACCTGGTTGGTGAACGACGCCGACATGACGAAGCTGGGGTGGCCGGTGGCGCAGCCCAGGTTCAGCAGCCGCCCCTCGGCCAGGATCAGGACGCTGTGGCCGTCCGGGAACACCCACTCATCGTACTGTGGTTTGATGTTGATGTGCTGGATGCCGTCGATCTTCTTCAGCCCGGCCATGTCCACCTCGTTGTCGAAGTGGCCGATGTTGCCGACGATGGCCTTGTCCTTCATGCGGCTCATGTGGTCGGCGGTGATGATGTCGAAGTTTCCGGTGGTGGTGACGAACAGGTCGGCGCGCTCCACCACGTTCTCCAGCGTGTTGACCTCGTAGCCCTCCATGGCCGCCTGCAGGGCGCAGATGGGGTCGATCTCGGTGATGATGACCCGGGCTCCCTGGCCGCGCAGCGCCTGGGCGCAGCCCTTGCCCACCTCGCCGAAGCCGCACACCACGGCCACCTTGCCGCCGAGCATCACGTCGGTGGCGCGCATCAGACCGTCGGGCAGCGAGTGCCGGCAACCGTAGATGTTGTCGAACTTGCTCTTGGTCACCGAGTCGTTGACGTTGATGGCCGGGAACGGCAGCGAGCCGGTCTTCATCATCTGGTAGAGCCGGTTCACGCCGGTGGTGGTCTCCTCGGAGACGCCGCGGATACCGTCCCGCACCTTGGTCCAGCGGCCGGCGTCCTTCTGCATCTCCTGGCGCAGCAGCTGCAGGATCACGCCCCACTCCTCGGAGTCCTTGTCGGCGTTGAACTCCGGCACGGCGCCGGCCTGCTCGAACTCGGCGCCCCGGATCACCAGCAGCGTGGCGTCACCGCCGTCATCGACGATCTGGTCCGGCCCCGAGCCGTCGGGCCACAGGAGAGCCTCGTTGGTGCACCACCAGTACTCCTCCAGCGTCTCCCCCTTCCAGGCGAACACCGGGATGCCGCGCGGGTCCTCCACGCTGCCGCCCAGCTCCGGCCGGCCCACCGCCACCGCCGCGGCGGCGTGGTCCTGGGTGGAGAAGATGTTGCAGGAGACCCAGCGCACGTCGGCACCCAGGTCCGTGAGCGTCTCGATGAGGATGGCGGTCTGCACCGTCATGTGCAGGCTGCCCAGGATCCGGACGCCGGCCAGCGGCTTCTCGTCACGATACCTGTCGCGCACCGACATCAGGCCCGGCATCTCGTGCTCCGCCAGACGGATCTCCTTGCGACCCGCCTCGTGCAGACTCAGATCCTTCACCTTGAACGGCTCCCGCCCTGCCTTGCGGGCCGCCTCGAACGCATGCGTCTTGTTGTCGACTGCTGTGGCCATCAACCTTCCTCCTCTGATCCGATCTCGCGGATGGATTGTCTTGATCTCTACGCGGCGCGCCTCGCCGCCGCGGCGAACAGCGCCGGCCCCTGTGCGTCGGGGTCGGCCGGTAACGGGACGATGCGCGGGCTCTGGAAGCCTGCCTCGTTCAGATGCGACTTGATGATCTCCTCGGCGAAGCCGAGCCAGACATGCCCCATGCGCCCTGCCAGATCCTCGCGATCGTGAGGCAGCATGTCGATGACCAGGATGCGGCCGCCGGGCCGTACGGCCCGTGCCATCTCCGCCAGCGCACGGCCGGGGTCCGGCAGATGGTGCAGCACCAGCGCCACCACCGCCGCGTCCAGCGCGGCATCGTCCAGCGGCAGCGCCTCCAGCTCGCCGTGCAGCACCTGCACGTTGTCGCGGCCGGCCAGCCGGCGGCGCGCCTCGGCCAGCATGGCCTCCGAGCCGTCCACCGCGATGACCTGCGCCACGAACGGCGCCAGCGACGCGGCCACGTGGCCGGTGCCGCAGCCCAGATCGCCCACGGTCCAGGTCTCGTCCAGCAGCCCTGGAAGTGCTCCCAGGTAGAAGCCGGCGCCGAACAGCTCATCGCGCATACGGTCCCACTGGCCGGCCTCGCTGGAGAAGAACTCCTCCGAGCGACTGCGCCGCTGCGCCAGCACCGAGGCCAGCCGCACCCGGTCCTGCTCTGCGCCGGGGGACGCCACCACCTCCTCGCGCACCACACCCCACAGGCGCCGCATGGACGAGGGCAGCCCGTCGCGGTCCATGCGATAGAACCGCCGCGTGCCGTCCGGCCGCGAGACCACCCAGGCGGCGTCTGCCAACGCCTTGAGATGCCGGCTCACGGTGGACTGCGGCGCCTGCAGCACCGCGCACAGCTCCGAGACGGTCAACTCCTGCCGCTCCAGCAGCAGGAGCACCCGCGTCCTCGTGCCATCCCCCAGCGCAGTCAGCCGGTCCAGCACCTCGATGTGGTTAGCCGTGGTCATGAGTATATATCCGAAAATCCGGATTAAAGGTTACATCAAAGCGGACGACCTGTCAAACTGTCCTTTCAGATTCCGGATGGCGGACAAGCAACTTGATGTTATGACGCTATAGCGCTACATTGTCCGCATGGACACTTCGCCGAAACGCGCTACGGTTTACTTTGACCCCGCCCTCCACCGCGCCCTGCGCTTGAAGGCGGCCGAGACGGACCGTTCGGTCTCCGACCTGGTCAACGAGGCCGTGAAGACCTCATTTGCCGAGGATGCCGACGACCTGGCGGCGTTCGAATTGCGGGAGCCGGAGCCGAGCTACGCGTTCGAGGACGTGGTCAAGGACCTGCGCAAGCGTGGAAAGATATAGCGTCCGGATCAAGCGCTCCGCGGCTCGCGAGATCGAGGCCATTCCCACGAAGAAGGACCGCCAGCGCGTCGTCGCGCGGATCCGATCCCTGGCCGACGACCCGCGCCCGCCGGGTTGCCAGAAGCTTTCCGGTGCCGAGAAGTACCGCGTGCGCCAGGGACGCTACCGAATCGTCTACGCCATCGAAGACGATTGTCTCTTCGTGATGGTGGTCCGGGTGGCGCACAGGAAAGATGTCTATCGCTGATCGCGCGGTGGTCAAGGGCTGTGTCCGTGGGCACCGAGGGGGCCGTCAGGTTCGCAGCTCGACCTCCAACTCGCCCATCGCGGCGTCGGTCAGATCCGGCTGAAAATGGCGCAGGCGGGGGAGGATGTCGGCGGTGCCGAAGTAGGCCTGCGAGCACGGCACATGGATATAGCCGGAGGGCTCGAAGCGGCCGTCCTCGAAGTAGACCAGCGCGATGCGCCAGCTGTCCTTGGGGATGAGTTCGCGGCAGGAGCGGCAGCGGGCGCGGCCGGTGGAGGCGCGCTGCGCGCCATCCAGCCGCGGCAGGCGACGATGGTCCAGGCCGAAACGGGCGGCGTCCTGCAGGGCTTCCACCCCCTGCACGGATTCCTCGGTGATCTCCAGCGCCGCCAGCAGGGGCTCCGGGCGCTTGTAGGCTCCGCACAGGGGATGGAACCACAGGGTCATCTCGCCGTCGCCGAACGGGTTCGGAAGCCGCTCTCCCAGACGCAGCTCGCCCTTGGCGATGGGTTGCTTGCAGCCCCGGCACTTCGCCCGGCCGCTGGCTGCCGGTTCGATGACGTGCGCCATGAGGACAGTGTACCTGAAAGATTCAGTCGCCGCGGATGGTGAGGCCCCGGCGCTCGGTGCGGCCCAGCGCGAAGTCCGCCGCCAGCGGACAGGCGAGCCGTTGGAGCTCCTCCTGTCCGGCGTCGAGAGAGTCGGCGACGGTCGGCGGCAGGCCGTCCTGCCAGGGGCGCCGGCTGTCATCGGCGCGCAGCGCTTCGATCTCGGCGTCCAGGAGTGCCAGCTCCCGGGTTCCTTCTCCGTCCGCAGCCAGGAGTGCGCGCTGTCGCTCCAGCATGCCGGCCACGTTGCGGCGAACACGGCGGGAGAGCGGCCTCTCCAGCTGCTGCTCCTGTTGCCGCTCCTCCGCCGGGCCGGCGGAGTAGGCCATGACGTAGATGTACGTGTACTCACCGAGGCCCATCTCGGCGTCCAGCAGTGCCTGGTTTCGGCCTGCCACGTAGTCGGTCATCAGTCTTGGAAAGGAGAGGGCTCCGCCCAGGAGGCCGAACATGTCGCCGATCCCGGGCGCTTCTTCGCGCTGGTCGATTTCCTCGATACGGCCCAACGTGTTATCGAAGCGCGAGCACAGCGGCTCGAGCGCCTGCCGCACTTGCAGGAATCGCTCCAGCCGGCCCGGGGCCACCGCGCCGTCGGCGGCCGGCGTGAAGTTATCCGGAGTGTCGAAGCGCTGCTCGATCTCGGCGCGCATCTCCGTGGCGCGATCGACGTCGCTCAGCATCCGGTTGAAGGAGACGGCTCCGACGGTCATGGCGGCAAGGACGAGGACCACCGCCGCACCACAGCCGACACCGCAGCCCATCAGCCATCGAGGCACTTTCGAGGCCATCTAGGCGTTCCTCCGGATCAGCAAGAAGGTGGCGTCGTCCTGGAGGTTACTGTCCTGATAGTCCACCACCTCCCGGATCACACTCTCGCACAGCTTATTCACCGGCTCGTCCTGGTGTTGCTTCAGGATAAGCTTCAGGCCTTCGGTGCCC
>CBDVAL010000221.1:0-5678 GCA_965371955.1 uncultured bacterium | reverse complement strand
ACGGGGCACCGCGTAGTCCCACCAGGCGAACTGCACCAGGTCGAGCCTCTCGACACCGAGCCTGCGCAGGGATCGGTCGACGATGCGCTCCACGTACAACTTGTCGATGTGAGGCAGATCGTCCCGGTCCGGGACGAACTTGGTGTGAACCTGAACCTCCGTGGCGGCATGGCGCAGTTTTCCGAACAGCGCTTCGACGCCCACGTAGATGTCGCCGCAGTCGAAGGTTGTCAGTCCGGCATCCGCCAGCTGCTGCATCTGCCGGACCGCCGCGTCCGGAGCCACGGCCGTTGGCCGGTGACCCTGTGAGAGCTGCCAGCCGCCGTTGATGATGCGCGACACCGTGTAGCCCGGCGCCAGCTCGCGGCGTGGCACGCCGCGGGGCCCGTTACGACTCATCCGGCCGTAAGGGCACCCTGGTGACGTCAGTGTGGCGAAAGACCCTTTCCCCGGTGCGTGAAATACGGAAGATCGCTCCGCAGTGAGGATCCGGACAGGCGACGTCCGTGTCCGTGGTCATCCAGTCGTTCTCGTGCGTCTTGCGTTGCTTGGCAGGTAACAGCGGAAGCAATGCCGCAAGGGGATAGATGGGAATCGTCTGGCCCGGCGGCAGCGAGAGGTTCTCGCCGGACAACTCGAAATAGTCGCCGATGCGGTGATTGCAGACCATCTTCCCTCGACAGGCCACCACCTCGACGCGTAGATCGTACAGCGTGAACTCGTCCGGTGCTCCAGCCATACTCGTCTCCGTTCCGCTTGGACGCCTAACTGTACCACGGTGTCCTGGGTTATGCTATCGGCCGTGGGTACGAACCATCAGCTCTCGTTTCGTGGCGGCACTGCCGGGGCTCTGGCACCTTTCGTGCTCTTCCTCGCCGGCGTCGCCTGGCTCGGCGTATCGGGTGCTCCGGACGAGCGCGGGTTCTGGGCGGTGCTCGTCGCCGCGCTGGCCCTGGTCCTGGCGGCCAGTACCACCCAGGGCGGGCCGGAGCACGGCATGCCGCGGCTTACCGCGCTCTCGGCCGGCCTGTGGAACCTGCATTCCTGGATGCTGCTCGCCGTCATCCTTACGGCGGTCCTCACGGGCTGGGGCCGGAATAGGCAAGGGGCGGCGGGTGGTTGATAGACTATGAGCATGCTCAACTCACCTTCGCGTCCCGTGGCATCACGGCTCCTCGTTGCCTGCGCCCTGTGGTCTATCCTCGGCGCATCCGCAACCCTGTCGGCCGAGCAACGCGCCGTCAAGAACGCGCCGCCTTCCCCATCGGGCAGCGATTGGGCCGCCTTCCTGGGCCCGACCGGGAACGGCAAGTCCACCGAGACCGGCATCCTGAAGTCCTGGAAGGAGGGTGGCCCCCCGCTGCTCTGGCACCTGGCGGTAGGCGAGGGGTATGCGGCACCCTCGGTCGCCGAAGGGCGCCTGTTCTTGTTCGACCGACACGGCGACACGGTGAGACTTACCGCAAGGAACGCCGTGACCGGGGACGAGATCTGGCGGGCGGAGTACCCCACCGGATACGAGGACATCTACGGCTACGGCAACGGGCCGCGCGCGGCGCCAACGGTCGACGGTGACCTTGTCTACACCTTCGGTGCAGGCGGGAGACTGCGTTGCCACCGGGTCAAGGACGGTTCCATCGTCTGGGACGTCGATACGGCCAAGACATTCGGCGTCGTGCAGAACTTCTTCGGCACGGGCAGCGCGCCGGTGGTGGAAGGCGACCTGCTCATCGCTGCCATCGGGGGCAGTCCTGCGGATTCGCCCGGAATACAGTCGGGCAAGGTCGCCGGCAACGGTAGCGGCATTGTGGCGTTCGACAAGCGGACCGGCAAGGTGCGCTACAGGATCACCGACGAGCTGGCCAGCTACAGCAGTCCAGTGATGGCGACCATCGGCGAGCGGCGCTGGGGATTCCTGTTCGCTCGCGGCGGCCTCGTCGGCTTCGAGCCGGCCAGCGGCAAGGTCGACTTTCATTTCCCCTTTCGCGCGAAGAAGCTGGAATCGGTCAACGCGAGCAATCCCGTCGTCGTGGACGATACGGTGCTCATCACGGAGTCGTACGGGCAAGGAAGCGCGCTCCTGCGTGTGCGGCCGGGCGGCTACGAGGTGCTTCGCCGGGACGCCTCGCCACGTGCTCAGAGCATGAGCTGCCACTTCATGACACCGATCCACCACCAAGGAATCCTGTATGGATCCTCCGGCCAGGGGTCGGGTGAGGCTGAGCTGCGAGCCGTCCACTCCATGTCGGGCAAGATCCTGTGGAGTGAGCCCGGCCTGGGTCGCGCGACACTGCTCTACGTCGACGGGCACCTCGTCGTGTTCACGGAACGAGGGCGCCTCCTGCTGGTCGAGGCGAACCCGAAGCGCTACAAGGTAGTGGCCGACGCGACGCCGCTGCTTCCCGAATCCGACGTCGCCAAGAGCGCGGAGCCGACCCGAACCGCCGGCGAAGCTCGAACCGACGAACAGCAGAGCGCCGATGAAGCGGCGGCGGCGGCGCGGCAGTTATTCCGCTACCCCGCCTGGAGCCCGCCGGTTCTTTCGCACGGCATCCTCTACCTGCGGGCGAAGGGACGGCTCGCCGCCCTGGAGCTGATTCCGGCGGCCGGCGGTTGACGGTGTCCCCGCGCCGGGCACAGCCTCAGAACGCCACACTGTACGCCAACCCCAGGTTCTCGGTGGCCACCCACAAAAGCGTCACCACATGGCGGTCGAGGAAGCGGTAGGCGAGTGTGGGATGTAGTTCCTCCCCGTCATAGAGCAACGTGCTCGAGAACCCAGCCCACAGGCCCACGTGCACGCCACCGATGGCGTCGAACTCGTCCTCGTAGGTTCCATACGCCACACCGATGTAGGGTGATACCGGCCAGCGAAGCTGCTGCTCGAGGTTCTTGCTCACCGTGGCGAAGTAGGCTGTGCCGTCCGGTGTGCCGATTCGATCGGAGCTGATCCCGAACAGGACGGCGGGCCGGAACTTCGTCTCCTGCACCGCCACC
Source organism: uncultured bacterium (assembly GCA_965371955.1). GTDB lineage: Bacteria > Acidobacteriota > Polarisedimenticolia > CBDVAL01 > CBDVAL01 > CBDVAL01. The sequence goes on along the minus strand of CBDVAL010000221.1, from coordinate 2,681 downwards.
AGATTCATCAGCGGGCCGAACTCGCCGACCTTGGGGTTGTACTCCACGCCCAGCGACAGCCGCGGAATGACACGGTAGGTAAACGTCATGCGCTGTGAGGCGCGATCGATCTGATCGTGGATCCAGCGCGCACTGAACGCAAAGCCACGGCCTTCATCCTCCGCAGTCCCCCGGACCGCGCGACCCTCGCCGGGTCAGAGCGGTCAGCTGGGGACCAGCGAAGCCTGGGTGGAGCTGCCGTGCTTGTGGTCATGGGTAGCGACTTCGGGACCGTCGTCGGGCTCATCGGCCTCGTCCGCCTCGTCGGCCCCGGCCGGGTCCGCCGGCCCCGCATCCAGCAGCTCACGCAGCGCGCGCTCCACCTCGCGACGCTCGATGACGCCAGGGTAGCGTCGCGCCACCTTGCCGTTGCCATCCAGGATCACCGTCCCCGGAAGCGACGGAGGCAATCCCAGCGCGATCATCTGATCGGTGGTGGCTCCCAGCAGCAGCGGGAAACTGATTCCGAGGCGCCTGGCGAAGCGCCGCACCTTGCCGGCGGCCTGCGCGTCGTCGGCCGAAGCTCCCACCACCTGCACGCCCCGCGCGCCCCATTCCGCCTGGATGCCCATCAGGTCCGGCATCTCCTCGACGCACGGCTTGCACCACGTGGCCCAGAAGTTCAGGACGACCACACGACCACGCAGCGAGGTGAGGGAGAAATGCCGGCCGGTGAGGTCGTCCCACTCCAGCTCCACTGCCTCCGCCCCCAGCGCCGGGACCGCCAGGGCGATAGTGGCCAGCAGGATGGCTGCCCGGATCGATGAGGATGTCGAGACCATGTTTCTTCCGTACCTCCGAGGCTTCATCTTAGTACAACATGACCGAGCTTGCGCTAGGGCAAGCGCCGTCACGGCAGGCTCGGTGAGGCCCACCGCCGGCCCACTTACCCGTCCTCCGGAACGCGCTCGAAGGCGATGCCCATGATCTCGACCTGCGACGGTTTGCCGGTGGCATCCAGCGAGAAGGAGATCAGTGTTCTTCCCTGCCAGCGGCGGTGGAACCTGGCCAGGAAGGTGTCGTGGTGCCAGTGCTCCAGATCGGCGCTCAGCCGCGGCCCGACCATGAGGTGGAGCGCGTCCTCCCCGTAGGAGATCTCGATCTCGTCGTAGAGCTCATGGGTGTACGTGCCGGCGTAGCTCGACACGGATAGAGACGGACGTGTGCCGGCGATCCGGGCCTCTTCCTGCTGCTTCTCAAGCCCCCTGGCCATCTGCCCGCGCTCGTCGTAGATCGTCTGGAGCTCCGCGCTCCAGTCGCGGCCGTCCTCGACACCGCCCCAGAGGTCGAGAGCCTTCCACAGCAGCGCATGGCGTAGCTCCGCGTGGTCCAGGTTCTCCAGCACCACCACGCCCAGGTTCTTCTCGGGGACCATCCCCACGATGGTCGCCATGCCGTCGATGGAGCCGGTGTGGAACGACACCGCCCAGCCGTTGTAGTCGATCTGGAACCAGCCGAGGCTGTAGGCCATCCAGTGAGGATCGAGGACCTCCACCACGGGATAAAACTGCGTCAGGTCCAGCAGAGTCTGCGGGCGAAGAAGCTCGTCCACCGTCTCCTGCGCCAGCACCTGCTTGCCGTCCCATTGCCCTCCGGCAAGCAGCATGCGCAACCAGCGGGACATCTCGGAGACGCTGGACCACACCGTCCCCGCCGGTCCGCAACTGTCGGCGGTCTCGTTCTCGATGGCGACGATGACATCATCCACGCGGTCGTGTGGCCGGGCCACGTTGTCGACACCCTCGGTGAGGGCGATCAGAGGCACCGTACGCTCCATTCCCAGCGGACCGAAGAGCCGATCCTCCATCAAGCTCTCCCATGAGGATCCTGAGACGGTGCCCGCGAGATCGCCGGCAGCGATGTACATGAGATTCTGGTAGATGAAGCCGGCGCGCAGCGAGTAAGCAGGCTCCACCAGGGCGAGCTTGTCGAGAATCTCCCGGCGCGTGCGATCGGATCCGTACCACAGCAGATCCGCACCACCCAGTCCCGCGCGATGGGTCAGCAGATCGCGCACGGTGACCTCCCGGGTCACATACGGGTCGTGCAGCCGGAAGCCGGGAACATGGCGGATGACCGGATCGTCCCATTCGATTTTGCCCTCCTCCACCAGCGTCCCCAGCAGCGCCGCGGTCATGGCCTTGGTGGTGGAACCGATGGCGAACAGCGTGTTCTCGTCCACCTCCCCATCCACCCCACGCTGGCGCACCCCGTACCCCTGTGCGAATACGATTTCGCCGTCCTTCACCACGGCGATGGCCAGGCCCGGCACCTCCCAGTCCTGTGCCGCCTTGGTCACATAGGCGTCGAACTTCCTGCCGAGTTTCGCGCCGGACTGCGCACCGGCAAGACCGACGGACAGCAAGAGCAGGACGAGCACGTTCCACAGGCGGGTTCGCATGGAGAGTACCTTTCTCTGCGCTGATCCGAGTTCTACGACGAGGGCATCAACCTACTCCATTGTCCTCCATCAGGACAAATAGCGCAGCCGACTAGGAACAGGAGCCCACAGCCTGGGGCAGGCAGGCGGAAGCGCCAGGCAACCTGGGTGTGTCATCACCCTTGCGTCCGTACGAACCCTCCACGCCGCCGTCCGCAGGGACCACCAGGTAGTAGGTATTCCCGGCGGCCGGAGTGAGCGT
>CBDVAL010000220.1:0-5697 GCA_965371955.1 uncultured bacterium | reverse complement strand
GGCGCGGGCGGCGCTCGGGGTGGGGGGGGTGGGGGGGGGGGGGGGGCGGGGGGGCCCGGGCGGGGGGGGGGGGGGGCGCCGCCGCCATCCGGGGGGGGGGAGATGGGTGGGGGAGTGAATAGGGCAGGGGGTCAGACCCCACTAAAATAGGGAAAGGGGTCAGGCCCGTAGTGGAAGATGCCGGGGTCAGAGTGCTGGTTCTAGCTGAACCACCAAGACAAGGGGACTGACCCCAACCAACTAACGGCCGTTCCCCTCTCGCTTCTTGTAGAGGTACTTCACGCAGTCCTTCATCACCAGCAGATTGGGGCCGTCCTTGCGGTTTACCTTGAGGCAGATGCGGTCGTACCACTCGATGACGCCGTGCAGGGTTTCGCCGTCCTTCATGACGAAGACCATGGGCGTCTTGGCGTTCATCTGCTTGAGGTAATAGAAGGCTTCCGCGTTGGTGGTCTCCGGAGGCGCCTGCCGGCGCCACGCGTGCTTGCCGGGGACCTTGTCCTTGAGGTCTGCCATGTTCGGACGGATCAGCTTGCGATTCACCACTGCCCCATCGTTGCCCCGCATCGTGGCCCCCTTGGCAGACCTTGCTTGGATGTGGATACGCCGAGACTCTACCAACGCCCGGCACAAAGATCAAGGGAAAAACCTACCCGGCAGCACCTCTAGCGATAGGTATCGGTGTTGTAGCGCGTCTCGAACTTGCCAGAAATTGTGATCTGATTCTCCGCCCACAGCTTGCGGAAGTACACTTCCATCTCCGTCACCATCTGCTTGCGCCACAGCGCACGCTCGATGACGCGGCGCACCTCCTCCAGCGGTTGTACGTGGGCGGCTTCCCGCTCCAGGAGCTTGAGGACCATCACCGCCCTCGGCATCACCACCGGGTCCGAGACCTGGCCAGGCTCCAGTGAATTCAGCACCTCCAGGATGATGGGCGACATGTCCTCAACCGACAGCCCGTCCACCAACCCGCCGCGATCCCTGGATGCGGCCTGGGAATGTTGGTCCACCAGATCGGCAAAGTCCGTTCCGGACCTGGCATCCGCCACGATCGTGGCGGCCTGCTCGAGCAAATCCTCCGTCTGGACGGACCTGGTGAGCAACAGCCCGATCTCCCGGAAGGTGAACACGTCCGGCTTGGCGAAATAGCTCCGGTTCTCCTCGTAGTACGCATCCACGTCGGAGGGCTCGATGTTGATCTTCTGGCGCACCTCGGCGCTGATCATCGCGTCCGGAACGCCGAAGCGCAGCACGCTCTTGCGGAACTCCTTGAGCGACAGCCCCTGCCGTTCCAGCGCCGCCTTGAGGTCCTCGTTGGATTCTATCTTGTTTATTTTCTTGAAGTTGTCCACCTGCCGCCGGTACACCAGGTTGATGTCCAGCCCGAGCCGTCCAGCCCGCTGGTAGAGCAGCTTCTCGTTGATCATGTCCACCAGGATGCTGTCCAGTTCCTCCTGCATGGCCTGTTCCAGCTCCTCGCCGGAGAGTCGGGACTTGAGATCCCGCCGGATCTCCGCTTCACGCTCGGAAAGCTCGGTCCAGGAGATCATCTCGCCGTTCACATTGGCCACCATCTCGTCAATGATCTGCGCCGAAACCGGCGTCCAGAGCAGAGAAGCAGCCAGCACCAAGCAGAACCCTGTGCGTCGCCTCATGCAGGGGTCTCCTCGATGTAGCGGAACGGCAGGTTGTCCTCGTACAGCTTCACGTCCAGCTTGCGCCGCAGCTCCGCCAGCAGCTGTGTGCGCACCCCGGTGCCCCGGGATTCCAGCAGCCGCGCCTGGATCGCCGGGCGCGCCTCGTCCAGCGGGATGCTCCGCTGTTCCCGGCGTTCCTCCAGCAGGAAGATCAGGAAAACGGGCGGAATTCCCACCACCGGGCTGATCTCCCCCGGTTGCACGCTGCGCAGCGCCACCGATACCTCGCGCGGCAGGTCCTTCAGGGCATAGGCCCGCGAGCGGCCGCGATCCGGCGAGTTCGAGTGCCGCCGCGCCACGGCCTCGAAGCGACCCGGTTCCGCCAGCAACTGGCCGCGCAGCGCCGCCGCGCTCTCGCCGTCATCCAGCAGGATCTGCCGCAGGACCACGGATTCCGGCTGGTGGAACATCTCCGGGTGGGCCTCGAAGAAGCGCTTCTCCTCGGCGGCGGTGATCTCCGCCGATTGGGCCAGAACGGATCGCAGGAGTGCCTCCACCATGAGCGCCCCACGCAGCTTTTCGACGTAGCCGGTATCCTCCGCCGACCGCCCGTCCCGCGCCATCGCCCGGCGGAGATCCACATCCGCCACACGGATGCCGCGATCCCGCGCTTCCTCCAGCAGGATCTCCCGCTCCAGATACTGGTCCAGCAGCCGGCTGCGCACCCGATCGGGCGCATTGTCCGTCGTGGTGGCGAGCAGCATGGCCTCGAAGTCGCGCAGCAGGATCTCCCGCTCGCCCACCTGGGCGATGGGAGCGGCACTGCGGTCCCGGGCATCGAAACCGCACGACGGCGCCAGGAGAACCACCGCCGCGGCCAGTATCCCGACCCGGAACCGACTGTTGATGTGCATCTTGTTGTCAGGCATGAGGTTGCCGGCTTTTCAAGAACCTCTTCACCGTAGCACACCCGCCCAAAGGCTTCAAGGATCGGGGTCGGAGCCAAACCTTATACCTCGCTCTGCCGAGCCGTTGGAGGACAGTCGACGTTCGAAAGTCAGGCTCCGACCCCGATCTCCGAGAACAGCTGCTCCGCCCGGCTCAGGCGCTCGGCGGCGCCGCCCTGGCAGGCCACGCGCAGCAGCCCGGAGGAGGTGAGCGAGACACCCTCCTCGGTGCCGATGAGCTTCACCAGCCTCTCCGCCTGCACCGGCGTGTCGGCGGCGAACCTCACCTGCAGCGCCCCATCCTGAAAATCCACGCTGCGCACATGGAGTCGCACTGCCAGCAGCCGCAGCGCTGCCAGCCGGAACAGATCCTCGCCCTGCGGCGGCAGCGCGCCGAAGCGATCGGTCATCTCCTCGCGCACCCGGCCCAGCCGCTCGTCATCCTCGGCCGACGCGATGCGCTTGTAGACCATCAGGCGCTGGTTCGACTCCTGGATGAACGACTCCGGCAAGCGGATGTCCACGCCCAGCTGGATGGTGGTGCGCGGAATCTCCTCCACCTCCTCACCCTGCAGCTCGCGCACCGCGGTCTCGATCATGCGGCAGTACATCTCGAAACCCACCGCCGCCACGTGGCCGTGCTGCTGCGAGCCCAGCAGGTTGCCCGCACCGCGCAGCTCGAGGTCCATGGCCGCGACGCGGAACCCCGAGCCCAGCTCGCTGAACTCCTGCAGCGCCGCCAGCCGCCGCCGGGCCAGCGGCTGGTTCACGCCCCCCGGCGGCACCATCAGATAGGCATAGGCCTGCAGGTCCGAGCGCCCGATGCGCCCGCGCAACTGATAGAGCTGCGAGAGACCGAAGCGATCGGCGCGGTTCACCAGCAGCGTGTTCACCCGCGGCAGGTCCAGACCGTTCTCGATGATGGTGGTGCTCACCAGGACGTCCTGCTCACCGGCCAGGAAGGCCAGCATCGCCTTCTCCAGCTGGTGCTCCGGCATCTGGCCGTGCGCCACCGCCACCCGGCATTCCGGCACGAGCTTTTGCAGGTAGCCCGCCATGGAGTAGATGGACTCCACGCGGTTGTGAACGAAGTAGATCTGCCCGTGGCGCGCCATCTCGTGGCGGATGGCGTCGCGGATCACCCCCTCGCGGAACGGCACCAGAGAGGTCTGGATGGCCAGACGGTTTTCCGGAGGGGTCTCGATCAGCGACATGTCGCGCACGCCCGCCAGCGACATCTGCAGGGTGCGCGGGATGGGCGTGGCCGACATGCTCAGGACGTCCACGCCGGCGCTCATCTTCTTGAGGCGCTCCTTGTGCACCACCCCGAAACGCTGTTCCTCATCAATAATGAGGAGGCCGAGCTTGGAGAAACGGAGGTCCTTGGACAGCAGCCGGTGCGTGCCCACCAGGATGTCCACCTCACCCGACGCCACCGCCGCCAGGATCTCCTTCCCCTTCGCCCGCGGCGTGAAGCGGCTGAGCATCTCCACCCGCACCGGGAAGGACGCGAAGCGCTGGCGCATGGTGCGCTCGTGCTGGAACGCCAGCACGGTGGTGGGCGAGAGCAGTGCCACCTGGCGCGCCTCCATCACCACCTTGAACGCGGCCCGCATGGCGACCTCGGTCTTGCCGAACCCGACATCTCCGCACAGCAGCCGGTCCATGGCCCGCGGCGCCTCCAGGTCGGTCTTGATCTCCTGGATGGCCCGCTCCTGGTCCGGCGTCTCCTGGAACTCGAACGCATCCTCGAACTCGCTCTGCCACTCGGTATCCTCGGCAAAGGCAAAGCCCGTCATGGCCTTGCGGCGGGCGTAGAGTTGCAGCAGCTCGTCGGTCATGTCGCGGATGGCCTTGCGCGCCTTGGTCCGCGTCTTCTGCCAGGCCGTGCCGCCCAGCTTGTCCAGCTTCGCCACCTGGCGCTGCATACCGCTGTACTTCTGCACCAGGTCCAGCCGGTCCAGCGGCACGAACAACCGGTCGCTGCCGCGATAGGCCAGGCACATCATCTCCGCACCGTCGCCGTCCTGCGGGCCCACGCGCCGCAGCCCCTCGAAGCGGCCGATGCCGTGGTCGATGTGCACCACCAGGTCGCCCGGCTTGAGGTCGCGGAAGTCGGACTGGAACGCCGCCAGCAGTGCGCGCCGCGGCGTGCGGTGGCGGATGACCTCGCCGAAGACCTCGTGCTCGGTGAGCAGCAGCAGGTTGTGGTCGCGCAGCTCGAAGCCGCCCTCGAGGGCCGCGTGACCGAGGTAGACGCCGGGCGCGAGCGTCACGCCGTCCCGCGCCTCGCCATCGGCATCCGCCGCCTCGATACCGTGATCCTGCAGCAGCTCGCGCACACGCTGCGCCCGCCCGGCGCCGCGCACCAGCACCAGGACTCGCGTGCCGCGCTCGAGGGCGCCCTGAAGATCGCGCGCGACTTCCTTGATGCGGCCGCGGTAGTTGCGCACCGCGGCGGCCGACACCGACAGCACCTGCTCGGGGTCCTCCTCCACCGCCAGCTGCGCCACCGCCATGGGCGCGTCGTCGAGTTGCCGGCGCAGCGGCTCCAGCGGATTGAACAGGTCCGCCGGCGGCGGGTAGATCTCCTCGGACGAGCCGTGCGAATCCTCGAGCTCGCTCAGCGCGCCCTCCAGCGCCGTGCGCGTCAGGAACGGCTCGTCCACGGCGAGCAGCGCATCGTCGGCGTGATCCAGCAGGTCGTAACGCGCCGCGGCCACCATGGCCACGCACCCTTCCATGCCCGGCAGGCTGCCGCGGGAGTCCAGCGCCTCGGCCATCTCCTCGATGCGGGTGCGCGGGCCGGCGCGGCCCTGGATCTTCCGCGCCAGCTTGCTCGTCTGCTCGGGCCCCCAGCCGAACTCCAGCACCGGCGAGAGGTCGACTCGCGGCACGTGCTCCTCGGAGCGCTGCGTCTCCGGATCGAAGCGGCGGATGGACTCGATCTGATCGCCGAGGAACTCCAGCCGGCGGGGGAGTCGCTCCTGCGGCGGGAAGACGTCCAGGACGCCGCCGCGCAGGGCGAACGAGCCCACCTCCTCCACCAGATCGGCGCGCTTGTAGCCCAGCTCCACCAGCCGCGCCGCCAGGTCGCGCGGCTCCAGGCG
>CBDVAL010000219.1:0-5724 GCA_965371955.1 uncultured bacterium | reverse complement strand
GGTACTGCGCCAGCATGACGTTCTCCAGCGCGGTGAGGTAGGGGATGAGGTGATACTGCTGGAACACCAGCCCCACCTCCTCGCGACGGTAGCGGGTGCGCTGGCGCGCGCTGAGCCGCGTCAGGTCCCGGCCGTTCACCTCGACGCTGCCCGAGTCGGGCTGGTCCAGGCCCCCGAGGATGTTGAGCAGCGTGGTCTTGCCGGAGCCCGACGGTCCCATCACCGCCAGCCACTCGCCCTCCTCGATGGACAGGCTGACGCCGTCCAGCGCAGTGACGTTGCCGTCGAAGTTCCTGGTGAGTCCGTCCAGCTCGATGAAAGCCATGATCTTTCCTCGCTCAGTCGCCGCGCAGTGAGGTGGCCGGCTGCACGGCCAGTGCCCGCCGCAGCGGTATCAGCACCGCCAGCCAGCACAGGCCCAGGGTGATACCCAGCACCCAGGGCACCACCTCGGCCCGGGGCGTGATGGGGGCGGCGAACAGTTGCCGTCCCATCCAGTGCGCGTTCCACATGCCCAGCACCAGACCCAGCGCGGCGCCCAGAAGCCCCAGCAGTGTGGCCTCGCCCAGCAACATGCGCAACACCTCGGAGTTGCTGGCCCCCAGCGAGCGCATCAGGCCGATCTCGGCGTCGCGCTCCACCACGATGGACAGCAGCGTGGTCATGACGCACATGCCGGCCAGTAGCAGCACCACGAGCGTCAGCACCATCATCAGCCCCTCGAGCTTGTCCAGCAGCGCGCCCTGGGCGCGCGACACCTGCACCAGCGGACGCGCCTCCAGCGCGAACGGCGCCGCCGCCTCCAGCGCCGCGGCAAAGCGTTCCACCTCGTCGGGCCCCGCCTCCAGCGCCAGCGCCGCCGCCGACACCCGGCCCATGGCCCCGGTGGCCGTCTGCAGCCAGAGGAGCGGCACCAGGACGGATTCGTCCTCGGACTCGCCGGTGGACACCAGGCCCGCAACCGTGAGCACGCGCGGCTCGGCGCCGGCCACCGACAGCGGCAGCGACGCGCCGGGGGCGAGGTCCAGACGGCCGGCCAGCGAGACACCCAGCAGGCATTGGTCACCTTCCGGCCAGTTCCCGTCCACCTGCCATGCGGCGGCCAGTTGGCGCGCCGCGGCGAAGTCCATCCCCAGGAGCGTGGTGAACTCCCCGGCCGCCCTGCCCGGCGCCAGCAGGAGTGGAGACACCCACACCGTCGTGCCGGCCGGCGCGTGCGCGGCGATCCCCTCCACCCACTCCTGCTCCAGCGTGTCCTCCCGGCCGGCGGCCAGCGGTGGTGTGACCAGCAGATTGGGTCCGTAGGCGCGCAGCTCGCGCGTCATCTTGCGCTCGAGACCTGCGCGCAGGTTGAACATGGTGGTGATGAGGCTGGCGCCCACGGCCACCGCGATCAGCGCCAGCGCGAAGCTCGAGGCGCGCAGATCCAACGAGCGGATCAGCAGGCGCAGCGCCATGCGCCAGCGCGGTGTGCGTCCAGAGCTAGAGCCCATGGAGCACCTCGAACGGCCGCAGCGCCACGATGCGACGCGCCGGCAGCGCGCACCCCGCCAGGGTGATGGTCACCGCGGCGACCACCGCCAGCGGCAACGTCAACGGACTCAGCGCCAGCTGCGTTCCGAACACCGCGGTGGCCAGGTGCCGTGCCAGCCAGGCGCCTGCCGCGCCGCCCACCAGACCACCGGCCAGGCCCAGCACGGCGGCCTCGGCCAGGAACAGACCCACCACCCGGGCCTCGGTGGCCCCCAGGGACTTGAGCAGCCCGATCTCGGCGCGCCGCTCCAGCACGCCTGTGGTCAGGGCGCTGGCGACGGTGAGCGCGGAGGCCACTCCCGCCATCAACGCGATGAGCGTCAGCAGGCCGCCGATACGACCGAGCATCCTGCCCTCGGTGTCGGCCACGCGGCGGATGGCGCGCGCCGCGCCCCCGGGGATGGCGTTCTCGAGCTCATAGGCGATGGAGGAGACGAACGGCGTGCACGACCAGCCCTCGAACTCCTGCGGCGACATCTTCGACGGGTCCAGCCCCAGCCGGCGGATGGCGTGGTCCTCCGGCGTGGTGAGCGCGCTCACCAGGATCCGGCCGATGCGGCCGTCGAGGCCGGTGAGCTGCTGCACCCGAGCCAGCGACGTGACCACCGCACGGTCCTCCTCGCCTCCGGTATCCAGAATGCCGCTGATGCGGAACAACGCCTCCTGCCCGGCCACCTGCACGCGCAGCGTGTCACCCGGGCCGCGGCCCAGCGCGCGTGCCAGCGAACGACCCAGCAGTGCCTGCGGCTCGCCGCCGGGATGGGTCTCGTCCGGCCACTCGCCCTCCACGCTCCAGAACGGGTAGACCTTGCGCACACCTGCCTCGAAGGAGGTGCCGTCTTCCAGGTCGAGGGGTCGCTGGAACCAGGTCCCCAGCAGGGTCACGGGTTGTTCATCGACCCGCGCCCGGCTCTCGAGCAACGGGGCCAGGGCGAGGATGTTGTGGATCCAGAAGTTGTCCTTCGCCCTGGGAAGGTCGCTCTCCATCAGGTAGGCTCGCGGCCGCAGCCCGGTGAGATCTTGCCCGGCCATGCGCAACGTGCGCACGTCGGCCGCCGCGCTCACCACCAGGTTGGCGCCGAACGAACGCAACTCCCGGTTGACCTGGTCGGCCACCCCCAGGGCCATGTTGAGCAGCGCCGAAGCAGCCGCGGTGCCCAGGGCCACGGCAAAGAAGGCCACGGCCTTGCGCCGCTTCTGCCGGGTGAAGGTGCCGCTCAGGATGCGCAGCAACATGAGGGTCAGGGAGCGCCCGGATCGGCGACGAACATCGGTCGGTGTGTGGACAGGTCGCGCACCCGGATCACCAGCTCGTCGCCCTCCACCCGGTGGGGGAGAGGGATGGGGTTGCAGCCGCCGCCGGCGCCGAGGGTGGAGGGATTGATGTCGGCGGCGCAGGCCAGGCATACCAGATGGGTGGCGTCCTGGACGTAGCCGCGGCCGCCACACAGCTCACAGGCATCGAAGGCCACCCTCAGCTCGCCCTCGCCGCGCCGCATCACCAGGAAGCGCACGGTGGTCCCGTCGAGATCCACGCCGAAGCGCAGCAGGCGTCTTTCCTCGAGGTGTGCGGTGGACAGACGGACCTCACCGTCCCGTGCGGTCAGCATCTGCGGAGGGTCGATGCCGGTGGGAAAGCGCGCGGTCATCGCCGAGACGGTGAGCGAGCCGATGGTCACCAGGCCGGCCACGGCAGCCACGTTGCGCCAGGTGCGCTCACGCTGCGCGCGCGCCCGCCGCAGGCGGCGCTCCGGTCCTTCCAGGTTCTCCCAGGAGCGCTCCTCGGTGCGCCGGCGGCTGGACGGGATCATCATCAGCAGCAGCGGGATGGCCAGCAGGGATGCGATGAACAGCGACTGGCTCTTGACGATGGGGCCGAGGAACGCCATGGTGCGCGGCCCGATGGTGAGGAAGCCCACCTCGGCGAACTCGTGCACGCCTCCGGCGAGCAGGTTGAGCGCGAACACCATGAGCACGATGCCGGTGACCCGGAAGAACCGGCCCAGGTCGATGTGCACTGCGCCCTTGACGAACGCGAACCCGAAGAGCACGGCCAGGGCCAGGCCGGCCAGTCCGCCCAGCAGGGTCATCAGACCCTCGGTGGTGAGGCGTGCAGCCGCCAGGAACAGGACGGTCTCCACGCCCTCGCGCACCACCAGCAGGAACGTCAGCGCGAACATGCCCCAGCCGGCGCCGGAGCCACCTTCGGCGGCCAGCTGTTCGATGCGCCCCTCGATCTTGGCCTTCAGGGTTCGCGCGTGCCGTGCCATCCAGATCACCAGCGAGCCCACCATCAGGGCACCCACCACCATCAGCGTGCCCTCGTAGGCCTCCTCGTTGATGGGCAGGTGGGGGAGCAGAGCCGCGCCACCCAGGCTGGCCAGGACGGCCCAGCCCAGACCCCAGTAGACCCAGACGGCGAGGTGTTGCCTGCCGCTGGTGCGCAGGTACGTGAGGATGATGCCCACCACCAGGGCGGCCTCCACCCCCTCGCGCAACGTGATGACCAGAGCCTCGAACATCTAGCCGTCCTGCTTCGGGCCACAGGTCTTGCAGTAGCCCTCGATCCGCAGCGTGTGATCGGTCATGGTGAAGCCCCTGCGGCGGCACGCCTCCAGCTGCAGCTCCTCGATGCGCTCCTCGGTGAACTCCAGGATCTCACTGCAACCCAGGCAGACCATATGGTCATGATGCGCCCGGCCGGTCATGCACTCGTAGCGTGGGTTCCCATCCGGGCCCCGGACCCGGCGCACGACCTCCGCCTTGAGCAGGTGCGTCATGGTGCGGTACAGGGTGGCGCGAGATACGCGCTTGTCGCCGCGCTGCAGGGTGGCGAGCAGGGCGTCCGTCTCGAAGTGGCTGGGCGTGGCCAGGATGGCGTCCACGATGGCCAGGCGTTCCGACGTGACCTTCAGCCCTTCCTGGGCCAGATACAGGCGGAACTGTTCCGAGGGTGTCATGGTCGTCCCGAGGGAAATTGCGACTCAATCTCGATTAGTTTGAAGCCCGGGCGGTGGAAAGTCAAGAAGTCTCCCTTCCCAACCCCGTCCCCGGCGCAGGTAGAATGGCCCGCATGAGGCGACGCGCGTTGCTGGTTTCCCTGCTGGCGCTGGTGTTGCACGGCTGCGCAGGGGGCGGACCCGGCCGGGTGGTGGTGCTGGCGCTGGACGGGGTGGAACCGGCGGTGGTGGACCTGCTGCTCTCCGAGGGCAAGCTGCCCAACTTCGCCCGGCTGCGGCAGCACGGAGCCTACGGGCGCCTGGAGAGCCGTCGCCCGCTGCTCAGCCCGGTGGTCTGGACCACCATCGCCACCGGCAAGCCCCCCGACCAGCACCAGATCGGCCACTTCGTCGCGGTGAACCCCCGGACCGGCGAACAACTGCCGGTGACCAGCCAGATGCGCCAGGTCCAGGGCCTGTGGAACATCCTGTCGGACGCCGGCCGCAAGGTGTCGGTGGTGGGGTGGTGGGCCACCTGGCCGGCGGAGACCGTCCACGGGTCCATGGTGAGCGATCACCTGTGCTACCACTTCCTGTTCGAGGACGGTTTCCAGCGCCGGGACGGCGAGGCCACCGGCGTCACCTACCCGCCGGAGCTCGCCGGGGAGCTGGCGCCCCTGGTGCGCCGGCCGGACGACCTGCGCTTCGAGGAGACCACGGCCTTCCTGCAGGTGAGCCGGGAGGAGTTCGGCCGCCCCTTCGACTTCCAGGATGACGTCGGCCACTTCAAGTGGGCCCTGACCGCCGCCGAGACCTACCGCGACATCGGCCTGTACCTGTGGCGGACGGAACGTCCGGATGTTCTCATGGTCTACGTGGAAGGCGTGGATTCCACCTCCCATCTGTTCGGGCATCTGTTCCGCGCGCCGCAACTCTCCGGTGAGCTGGCGGAACAGCAACAGGCGTCGGGAGCGGGGGAGGGGCCCAGGGACCCGGGCCGCAGGCAGAATTGACGCCGTGCAGAGTGTGGCAGCGCGAGCACGGGTGGTGTTCCCGATCGAATGTTATAGAATAATCCCGCTGACTCCACCAGCAAATGTGTCAGGCTTTGGGTGTTCCGAGCACGGGTTCTCCGGTGACGCGGGGTCGTGCCGTCGTCGGTGCTTCATGGTGCCAGGGTCTACCGACAAGAGCGCTTGTACGCCCGAGTGTTCTCCGGGCGGGCCTGCACTCGCGCGGGCCGTCGCCACCT
>CBDVAL010000218.1:0-5732 GCA_965371955.1 uncultured bacterium | reverse complement strand
GCTTACACGACCCTGCAGAACCCTCTGTCGTCCGAGGTCTGCACCACCCCCTAACTCGTAGGGGACAATTTCCGATTTTCATACTGGAATAATTCCCATCTTTCTCCTCACCACACCTTCCACCCCACCTCCTCGCGTCCGTTGCCCGTAGCATAACATTCCAAGACTCAGTGGTTTGCAGCGATGATGACGCTTTCAACAATGTTGGTATGGATGCTGCACTATCATTTTCTGGCAATTGTGGGTGGCCGAGTGGGTGAGTTGGGGGTATAGAAAGGATAGTCATGACCGCCCGAAAACGTACACGCAGTAGTTGGGCCCGATTTCTGGCCATCCTGCTCCTTCTCTGGATGCTGCTGGTCCCCATGGCCGTAATGGCCGGGGGCGAGGACGATCCGGGGAGTGGTGGGGGGATGAGCGGCGGTGAGAGCGCTCTGCCTCCTCCCGACGAGGAATCCAAGGGCTGGACCGACTGGGCGGGATGGCTGCTGTGGTTACTGACCTTCCAGATACTTCCCTAGGGAAGCCCCGGCTCACCAGCTCCGGCACCGATCGAACGCAGAAAGTGTGTCTTTCCCCGGCGGCGGCATCCGTCCGGGTCGGAGGGCCGATCGTTACCCCGCCACTTCATCCCAGGCTTCTGGAGACCCTGGTCCGGGAATACTGGGTACCGCTGGTTCTTTTCGACCCCGACTGGCGGGTCGTGGTGTGGAACCGTGGAGCGCAGGACCTGTTCGGGCTTCCCCTGGAGCAGGCCGTGGGCCGGTCTCTCGAGGATACGGGAATCCTTCCCGAGCGGAGTTACGGCCCGGTCCTGCGCGCCCGGGTCGCGGCCTCCGAGGAGGTGATGCTGACGGGCGAACCCACTTCGGTGGATGGGACTCGTCTGGTGCATCGTTTCCGACGCATCGCCGTGGATGACGAGCCGCTGGGTTTCCTCTGTGCCAGCAGCTTTCGGGACGCGGCGGAGATTGGCAGCAGCGTGCGCGAGCAGGGGGGCGTCCCCGTGTCGGAGTCGCTGGAGCACGAGCTGCGCAACTCGATCCAGGTCATCTCGAATCACTCCGAGCTGCTGCTGGCCGAGATGGCCTCCAGTCCCTTCGCGCCGCGGGTGCGCGAGATCCAGCGAGCCGTGGAGCGCCTGTTGCGGCGGACGGGTCCGTTGAAGGAAGGGGAGGCAAGGAGCCATGCCCATGGAGAAGAAGATCAAGGGTGAGACAACCCAGCCGGCGAGCCTGGTGTTCTTCCCAACGCCGTCGGGTAACCTGGTGCCGCCGATGCCGGAACGCGACAGGACCGCGCGCGCTGCAGCAGATATTCCGCGACCGGTGGCGGGAGCGCCGGCCTTCATTGCCGCTCGCGATCTCCATGAGGCCCGGCATGTGTTCGAGGAGCTCGAGCACGAGCCGCTCACCGTGAAGCAGATCGCCGCAGCCCTCGACGCGGATGCGCAACGACTGGCGGGCCTGTACCATCGACGCATCACGCAGGCCTGCGCGGAGGGACATCCGGAGCCGGAGGGCGCGGTGCTGGTCCCGCTCATGGAGTACCTCGGTGCCGGAGTGCACGTCTCCGATGTCCACAAGCTTCTCAACGTGGCCCGAGACCCTCTGTTCGAGCAACCCAGGGCGATGCGCGGCAAGACCGCCGCACGACGGTTCCAGCTCGAGCAGGCCATCGCCCTCTATGTGATCTGGAGGCTGGGGCATTCGTTTCACCTGGCGCCCGGAGTGCGCAAGTCCATTGCCTGCCGGTTCACCCAGAACGTCCTCTGGAAGGTGATCCAGGGCACGCAGATGGGCCTGGCGGTGACCCCGTTCGTCGCCATCATCGCCGAGCTGGACGAGCTGATGGACATGGGCCATACGGAGATCGTGGCCTTCTCGCTCAACGGCCTGGTCTGCCAGGCGTTGCACGCCTTCCACCCCTCACCGCACTGATTCCCGCGCCGGTTGCGCGCCTGCAGGCACCGTCCTACACTGGCTGAGTGTCATTCCTTTCGCCTGGCGCCGGGAGCGTGTGATGAGAACCCTGTTCGAGGATATCTGGGGCTGGTCCATCTACTCCAAGCAGAAACGGCTCGATTTCAACGGTCATGTGCTGTGTGACCCGGACGGTACGGTGCTGGTGGACCCGCCCGCGCTCGTGGAGGACGACCTGGAGAAAATTCGCCGTTGCCCGGCCCCTGTTCACATCGTCCTGACCAACAAGGATCATTGCCGCGAGAGCCAGGCGGCCAGCCAACAGTTGCAGGCGGAGATCTGGATCCACCAGGCCGATGCCGGGCTGCTGGAGCATCCTCCGGACCGGACCTTCACCGGCGGCGAGTCCCTTCCCGGCGGCCTGCGCGCGGTGCACGTCCCTGACAACAAGTCCCCGGGCGAGACCGCATTCCACCTGGACCGTCACGATGGCATTCTCATCCTCGGCGATGCGCTCATCGGTTACCCCATCGGTGAGCTCAGCCTGTTGCCCGATGACAAGTACGCGGATCATCACAAGGCCAGGGAGGGAATCCGCGTCCTCCTGGAGCCCAGCTACCAGACCGTCCTGGTGGGCGACGGCGCGTCCATCTTCCGTGACGGACGCGCTGCAGTGCAGCGCTTCCTGGAGCGCGATTGAGGCCGTTCTGGCACCCGCTCTCGACGCTGCTGCTCGCCGACCCGCCGTCGTATGCCACGCCCGGGATGATCCGCATGTTCCTGCGCGGGCCCGCAGGCCTCGAGCTTCGCTACGCCGGTGATCGCATGTGGCCGGCGGTGGGGCAGGGACAGCGCGTCGTCGTGCGCTCTCCTCCGCAAGGGGGGCCGGCGGCAGGTTCGGTGGTGGTGGCCGAGCTGGACGGCATCCCCGACCTGTTGCGCGTGCGCCGGGTCTCCGGCGCAGGGCGTCTGACCCTCACCGCGGACGCCGACCCGGAGTTGTGTGTGGAGATGGAGGAGGCGGCGTTGCTGGCCGTGGCCGATCTGCCGTCCCGCGCCGCAGGCGCTGCCGGGTCGCGTCTACGGCGCCTGTTCCTGGACCATGCGGAGGCATGGGACGGAGAGCCCGACGACCTGCCCGCCGCCACCGTGCTGTGCAAGTACGATGGCCAGGCCCCGTACTACGCCGCATCTTGTGCCACGCTGCAGCCGTCCCTGCTGCAACGCATCCGCAAGAATGTGCGTCCCGGCGCGCGCATCCTGGTGGCCGGCTCGGGCACCGGGATGGAGTGCTTCGCCCTGGCCGAGGAGGGCTGGCAGGTCACCGGCGTGGACTTCGCCCCGCGCATGGTGGAGCTGGCGCAGCAGGAGGGCGCGCGGCGAAGGCTTGCAGTGCGGTTTCACCGGGCGGATCTGCTGCAGCACGACGAGCCGGCGGGCTCTCTGGCAGCCGTGCTGTTTACCCATGATGTCTACAGCTTTCTTCCGGACAGGGACCATCGCTGCCGGCTGCTGGAGAACATGTCCGGGTGGCTGGAGCCGGAAGGGTGCATCCTGCTCTCGGCACGCAGGGTATCCCGCCTCTACGAGCGCTGGATCCTCACACTCCAGTGGCTCAGGCGGGGTGGGCGACACTGGGGCCACAGCCACACCCGCTGGGTCTCGGCGGACGGCGCCCTGCACCGCTCGTTCGTGCAGCTACACGGTGAGGCCTCGCTGGCGCGCGAGGCGCACAGGGCAGGCTTCCAGCTAGGGACCTGGGAGGGAGGACACGCGCCCCTCACACGGGAACCATGATGGATCGAGCGCATCACATGGGAGAGTTCCTGCGCTTGTTCAACGCCCGGGAGTTCTTCGACGCCCATGACGCGCTGGAGGAATTCTGGCAGGAGTACGGTGGCGGCGACCGCACGTTCTACCAGGGCTTGATCCAGGTCGCCGTGGCGCTGGAGCACGCACAGCGCGGCAACAAGAAGGGTGCGAGGGGCGTGCTGAGCTCGGCACGCCATCGGCTACAGGGCTACCTGCCGCACTACGAGGGGTTTGATCTGACGGCGTTGCTGGAGCAAGCCGCACGCTGTATCGAGGGGGGCGAGGAACCACCCCAGCTGCCCGACCCCGGCGCTGGCGACGAGGATGCATGACGCTGGTGCCGGAGGGGGGAGTCGAACCCCCATGCCCTTAGAGAGCGGGGGATTTTGAGGCCGACTAATAGGCCCCGCCTGGTAGGGGATTCCAGGAGGGGCGTTTGTTTCTGCATAGCCCAATAGCCCACTCGTAGCCCTCACACCACTCGCATGGCCACCCAGACGGCCACCTGTTCCCCACGTCTACCCGGCACCGATTCGGGACCAGATGGTAAGAACTCACCACCATGTGGGCCTTGACGGGCACGATTGACGCCCGTCTTCGCGAGCAGATACCATCGTGTAATTCTCACCCTGGGGGAATCACCAATGGCTGAACAGAGAGAAGTCCCACATCCACCAACTATCACGAGAAACGACTTCAATTGCCCCCACTGCGGGGCTCATGCTAATCAGGCCTGGTATAGGCTCTACGCCACGCGCTTGGATGGTCGGACTGCCGCGGGGTAGGGGCAGTTCGGGGGCCTCCGTGAGAATTTCTTGTCGAGGACTTCACGGAGAGCATAAACTATTGGTATTCAGACAGATCATCGGCCAGGCTCTTAGTGCAAGGATCGCTGGACTAGTAAACCTCAAGCCGAAATCGAGTAGAGTGCAAGAGAGAGCCTCAGGCGTGGCAATTTCAGAGGGAGAGCATGATGGCGAAGGGTAAGGGTGGGTTCCAGTTGCGGGGCTCCGGCCCCGAAGCCTATGAGCGTTACATGGTGCCCATCCACTGCATGGCCCTGGCCGAGGACCTCGTTGATCGGGTCGGACTGCGACCCCGCGAACACGTGCTGGATGTTGCGTGCGGAACAGGAATCGTCTCGCGATACGCGGCGCACCGCGTTGGCACCCTCGGTCATGTAACCGGAGTCGAGCTGAATCCTGCCATGATCGAGGTCGCCCGGAACGCGGCGATTTACTACGACCAGATCGAGTTCCTGGAGGGCAGTGCCCTCGAGCTTCCGGTCCCTGACGCGCATTTCGACGTTGTGCTCTGCCAGCAGGCAATCATGTTCTTCCCCGACCGGAAGCGCGCAGTCCAGGAAATGTACCGCGCTTTGAAACCAGGTGGCCGGGTTGGTCTCAACGTTTTTCGCACTCCCGAGTTCGTTCCATCGTTTGCCTTCCTGATCCAGGCTCTGGAGAAGCATGCAGGCCCGGCCGCTGCCGAGTTCATGCGAACTCCGTTCGTCATGAAGAGCGTCGCCGAGATGCGTGCCCTGTTTGAGCAGGCTGGGTTCAAGGACATCGAAGTGCTCATTCGCGTCGATGCTCTCCGATACCCTTCGGTCGAGCACTTGGTTTCATACGAGACCCTCAACATCCCGGACCCCGAGGTCCATGCACCGCAAGTCCAGGAGGCGCTTACACGCGAGATCGAAGCCCTAGCAGGGGCAAACGTGGACGATCACGGAGTCGTATTTCCCGTCCAGCAGTTCGTCGTCGCCGCAACGCGATGAGTGCGCCGCCGTGACTACCACGAGAGCTTTCCGGCGCATCAGGGGCTCCGAGAACTTTCTTTGATTCGGGGTTCTCGGTGATCCTTACCTACTGAAAGAGTGGGTGTTGTGGTGGGACCGAGCGGTGTCCAATATCGCTGGACCCCTTCACCGTCATCTGATGCTCGCCGCCTCCGGCGGCAACGCGAGAAAGCTTCGAGCCCGCCATGGGTGAGAAA
>CBDVAL010000217.1:0-5752 GCA_965371955.1 uncultured bacterium | reverse complement strand
CCCGCCGCCTGACCCATGGAGTTCACCACAGCCAGCGCGGTGCAGATCCGGGACGCGGTCCAGCAAGGAGAGGTACGGGCGGAGGACATGGCCCGGGCCGCACTGCAGAGCATTGCGGATCGCGACCCCGGGGTGAGCGCCTTCCTCACCACCTGCCCCGATGTGGCCCTGGAGCAAGCCCGGCGTGTCGACGAGCGCGTGCAGGCCGGTGACAAGTTGCCCCTCGCCGGCGTCCCCGTGGGCGTGAAGGATGTCCTGTGCACACGCGGGGTCCCCACCACCTGTGGCTCCCGGGTCCTGGAGGGGTTCCTCCCTCCCCATGACGCCACCTGCGTGCGGCGCTTACGCGACGCCGGCGCCGTGATGGTGGGCAAGACCAACATGGACGAGTTCGCCATGGGCTCTTCCAACGAGAACTCGGCCTACGGCGCGGTACGCAACCCCTGGGACCGGTCGCGCGTCCCCGGCGGCTCCAGCGGCGGCTCGGCGGCGTCCGTCGCCGCCGCGATGGTCCCCATCTCTCTCGGAACGGACACCGGCGGCTCGGTGCGCCAGCCCGCCTCGCTGTGCGGCGTGGTGGGGCTCAAGCCGACGTATGGCCGCGTCTCCCGCTTCGGCCTGGTGGCATTCGCATCGTCCCTGGATCAGGTGGGCCCCATGGCGCGCACCGTGCACGACTGTGCGGTGGTTCTGGGTGTCATCGCCGGCCACGACGAGGCGGACATGACCTGCGCGCGGCAACCGCCGGTGGACTACGAGGCCGCTCTGCAGGACGGAGTCTCGGGCTTGCGGGTTGGAGTGCCGCGCGAGTACTTCGGCGAAGGGGTGGCCACCGAGGTGGGTGACTCGGTCCAGGCCGCCCTGGAACAGTTGCAGCAGCTCGGTGCCCGGCTGCACGACATCTCGTTGCCCCACACCGATGTGGCGATCCCCGCGTACTATCTGGTGGCCAATGCCGAGGCATCCTCCAACCTCGCGCGCTACGACGGCGTTCGCTACGGCGTTCGCCGGGATGGCGAGGACCTGGGAGGAATGTACCGCGCCACGCGCAACGCCGGCTTCGGGCCCGAGGTGAAGCGGCGCATCATGCTGGGGACGTTCGCCCTGTCGGCGGGCTACTACGACGCCTACTACCAGAAGGCAATGAAGGTGCGTCGTCTCATCCGTCGTGATTTCGACGCGGCGTTCCAGGAGGTGGATCTCATCGCATGTCCCACCGCGCCGGAGACGGCGTTTCGCCTGGGAGAGCGGACCCAGGACCCGCTGTCCATGTACCGCTCGGACATCTTCACCGTCACCGCGAACCTGGCGGGGTTGCCGGCATTGTCGCTGCCCTGCGGCCTCAGCGGCGAGGGCCTGCCCATCGGCTTCCAGTTCCTCGCGCCTCACTTCCAGGAGGGCCGGCTGCTGGGTGCGGCCCGGGCCCTGGAGGACGCCCTGGGTTTCGATGCATGGCGGCCGGCGGAGTTGAAGCGATGAACGGGCGCCACTGGCTCCTGGCGTTGCTGTTGGCGTTGCCGATCTCCCCGTGGGCGACGGCGGCCACCCGGCAGCCCGGGATCTGCTCCGATGGACAGCCGTTCCTGAGGGTCTGGCCGCGCAAGGAGGACGGCTACATCGTCCTGAGCAGACGCTACCTGCGGCAGGAGGACGACTGGCGCCGGGTTCGCGACGTCAACCGACGGCGTTCCGTCCAGGTGGGGCGCTCGGTGAAGATCCCCCTGGATCTTCTGACGGATGAGCACCGCCACCGTGTGCTGGTCTCCGTGTTTCCCGAGGACCGCTTCGCCGACGGCTACTGGATCCACAGGCTGAGCCAGAAGCCGGCGCGCCGTTGCCGGGAGACCCTGAAGAATCTGTCCACGTGGTTCACCGGCAGCGATGAGATGGGGGAGGACCTGGGGGTGCTGAACGGCCGCACCCGGGCGGGACGCGCTACGGGCAAGGTGGTGCGCATCCCCCGGGAAATGCTCCTGCCGGTGTTCGTCCCACAGGAAGCCGTCGACACGGTGGCGCTCAGCTACGGCGAGGATCCGCAGGGGCCCTATGCGCTCTACCGCCTCAAGCCCGGCGAGGCGCTGTACTCCTCGGTGGTGATCCGCTTCACCGGCAACCTGGATGCGCAGGAGGTGAACCAGATGGCCACCGAGATCGCGCAACGCAACAACATCCGCGACGTGCGCTCCATCCCGGTGGGGTTCGCGGTGCGCATCCCCCGTGAGCTGCTGCTACCGCGCTATCTGCCGCAGGGAGATCCGCGCCGTGCGGCCTGGGAGGCAGGGCTCAGTGAGAGCTCGCGCTTCCGTACCGATGTGCGCGCCCGGCGCCTGGCAGGGGTGCACGTCATCCTGGACGCCGGCCACGGGGGCGTGGATGTGGGAACCACGCAGCACGGGATGGACGAGGACGAGTACGTCTACGACGTGATGTGCCGCATCAAGCGCCGGCTGGAACGGGACACCGACGCCATGACGCTGGTGACCATCGAGGACCGTGATACCGGTTACGAGATACGGGACCTCGAACAACTGTCCCGCGATCACAACGAGATCATTCGCACCACGCCGCCGTACCCCCCGCTGGATCCGGTCCGGCGCGCCCTGGGCGTGAACCTGCGCTGGTACCTGGCCAACTCCTTCTATCGCCGCCTGGTGGAACGCGGCATCGATCCTGACAAGATCGTCTTCGTCAGCCTGCACGCCGATTCACTGCACCCCTCCCTGCGCGGAGCCATGGCCTACATCCCGGGCGGAAAGTACCGCACACGGCGCTACGGCAACGGCAACTCCCTCTACAGGCGCTTCGAGGAGGTGCGCGACCAGACGTACGTCTCCTTTGACGCAAAAACCCGGGCGCGTTCCGAGGGCGTGGCCCGGCAGTTTGCCCACCAGCTGATGCGCACCTTCCGCAACGCGAACATCCCGGTGCACCGCTACGAGCCGGTGCGCGATCACGTCGTCCGGCGCGGCCGCTCCTGGGTGCCGGCGGTGATCCGCTGTTCGGAAGTGCCGTTGAGCCTGTTGCTGGAGCTGGTGAACCTGAGCAACAGCCAGGATCGCTCCCAGTTGAGGAACCCGGATTTCCGTGAGCAGCTGGCGCGCAGCTTCGTCGATGCGCTGCTGGCCTACTATGGGACCGAGTTGCCGGCCACCACCGTCTCCCGAGGGTCGGCAAACGGAGCACTCGCCGGCCAGGATTGACCCCCCTGGGGCTTTGTGGGACAATTCCGTTTTCCTTTTTCCCCGAACGATTCTTCTGAAGATCTGCCATGAAAATCCTGGTCGTCGGTGGCGGTGGGCGCGAACACGCTCTCATCTGGAAGATCCGTCAGCACCCCGAGGTGGAGGAGGTCTTCTGCGCCCCGGGAAACCCGGGCATCGCCGCCCTGGCGGACTGTCTCCCCATCGATCCCACCAACCTCGTGGAGCTGGCGGACTTTGCCGAGAAGATGCGCATCGACCTCACCGTGGTGGGCCCCGAGCTTCCCCTCACCATGGGGATCGTCGATGAGTTCCTCAAGCGTGGCCTGCGCATCTTCGGGCCCAGCAGCGCCGCGGCCGAGATCGAGGGCTCCAAGGCGTTCGCCAAGGAATTTCTGGCGCGTCACGACATACCCACCGCCGCCTACCGGACGTTCACCTCTGCACGGGAGGCCCGGTCCTACCTGAAGAGCCGCGATGTCTCGTATCCGGTGGTGCTCAAGGTGGATGGGCTGGCCGCCGGCAAGGGGGTCCTGGTGGCCGCCGACCGCAAGGCCGCCGGCGCGTTCGCCACCGACGTGCTGGAAGGTCACATGTACGGCAGTGCGGGTGACCGGTTGGTCATCGAGGAGTACCTGCAAGGCGTGGAGGCTTCGTGCTTCGCCTTGAGCGACGGGGTGCGCGTGGTGCCGCTGGTGGCTTGCCAGGACTACAAGCAGCTGGGCGATGGGGACACAGGACCCAACACCGGCGGCATGGGAACCGTGTCGCCTCCGGCCATCCTGGATCGCGAGATGTTCACCCGCACGCTCAAGGAGATCATCTTGCCCACCGTGTCGGGAATGGACGCCGAGGGGCGCACCTACCGCGGCTTGCTCTATGCCGGACTGATGATCACGGAGGAGGGCCCCAAGGTGCTGGAGTTCAACGCGCGCTTCGGGGACCCCGAGACCCAGGCAATGATGCCGCGCCTGCAGTCCGACCTGGTGGGCCCGATGATCGCGTCCACGGAGGGTCGGCTCCAGGACGTCAAGCTGGACTGGCGGCGCGAGCCCTGTGCCTGCGTGGTGCTGGCATCGGGCGGCTACCCGGGACCCTACGAGAAGGGCCTTCCCATCACCGGCCTGGATCGAGCCGAGGCGCTCGAGAATGTCCACGTGTTCCACGCCGGCACGCGCCGGGAGGGCGAACAGATCCTCACGCAGGGCGGCAGGGTGCTGGGGGTCACCGCTCTGGGCGCGGATCTCCCGGCAGCGCTGGAGCGCGCCTATCAGGCAGTTGACCTCATTCAATTCCAGGGCAAGACGTTCCGCCGGGATATCGGTTACAGGTCCGGCAGGAGTTCCGCAACATGAGTGAAGCGCAGGCGAAGGTTGGCATTGTCATGGGGAGTGACTCGGACGCCGACGTGATGCTGGAGGCGGCCCGGGCCCTGGACGAGTTCGGTGTGCCCTGCGAGGTGCACGTGCTTTCCGCCCACCGCACACCGCAAGAGGCGCACGAGTATTCCCGCAGTGCACGGGACCGTGGCCTCAGGGTGATCATCGCCGGCGCAGGGGGCGCGGCCCACCTGGCAGGGGTGATGGCCGCAAGCACGACCCTGCCGGTTCTGGCCGTGCCGCTGGCCGCCACTCCCCTGGCCGGCTTCGACTCGTTGCTGGCATCGGTGCAGATGCCGGCCGGCATTCCGGTGGCCACGCTGGCGGTGGGCAAGGCCGGGGCCCGCAACGCCGGCCTGCTGGCAGTACAGATCCTCGCCCTGTCGGACCCCGGCCTGGCCGAGGCGCTGCAGCAATCGCGCGGAGACATGCGGGACCGCGTGGCCAAGAAGTCCGAGCTGCTGCAGCAGCGCCTCCAGGACCTGCGCGGCCAGGGGTGGGATTCCTGACCCGTGTCCGGCACGTTCCACATCCGAACCTTCGGCTGCAAGCTGAACCAGTTCGACTCCGCGGTGGTGGAGAGCGATCTGCGCGCCCGCGGCCTGGTGCCGGCCGACGGTCCCGGTGAGGCATCCGTGGTGGTGATCAACACCTGCACGGTGACCCATCGGGCCGACGCCGACGCCCGCCGGCTGGCCCGGCGGATCCGGCGCGAGAACCCGGACTGTTTCCTCGTCGCAACCGGCTGTCTGGCGGAGAGAGCTCCGAAGGAGCTCGAGTCGCTGCCCGAGATCGATCTGGTGGTGCGCCGCGGCGAACGCGCCCATCTGGGCGAGCTCGTGGCGGCAAGGGCCGCGGACAGCGGCGCTCTCACCGGCCCGGGAGAGACGGTGTCGTGCGCCGGCGCGCTGTCCTTCGGCGACCGCACCCGCGCATTCCTGAAGGTGCAGGAGGGCTGCGCTCTGCGCTGTTCGTACTGCATCATTCCCGATGTACGCGGTCCCAGCGTGAGCGTCCCGCCGGCACTGCTGGCGACCCAGTTGCAGCGACTCATCGACGCCGGCTACCGCGAGGTGGTCCTCACCGGGGTGAACACCGGTGACTACGGCCGCGACCTCGGGGAAGCCATCGACCTGGCGCAGCAGCTGCGCCGGCTCCAGGGCGTGCCCGGCC
>CBDVAL010000216.1:0-5778 GCA_965371955.1 uncultured bacterium | reverse complement strand
GCCTCCCGCTCCCGAATCGACGTATCTATGCACCATTTTTCAGTAGCCTGCTAGACGCTGCAGCAACGAGAGCGGGGCCGCCCCAACTCGTGGTGACATTCCTCGGCGGGCGACGGCATCTGCCGGTCGTCTCGTTGCACCGCGCCGCGTAATCCGTCGCTTCCCAGACCTGAACGACCGGGGACACGTCCGCCCGGGCCTGCTCTTGCTCTCCAGCTGCTCCAACGCGCTCTTCAATTCGCTGAGAATCGTCACTCTCAACATGCTCGATTCCATGAAGAACCTGTCCATCCTTAGGCGTCCAGTTTCCTTGGACTAGTACAGCGCCGGTTCATCGGCTTCCGACGGGACCAATTTGTGGCCGCGGGGGGTCGGAGTCAACTTGCGAAGAAACCTAGCGGCGGCTGTGGCGGTTCTTGGGCAGAAGGCGCAGCGCGCTCTCGATGCTGGTGAGGAGATCGCCCACGTGCAGCGCCTCCTCATCGGGGGCCAGCTCCGAAACGTGCCGCAGGGCGCGGGCGGCCAGGGCCAGGTCGCCGCGCAGGGCGTGCACCAGGCCCAGGTTGAAGTGCAGGTTCGGGAAGCTGGGTTCGATCTCGGCGGCCAGCTCGTAGTGCAGGCGGGCCAGGCGCAGGTCCTCGGTCTCGAAGTAGAGGGTGGCAAGATTGTAATGCGCCTCGAAGTGGCGCGGGTCGTCCTGCAGGGCTGTGGCGAAGCAGTCAAACGCCCGCGGCACCTCGCCGGCCTCGTGCTCCAGGATGCCGAGGTTGCAGTAGGCATCGGCCACGTAGTCCTTGGACTCGATGGCCACCCGGTAGGCATCACCGGCGCCCTGGTCGCCGCGGTCGTGCAGCTGCAGCGCCTTCTCGAACGGGCTCAGCTTCACCGGCAGGTGCAGTAGCTGGCCCCGGGGCTCGGCGAACAGGCTGAGCTGGCCGCGCAGCTCGCGGTCGATCTGCTTGAGGCTCAGCCCCTTGGTGCGCAGAGCGCGCACCCGGCGGAACTGGTTCAACGAGCGGAAGTCGTAGACCAGCTCGTCCGCCGCGGCATCCGCTGCGGTGGGGATCAGCCCCTCCTCGGTCCACTGGCGGATGATGCGCTCCGGCAGCCCGAATTGCTGGCTGATCTCGCGCGCGGTGTAGGTGGATTTGACCCGTTCGAAGCCCAGCCTGGCAGCGGACTCGGAGGGGAACTGGATGACATTGCCCATGTGTGTTTCAGCGAGAGCAGCGCGGTATCACCTGATGGCACCGGCTGCGGGAAAGCCGCCCTGGAGGTGCGACGGACGGAAGCTCAGGCGGACTTGCGTTTCTTCGTGCGGGCCCTGGCCGTGGTCTTCTTCGCCTTGGCCTTGGCGGTGGTGGTCTTCTTTTTCTTCGCCCCGGCCTTGGCCGCGGTCTTCTTCGTCATGCTGGTTGCCTTCACCATGCCGGCGCGCCGGCCCTTGGCCGTCTCGATGCTCTGCTTGAGCGCCGTCATGATGTCCACCGAGGGCTTGTCCTCCTCGGGCATGTAGGTGACGATCTGCTGCCCCTGCACCTTGGCATGGATGATGTCCTTGAGCGCCTTGTGGTAATGGTCGCGCAGGTCGATCTTGTTCATCTTGGTGCTCATGGACTTCACCAGCTGCTCGGCAAGCTTGAGCTCGTCCTTGTCGATCTCCTGCTTCTCTTCGAGCTGCGGCACGTCCTTCATTTTGCGCACTTCCTCGGGGTAGCGCAGGCGGTAGAGCACCAGGCCGCCATCCTGCGGCGACAGGATCACCGGATCCTCGCGGTCGCGCAGCACCACCTTGCCCACACCCACCTTGCCGCTCTTGATGAGCGCCTGGCACAGCAGCGCGTAGGTCTTGGCCGCGACGGGTGAGTCGGGACCGGCGAAGTACGGCGCCTCGAACAGAGTGGGGTGGATCTCCGATGCATCCACGAACCCCTCGATGTCGATGATCTTGGTGCTCTTGAGCTTCACTGCCTGCAGATCGTCCTGCCCCATCACCACGTACTGGTCGGGCTCGTACTGGTAGCCCTTCTGGATGTTGTCGGCGGAGAGGATCTCGTTGCACTTCTTGCAGCGCTTGTCGTAGCCCACCCGGCCGTTGCACTCCTTGTGCAGCTGGTTGAACCGGATGGTCTGCGCGGCATCGATGGCGTTGTAGACGCGGATCGGGATGGTCACCAGGGAGAAGCGGATGTGGCCCTTCCAGATTGATCTCATAACCCACCTCGCTGCAAGGACTTGAGGGAGCACGGCGGTCCCTGCGACCCTTGATCATAGTCGACGGCCGGCTCAGGTGTCCACCCGGCAGTCCTCGGGCTCGCGATCCGGCCGCATACGAAGGAATACCGGCTCCCGCAGCGTCCCGGTCCTGGTGAACGAGGCGTACTGCACCTCGCACACCAGCCTGGGCGCCAGCCATACGGTCTCGGCGTCATCCGGTGGCTTGCGGTCCACCGGCCGCTTTGCGGCAGGCTTCCTCTTCTTGAGCTGCGCGCTGATCGACGCCAGCAGGCGATCGTTGAACCCCGTACCCACCTTGCCCACGTGGTGCAGAGCCTTGCCGTCGTAGCAGGCCAGTTGCAGCGCGCCGAACCAGGCCGAGCGGTCGCCCTTGCCCCGGGTGTATCCCGTGATGACACACTCGATGGTGTGGCGCGCCTTGATCTTCAGCCATTGTGGGCTGCGCCTGCCGGGGAGATAGATGCTGCCGAGTTGCTTGGCGACGATCCCCTCCAGCCCCATGGCCGAGGTGGCCTCGAACAGCTCGGCACCGTCGGCCACCGCCTCGCTCACCCGGAACGTGGAGCCGGGCTTCACCGCGTCCTCCATCCACTCGCGTCGCAGCTCCAGCGGGTCGTTCACCAGAGGCCGGCCGTCCAGGTAGAGACAGTCAAAGAGGTAACACACCGCCGGATGCCGCGAGGCACCCCGGGCGATGCCGGACTCGCTCGATTGCTGGATACGCCGGATGACATCCTGGAACACCGGGCGGCCGTCTTCATCGAGACAGACGATCTCGGCGTCGAATAGCCCGGAGCCTGCACGGAATGCACCGGCCGCCTCCACCAGCTCGGGGAAATGCCTGGTGATGTCCCGCTGGCTGCGGCTGCGCAGCCGCAGCTCGCCGTCGTCCAGCGACACCATGGCGCGGATGCCGTCCCACTTCACCTCGTGCAGGTAGTTCGCCGAGGCCGGCACCTCGGTGCGGCTCTCGGCCAGCATGGGTTCCACCGGGTCCTGCAGCCAGTCGGTGCTCACCGGGTCCACACGTTCCAGCAGCCAGTCACGGTCGCGGGTGTGGATCAGGCGGTACTCGGCGCTGATCTGCGGGCTGCGCAGGCGGAAGTAGAAGCTGTCCTTGCGCCGCTTCTTGGTCACCTCGTAGGTGCCGGTGGCGAACACCCACATGGGGCCGGCGCCGTACTCGCCCTTGGGGATGACGCCCTCGAAGGTGAGGTACTTCATGGGGTGGTCCTCGGTGTTCACCGCCATGCGCTTGATCCCCGGACGGGGCGGCAAGCCGCGCGGCACGGCGAACGACTTGAGGACGCCGTCCTCCTCCAGGCGCAGGTCGTAGTGCAGGCGCGAGGCGTGGTGGCGGTGCAGGACGAAGGCGGTACCCACCCCGGGCTCGGGCGCTGCGGCGGGCTCCGGCGTGCGGGAGAACGTGCGTTTGCGGTCGTAGTCGCCCAGCGTCTGCGAGTCGGCATCGATCTTCGGACGCTTGCGGGCGGGCTTGCGCGGGCGCGGCGCGCTCCTGCGCTCGGTGTGGATGGGGACGGCGTAGGCATCCATGCCCTCCCAGGCGTCCCCCTGCTCGATGAGGTGCTCCAGCGCGGCGCTCAGGCCGAAGACGCGCGGATCCTTCAGCGTGGCCAGCTCGTCCCAGGGGAGCGGCATGGATACAGGGGCGCCGGGCCGGCCGCGCACGCTGTACGGCGACACGATGGTCTGCGTCGGCCGGTTGCGGTAGATGTCCAGCAGCAACTTGCCCTTGCGCGCCTCCTTCTTGATATGCAGCGTGGTGGACCCGCTATGCGCACGCACGAACGGCTGCGCGGCATCGCGGGCCGCCTCGAACCCCACCCCGAAATCCGGGCCTGATTCGATGGGCACCACCACGTGCACGCCCTTGGCGCCGCTGGTCTTGGCGAACGGGTGGTAACCCAGCCGCTCCAGGTGCTCGCGCAGCTCCAGGGCGATCTGCACCACGTTCGGGAAGCCGAAATCCTCCGGCGGGTCCAGATCGAAGACGATGTAGTCGGGCCGGCGGAAGCGCGGTGCGCGGCAGTGCATCTGGTGCAGCTCGATGCAGGCCAGGTTCGCCAGCCACACCAGCGAGGCATCCTCGGTGGCCAGGATGTAGTCGATCTTCTTGCGCTCGTCGCCCAGCGCCACGTGCTCCAGCCAGTCCGGGGCCCAGTCCGGTCGGTTCTTCTGGAAGAAGGTCTCGCCGGTGATGCCGTCGGGGTAGCGCACCAGTGACAGCGGCCGGCCCTTCACATGGCGAAGGATGGTGGGTGCCACCTTGAGGTAGTACTCGATGAGCTCCGCCTTGATAATGTTGTCGTCGGGGAACAGGACCTTGTTGAGGTTCGACAGGTCGATCTTGCGCTTCTTGACGGTAGCGGTGGTGGTCTTTTTCATCGGCTGTGGCGGTTCCGGTGGCGCGTCCGCGGCGGGCGAACTCTACCGTCCGTGTAGTCTAGCAGGGTGCGAATGGCCAGACCTGCACTCCAACCGCTGGGCGACTCGCTGAAAACCACCTCTGGGTGGCTGTTTTCAGGGACCTCCGGGCGGGTGACTTCCGGCGACGGAATCTTTAGTATAGGTGGGTTCCACGGCAATCCCTTGTGGCCAGAGAGGTCCGGCCCATTCCGGAGGAGTTCATCCACCCATGAAACGCGTAACCCTCAGTCTGCTAGGTGCTCTCATCATGACGCTACTTGCAAGCCCAGCCGTTGCCGAAGTGTTTCCCTACGAGGTCCATCGCACGGTCCTGGAGAATCAGCTCAAGGTGCTGCTGATCCCCATGCCGTCCGAGGGCGTGGTGACCTACTGGTCCATCGTGCGCACCGGCAGCCGTGACGAGGTGGAGAACGGCGTCACCGGCTTCGCTCACTTCTTCGAGCACATGATGTTCCGGGGAAGCGAGAAGTACCCCGGCTCGGTGTATGACGACATCGTCACCTCCATGGGGGCCGACGCCAACGCGTTCACCAGCGATGACCTGACCTGCTACTACCTCAACGTCACCAACGTCGATCTTCCCAAGGTCATCGACATCGAGAGCGATCGCTTCCAGAACCTCCAGTACAGCGAGGGGGACTTCAAGACCGAGGCGGGCGCTGTCTACGGTGAGTTCCGCAAGAACCGGACGAGCCCATTCTTCACGCTGTTCGAGGCAACCGCCAACGTCGCGTTCGATAACCACACCTACAAGCACACCACCATCGGCTTCGAGGAAGACATCAAGAGGATGCCGGAGCAGTTCCAGTACTCCAAGACCTTCTTCGATCGCTTCTACAGGCCGGAGAACGTCGTGATCATGGTGGTGGGTGATTTCGACAAGGACCAGACGCTGAAGCTGATCAAGCAGCACTACGGTGACTGGAAGCCGGGCTACGAGGCCCCGAACATTCCCACCGAGCCGGAGCAGACCGGACAGCGCCGCCTGAAGGTGCCGTTCGAGGGCCGCACGCTCCCCATTCTGGCGGTGAACTTCAAGGGCGACCGGCTCAAGGGCGACGATATCACCATGGCAGCCGCCACCCTCATCGA
>CBDVAL010000215.1:0-5778 GCA_965371955.1 uncultured bacterium | reverse complement strand
CGGGCGCGGAATCGCCGTGGCCCGCAGTCTGTGCTTCGATTCGCTGCAGTACGTGGGGAAGGGCAACGAGGTGAGGGCCGTGAAGAAGGGCTCGTAGCAACTATTCCTTGGGTGGTTTGCACCCGTTGCGCATCTCGACAACGATTCTGCGGGCCAGCTGGGTCCAGGTGTTGAACATGTTGCTGGTCACGCTCACCTTGGCGTTATCCACCTCCATGTTCCATAGTTCCCGTTCGTCCAGGGTCGACAGGACCACCCGAGCGGTCCTGATGTACTTGAAGCCGCTGCCGCGCGTTTCCATGCGTACCTTGTCGACCGTGCTGGCCAGGACCAGGTCCGCCTGGTCGCGCTGGGTGACGGTCTCATAGCGGAATCGCTCGAGACGCTTGCGTATTGTCTTTTCGAAACTATCCGCATCGGAGAGGCGGCCTCCCTTGCCGGTCTCCGCGATCTTCGTCTGTTCGACGAAGATCTTGTGCGCGTCGCACAGTAGTTGCTGGCGCACCTGGTCCGGTACGGTGCGCACCACGTCGTCGGGGATGTCGATGCGTTCCTTCATCTCTTGAAGCCAGACCAGCCGCTCTTCGATCATGGCGTTGGCCTCGGCGATGTCCGCCTCCTCGGGCGTGGTATGGACGCGGGCTTTCTTGAGCAGCACAGCACCCTGTTCCTTCCCCAAGACGGCAAAGAACACGTGAGGTGGGACGCGATAGTTCATGATCACGAAGGTCTCGGTCCCGGCTTTCAGTTCGAGTTCGCGGGTGGAGGACAGATCGGCGTGGGCCTTCTCGCGAACGGCCGCGCTGTGCCAGAGGTAGTGCACGCCGGGATTCAGCTGAACGAACGTGTACGAGTTCTTGGAGAGGAGGCCGAGAAATTTGTCGTCCGCGAACAGGTAGAGAAAACTCTCCACGCCGCGTCCCCAGTCAGGGGAGCGGAGAAAGTAGACCAGGGCCGTGTTGTCCTGGACTTTGCCGTACATCTTTTCCTTGCTCTTCTGTACGGCGTGTGCGGGTTGGAGCGAACCGACCAGTGCTGCCAGGAGCAAGGTGACGGCGTGCCCGGCTACGATTGCTCGAGCGCGAAGCGATGATTCGTTGAAGTGAAGCACGTCGGCAGGTTAGCAGAATGCCCGTTTCAGCGTCAAACCCCAAACATTGACAGTGTCGGAGGGGAGCCCTCATACTCTCGCCATTATCCATGAGGTTGGTGGAATGTCGGACGAAACCAAGGAGAAGGGGCCTGCGGCAACCCGGGGCCGGTTCGCTACCACGCGCTGGAGCGTCATCCTGGCGGCGGGGAACCGGGCCGAGGCAGGCTGGCAGGACGCGCTCTCCACACTGTGCGAGGTCTACTGGTACCCGCTCTACGCCTTCGCTCGCCGCACCGGCACGCGACCGGAGGAGGCGCAGGACCTGACACAGGAGTTCTTTACCCGGCTGCTGCAGAAGGACTCGCTGCGCCAGGCGGATCCACGCAAGGGCCGCTTCCGCTCGTTCCTGCTCACCTCCTTCAAGAACTTCATCGCCGACGAGCGCGACCGGGCCCGGGCCTTGAAGCGCGGTGGCGGGCAGACGCCCATCTCCATTGATGTGGAGACGGCGGAAGGAATGTACACGCTGGAGCCCTCGCACTCACAGACCCCGGACAAGTTGTTCGAGCGCCGCTGGGCCCTCACGGTCCTGCAGCACACCGTGGATCGGCTGGGTGAGGAGCATGTGAGTCCGCGCAAGGAGCGGCTGTTCGCGCGGCTCAAGGCCTACCTGCCCGGTGGTGCCGGCGGGGCATCGTACGCCCAGGTGGCCCGGGATCTGGAGATGAACGAGGTGACGGTGAAGGTGGTGGTGCACCGGTTGCGGCAGCGCTTTCGCGAACTACTCCTCGAGGAGATCGCGCGCACGGTGGACAGTGACGAGGAAGTGGAGGCCGAGGTGCGCTACCTGCTGGCAGCACTGGACACCGCGTAACCTTCTGCCCGGGTTCCCGTTGCAAGGGACGACGCCGTCCGGAGAACGATGGCATGACCGAAGAGACAGCCTGTCCCCAGTGCGGCAAGGCCATCCCCGCCGATGCGCCCGGGGGTGACCTGTGTCCGCAGTGCCTCATCCGGCAGGCCCTGCCCAGCCAGTCGCCCACGCGTAGCGGCGCAGGGTCGCGCTTTGTGCCGCCCACGGCGGAGGAACTGGCGCCTCACTTCCAGCACCTGGAAATCCTGTCCCTGCTGGGGCAGGGGGGCATGGGTGCGGTCTACAAGGCGCGCCAGAAGAAGCTCGACCGGCAGGTGGCGCTGAAGATCCTGTCCAGCGAGTCGGCCCGCGGCCCGGCGTTCGCGGACCGCTTTGCCCGGGAGGCCCGCACGCTGGCGCGGCTCAGCCACCCCAGCATAGTGGCGATCCACGACTTCGGCGATGCCGACGGGCTGTTCTACTTCGTCATGGAGTACGTGGACGGGGCCAACCTGCGCGAGATCCTGCGGGCCGGAAAGCTGTCCACCAAGGAAGTCCTTGCGATTGTCCCGCAGTTGTGCGACGCGCTGCAGTACGCCCATGACGAGGGAGTGGTGCATCGCGACATCAAGCCCGAGAACATTCTGCTGGACCAGAAAGGTCGCGTGAAGATCGCCGACTTCGGCCTGGCCAAGATGCTGGCCCCGGGAGACTGGGACATCACGCTGACCGTTCCCGGTGAGGTCATGGGAACGCCGACCTACATGGCGCCGGAGCAGATCGAGAGGCCCGCCGAGGTGGATCACCGTGCCGACCTCTTCTCGCTGGGTGTGGTGTTCTACGAGATGCTCACCGGCGAGTTGCCGCTGGGCCGGTTTCCGCCACCGTCGCGCAAGGTGCAGGTGGATGTGCGCCTGGATGACGTGGTGCTGCGCACGTTGGAGAAGGAACCGGAGCTGCGTTACCAGAATGCCAGCGAGATCAAGAGCGAGGTGGAACTGATCACGGGCGATACGGACGCCGTGACTCCACCCGTGTCACACTCCGCCGCCGCGGCAGTCGCGCCGCCGCCCGTGTCGAGGAGCGCGCCGGCGGACTCCACGCCGGCGGACAGCGGCACGCGCACCGTGCACCTGCGCCGGCCGAAGAGCGTGGTCTGGGTGGCGGTGTACTTCTTCCTGCTGGCAGGCTTCCTGTTCTCCGTTCCCAGTGTCGTCTGGATCGTGAAGCGGCTACCCTTCGTGCAGGTACATGATTCCGCCCTATCCTTCGCCCGCGGGCTGTGGGCTTTCTTTGCCTGGTGTGTAGCCATCTGGCACATCATCACAGCCGTCGGCCTGTTGCGACTCCGATCGTGGGCGCGCACACATGCCACCGTCCTGGCGGTCCTGGGCCTGTTCATCTTTCCGGGCAGCGTGCTATTCTCCGTGCTGATCCTGGTATGCCTGTACCGGACCGGCATGGCCCGCGTCTTCGAGCTGGGAGAGGGGCCCGTCAGCGTGCCCGCGGAGGAGGCCAGGATCCTGGCGAAGCTCATGCCAAAGGCCTGACCCGGCCTCTACTGCTAGACCAGCCGGCGCAGCTTGATCGTCACCTTGATGCGCTCACTGCCGCGCTGGAAGATCAGGCTCACTTCCTCGCCCTCGCGTTTGAACAGCTCCTTGAGCTCCTCCAGACCCATCTCCTCCACGGCCCTGCCGTTGACGTCCACGAGGACGTCATCCACCTGCAGACCCGCATCCAGGCCCGGCGAGCCCGGCAGCAGTTCCTCGATCCAGAACGGACGATCACGATCCTCGCGCAGCCGGATGCCGCTCATGTTGTGCTCGAACGGTTCCTTGAAGCTGTCGTTGGGCTCGAGGAACAGGCGTTCATTGCCGTAGTCGAACGTCACGTGGAAGCGTTTCATGGTGCCGTTGCCCAGGTTCCCGTTGCGCGAGTTCATCGAGATGACCGGCAGGAAGCGGCTCTCGGGGAAGCTGACCAGGACGTTGCGCAGTTCCTGATCCCCCAGCTGCAGAGAGTCGATGCGTGCAAGTTGCCCGGTGACGCGTCCGGTGAGTCCGCGGCCGATGACCGTCTCCAGCGCGCCCGGCGGCGGAACCAGCCCCTTCTCCGAGTCCTGCTTCAGGGAGAGGGCATGAGATGCCCCCAGGTCGAGGACCATCTCCACCGGGATGGGCTGTCCCTTGTTCACCGACACGGTGGCCTTCACGAACGGCATCCGGCCGCGGATGGCCAGCGGGATCTCCGATGCCCCCTGCGGAGGGAGGAAGCCCTCGGGTTCACGGATCTGGATGCGCATCTTCTCGTAGTCGATCTGGACGATGAAGTTCTCGAACAGCACTGCGCCGATGACGCCGTCATGGTCGGCGGTGAAATGCTCCACCGGGGGAGTGACGATGGCGTTGCTGTCGCGCATCTCCAGGTCGCCCACCCGCAGCGTCAGGCCCTGGGCGAGCTGCGCGGTCCGGGGCTTGCCGTCGCCGCCCGCACCGCCGATCTGGACGCGCATGTCGCCGTAGGACAAGTCGAGCTCCTGCACGCGCTCGGTGCCGTAGAGGAAGATCCCGCCGACGGGCATCCCGGTGTCGAGGATGACGCGGAAGGTCTCCGAACCGTTCACGGACACCGGGATGACGATGTGGTTGTGGGCCAGCTCGAACGGGATGGTCACCTCGCGGGTTCCCGAGGCGAAGGTGTAGTCCAGCGCTGTCTCCCGCAGCGCATGCCTCCGTTGCTGGGTCTGCGCCTCCGCCGCGGCGGGCAGGAGCAGCATCGCCAGGGCCAGGATGTGGAACCGTGCAGGTCTCGATGACATGTTCATTCTCCTTGGAAGCGGTTTCATGGCTTCTTCCGGGCTTCGGCCGGCTGCGGACTCTCCGTGATGCATCCTGCGTGCCACGCCCGCAAGGCCTTGCAGGGGGCGCTCAGGCGCGCCCCACGGCAGGAAAGCGCGGGATGGCTGCCGCAGATCGTCCCGGCACACCGCATTTGGGGCGACCTGGGGGCTCCCCCGAACGGGCATGGCCCACGGGAATCAACGGGATGCGCTGTTTTCCGCGGCCCATGGAATGGTACGCTTCCTGCTAACACTATCAGTGCCGGGGACTGTCCCGGAGTGGGCGAGGCCGGGTAGGCGACGGTCCGCAGGAGATGACCGAATGATGCGAAAGACGGCTTGGATTCTCGGTGCGCTGGCGGTGGCTGTGCTACTGGCGGTATCTCCCGCCTCGTCGCATGGCGGCGGCGACCACGCGCGGCACATGATAATTGATGGAGAGAAGATCGACCTCTCCGATCTCGCGGACGGTGAGACCCGCACCTTCGGCCAGGGCGATCATCAGATCACCGCGGTGCGCGAGGGCAACCTCATCACCATCGCTGTGGGCGACACCGAGATGGTGAGCGACTTCACGTGCGATGCCGCGAAGGACAACTGCTTCGTGATCCTCTCCGGCGACGACGACGCCGTGAAGCTGGTGGTGACCAAGGGAGGCGAGGGATCTGGTCACATGGAGAAGCAGGTCACGGTGATGGCATTCGGCGACCGCGAGCATGACGCCGACCATGAGCTCGTCTTCTCCGACGAGGACGGCGAGCAGGTGAACATCATGGTCTCCACCCACGGCGAGGGCCACACCTGGGTGAGCAGGGATGACGGCGATGTCCGCGTCTTCGTGACGCGCGACGGCGACGGAGACTCGCATGTCCGCCGCATCGTGCTGCGCGCCGACACCACCACGCTGCGTTGCCCCGAAGGTGACACCACCATGCGCCTCCAGGAGGGTGACGAGGACGAGGGCCCCTTCTACTGCCCCAAGCACGACAT
>CBDVAL010000214.1:0-5779 GCA_965371955.1 uncultured bacterium | reverse complement strand
GGGGCCTCGCAGCAGCTTCAATACGCTCACCCAGGCCGACGCCATTGCCGAACTGGCCCTTTCCATGGCTCTTGAGTTCGCCGACGCGTCGCGCGGGTTCCTGATACTCCTCAGCGAACAGGGTTCCACCCGCTATTGCTTCGGACGCAGCGCTCAGGGCGGCACCACCGAACGCCGCCCTCCCGATGACGTGCTGGAGGTCATGTCGCTGGTGCGCCGGGCGGGCCATTCCGTGTCGCGCAGCGTGGACGATGCGGCCGGACCGCCGTGCGTCTGCGTCCCCCTGATGGCCGAAAACCACATGGTGGGCGTTCTCTACCTGGACCGCACCGACGGGGCGGCTTCCTTCCAGCCCCGGGAGGAGCGACTGGTGGAGATGGCCGCCGGCCAGCTGGCCATCTCCCTCAACGCACGCTTCCTCTACGAGCAGATGACCGAGAAACGCAAGCAGGTGGAGCTCATCGACCGGGTCAGTCGGGCGGTGGCGGCTCCCGGGGATCTGGACGCCGTGCTGGGGCAGGTAACGGATACCGCCAGGGAGGCGCTTGGTGGCCAAGGGGCAGCCCTTGTTCTCGCCGACGACGACGGTGTGGCGCGCATGCGCTACGCCGATGGCGTGCGTGGCGACCTGCTCCAGCGTAGCCCACGTACGTTGGGCGGTTCCCTGGTGCAAGCGGTTCTCGAGGAGGGGGCGGGACAAACCCACGTGTCCCGTTCGGCAAGCTCAGGGCAGGGCGTGTTCGCGGCTGTGGCCGTCCCGGTGCGGCAGGTGCTGCGCGAGAAGCGCCTGCTCAACGAACGCCGTCGCTCCGCCTATTCGGTGCCGTTCACCAGGGTGCTGGGGGTGCTCTATCTCGAGAACCATGACCGAATGCGCGAGTTCACCGAGGATGACCAGCTGGTGTTGCAGGTGTTCGCCGATCACGTCGCCAATGCCGTCTCCAACGATGTGCTCTACCGGCAAGCCTCCACCGACAATCTCACCGGGCTTGCCTCCCGGCGTTACCTGGACCTGAGACTGGCGGACGAGCTGGAGTTCGCGCAGCGTAACACCTGTCCCCTGTCAGTCGTCATGCTGGACATCGACGACTTCAAACGGCTCAACGATCAGTACGGCCACCAGGCCGGTGACGAGATATTGCGGCAGATCGGTGCTATCCTCAAGAGTTCAGTGCGGCAGTTCGACGTGTGCGGGCGCTACGGAGGCGAAGAATTCATCCTGGCGCTCCCGGAGACCGACCCGCAGGGAGCTCAGGTGGTGGCGGAGAACGTGCGCGAACGCATTGCCGGGAGCAAGTTTCTGGACGACGAGCACCCCGTCCCCGTGACGGTGAGTCTCGGCGTCGCGACCTTCCCGGCGCTTGCCTCGGATCTCACGTCCCTCATCGGCGCCGCGGACAGGGCGCTCTATCGAGCCAAGCGTGGAGGCAAGAACCGCTTTGCCCTGGCCGAGGAGCGCGCGCGCGGCGCAGGAGAGTAAACGATGGCAACCGTTCCGATGAAGACCAGGCGACAGATCACCGTGGCGCTTTTCCTGTTGGCCTCGTTGCTCCTGTCGCCGCTGGCCGGCGCCGGCGTGCACCGTGTCCTCCTCGAAGGGCGGGGGGTGTATCTGGCGGGGGTGGCGTTCTTCAGTGCCTTTCCCACCAGCGAGGACAAGAACATTCTGGCGGTGAACTTCGGTGATCTGGAGACACTGAGCTGGGTGCCCGGCGCCTTGCCGGTGGTGGACGCCCACGTGATGGCGGTGAATTCCACCGGCCAGCAGATACACGAGATTCAGGTGAAAGTGTCGCTCTATCTGGGCGTGGGATCGCTCTCCGCGCTACCCGCGGAGGACGAGATCTTCCCGGGCGCCGAGGGGCTGCAGGAATCCCTGTTCTTCCAGCGCGTCTTCACCGTGAAGAAGTTCCAGCATGCCACCATCCGCCGCGTGGCGGTGACCGACATCCATCTGAGCGAGGTCATCAACGATCAACTGCGCCAAGGCCGCTGGCCCGGCTACCTGCGGGTGGAGGCGCAGGTGGTGGGGAAGCCGGAGACGGTGTCGGTCCCTCTCGACATGACCACCGGTTTCCTCAAGATCGTTCGGCGTGATACGAACGCGAAGCCGGCGCCGGCGAAGCAGTCCGCGCAGCCGGGCCTCTAGTCAAGCTGCGAGCGTAGCTCCGCCAGGATGCGCATGGCCTCCATGGGGGTGAGGCGGTCGGTGTCCAGTTCCTGCAGCCGGGCGCGCAGGTTCTCCAGCACAGGGTCCTTGGGGACGAACAGGCTCATCTGGGGGTCGGGTTCGGCGAGTCCCAGGGTGTGGGAGCGGGCCAGCCGGGGCAGTCCCTCCCGGGTGAACTCGCCCACCTCCAGGTTCTCCAGCACCTCGCGTGCCCGCCGGATCACCGCGTCGGGAACACCCGCCAGGCGCGCTACCTGGATCCCGTAGGATTGATCGGCGGCCCCATCCACCACCTGGCGCAGAAAAATGATATTGTCCTGCCACTCGCGCACGGTGATGTTCTGATTGAAGACGCGCGGCAGGGTCACGTCCAGCTCGGTGAGCTCGTGATAATGGGTGGCGAACAGCGTCAGCGGATGGCCGCCATCGCCCTGGTGCAGATGCTCCACCACCGCCCAGGCCAGCGACAGGCCGTCGAAGGTGGAGGTCCCCCGTCCGATCTCGTCGAGGATCACCAGCGAGTCGTCGGTGGCATTGTGCAGGATGTTGGCGGTCTCCTGCATCTCCACCATGAACGTGGATTGTCCGCCGGCCAGGTTGTCCGATGCACCCACCCGGCTGAACACCCGGTCCAGCAGCGGAAGGAGGGCCCGGCGCGCGGGGACGAAGGAGCCGCACTGCGCCAGGATGCACGACAGGGCGGTCTGTCGCAGGAACGTCGACTTGCCGCCCATGTTGGGCCCGGTGAGGATGAGGATCTGACGCTGCCGGGAGTCCAGGACCGTGTCGTTGGGCACGAAACGCTCCTGGCCGCCGAGAACCTCCACCACAGGATGGCGCCCGTCGCGGATCTCCAGCCGTCGCTCCTGCTGCATCTCCGGCCGGCGGTAGTCCAGCCGCGCTGCCGTCTCGGCCAGCGACGCCAGGGCGTCCACCTGCGCCACCACGTCCGCGGCGCTACGGATCCGTCCTGCCGCCCCGGCCACCTGGGTGCGTAACTCCAGGAACAGATCGTGCTCGAGCTCCACCAGCCGGTCCTTGGCCGTGAGGATCTTCGCCTCGGCCTCCTTGAGTTCCGGTGTGATGAAACGCTCGGCGTTGGTGAGGGTCTGCTTGCGCACGAAGTCGTCCGGCACAGCAGCCAGGTTGGCCCTGGACACCTCGATGTAGTAGCCGAAGACCTTGTTGTAGCGCACCTTCAAGGAGGCGACGCCGGTGCGCCGGCGCTCCCGGGCCTCGAGATCGGTGAGGAACGCCCGCGCGTCCCGGGCAAGGACGCGTAGCTCGTCCACCTCGGCATGGTAGCCGTCGCGCAGGATGCCGCCTTCACGCAGCACCACCGGCGGGCTCTCGGCCAGCGCGTCGCCCAGCAGTTCGGAAAGGTCCGTCAGGGGGTCGAGGTCCGCCCACAGTTGCCGGGCGAGGGGAGCCGACAGCTTCTCCAGGATCTGTCGCAGCGCCGGCAGGTGGCGGAAGGAGTCGCGCAGCCCGGCGAGATCGCGCGGGTGGGCGGTGCCCATGGTGGCGCGGCAGAGCAGGCGCTGGAGATCCAGAACACCTGATAGAGCCTCGTGGATGGCGTCGCGCTCGACCTCGCGTTCCAGCAGTTCGCCCACGGCGCCATGGCGCGCGCGGATAGGTTCCAGCCGGCGCAACGGCCGCAGCAGCCAGCTCTTCAACAGCCGGCCCCCCATCCCGGTGCGCGTGCGGTCCAACACACCCAGCAAGGATCCGGTCCTGCCGCCACCGGTGGCGGAGCGCACCAGTTCCAGGCTGCGCAGTGTGGCCGCATCCAGGAGCATGTGTTCGCTCTCCTGGTGCAGCGACACGCGGTTGATGTGCGCCAGGTCGTCCTTCTGGGTCGCCCGCAAGAAGTGCAGCAGCGCGCCGCCGGCGCGCACCGCCCTCGGGCAGTCGCCCAGGCCGAAGCCCTCCAGCGAGGCCGTCTGCATCTGGTCGAGCAGGGCCCGGCGCGCCGTCTCCGGTTCAAACGCCCAACCCGCATGCGCGCGCACCGCCGCCTGCTCCGCGTGATCCTGGAACCACTGGCGGCGCTCGCTCTCCTCGGGGACCAGGATCTCCCGAGGGGAGAAGGACGCCAGCTGATGCTCCAGCGTCTCCCAGCGTCGTGCCCCGTCGATCTCGGCCACCTGGAAGTCGCCGGTGGACAGGTCCAGATACGCCGCTCCGATGCCCTGCGGGTCCACCCAGAAGCAGGCCAGATAGCGGTGATCCTTGGCGTCCAGGAACTGCGGGTCGGTGAGCGTGCCGGGTGTGATCACCCGCACCACCTCGCGCCGCACCAGGCCCTTGGCCTTGCGTGCGTCCTCGACCTGCTCGCAGATGGCCACCGTGCGACCGGACTCCACAAGTCGGGCGATGTAGCCGTCCACCGCGTGCACCGGCACGCCGCACATGGGCACTGGCTCTCCGCCACTCTGGCCGCGTGAGGTGAGGGTGATCTCCAGGATCGGCGAGGCCAGGACGGCATCCTCGAAGAACATCTCGTAGAAGTCGCCCATGCGGAACATGAGGATGGCGTCGCGGTGCTCCGCCTTGGCGCGGTGGTACTGCTGGAACATCGGTGTGGCGGCGGAGGTGGCTCGGTTCATGACTCGGTTTTCTGGAAGTGGCTACAAGCCCGTCGAGTCTAGCACAGGCCCGCGTGCCTGCCCTTCCATGGCGATCCCGGCTATACTTCGCCGTCCGCATTTCGGAGCCGGAGACTCGCTTCATGCCCCGTGGCCAGGTGCAGAAAAACGGACCCGTGGCGGCGCTGCTGCTGCTCTACTTCCTCCTCGCTGTCACCAGCCTGTGGAACAAGAGCGTCACCGTAGATGAGTACGCACACCTTCCTGCGGCGTGCGCGGCGCTGCAGCACGGCACGCTGGATCTCTACGGCAAGAACCCACCGCTGGTGCGCTACCTGCTGGGCGCGCCGGCGCTGGCCGCCGGGGCGCTGGTGCCGGTGCCGCGGCTTCCCACCCTGGGTGCCGGGTGGGACCCGTGGACCTACGGCGACACGTTCGTGGCGGCCAACGCCGGGCCCGTCGGGCTCGGCCGCTATCTCACCCTGCTGCGGGCTGCGCGCGTGGCCGGTGTGGTCCTGGGCGCGCTGCTGTTGCTGCTGGTCCACCACTGGGGTCGTCGCATCCACGGCCCGGCCGGTGGGCTCGCGGCGGCCTTCCTGCTGGCGCTCAGCCCGACGTTCCTGGCCCATGCCCGGCTCTCCACGGTGGACGTCGGAGCCACCCTGGCCCTCACCACAGCTCTCTTCCTGGTCTGGCGCGCACTGCTTGCCGGTGGCACGGCGCGCTGGGGCGTCGCCGGCGCCGGGGTCGGTGCGGCCGTGGCGGCGAAGTTCACCGCCCTGCTGTTGCTTCCGGTGCTCGTGGTGGTGGTCCTGATGTCACGGCGCTGGAGATTCCAGGGGCGGGAACCGTCCCTCGCGGCGCGGGCCGGGTCGTTGTCGGGTTTCCTCGCCGCCGCGTGGCTGGTGCTGCTCCTGGCCTACCAGTTCCAGGACCCGCTGGCGCGCGTGGAT
The DNA here is from genome assembly GCA_965371955.1 of uncultured bacterium. Taxonomy (GTDB): domain Bacteria; phylum Acidobacteriota; class Polarisedimenticolia; order CBDVAL01; family CBDVAL01; genus CBDVAL01. Next base: position 65 of record CBDVAL010000214.1, on the reverse strand, counting down.
AGCTTCCGTTTCCACAGTAGGGCCGCACAAGGCCTGTCCTCCGGGCTTCCGGATTGGGCACCGGT
>CBDVAL010000213.1:0-5941 GCA_965371955.1 uncultured bacterium | reverse complement strand
GTTCTGGACGAGGCCGATCGCATGCTGGACATGGGTTTCATCCGGGACATCCAGTCCATCATGAGACGCTGCCCGCTGCGCCGCCAGACCATGCTGTTCTCCGCCACCTTTCCCGACGAGATCCGCGCACTCACCAAGGATTTCATGATGTATCCCGAAGAGGTCCGGATCGAGCCGGAGCGGGCCACCGCCCGGGGTATCCGGCAGCGTGCGTTCATGGTGCGGCGCGGGGACAAGGTGGACCTGCTGCGGCGGCTGCTGAAGCGCGACGGTTCGGATCGCATCCTGGTATTCTGCGCCACGCGCGAGGCCACCGCAGAGGTATCCCGGGCGGTGTCGCGCGCCGGCATCCGATCCGGGTCCATCTCCAGCCTGCTGAGCCAGGCCAACCGGGAGGCCACCCTGGCGATGTTCCGTGATGGCACGTTGCGCGTCCTGGTGGCTTCCGACGTGGCCAGCCGCGGGCTGGATATCGACGACATTACCCACGTCTATAACTTCGACTTGCCGCACACGCCGGATGACTACGTTCATCGCATCGGGCGGACCGCACGGCTGGAGAAGGAGGGCGACGCGGTCACCTTTGTCGAGCCGGGGCAGATGGACCGGCTCGCCGAGATCGAGAAACACGTCGGTGCAAGCATGGAGCTCGCCGAAGTGGACGGCTTTCCCCACCCACAAGGTGAGGATCGTTCGCCGCGCCGCGGTCGCCGCCGGCCGCGCTCAAGGCGCCGGCCGGGCCTCTAGCAGGGTGCGCTCTTCCGAGCGCGCGTGGGTTGTCGACACAGGACTTCCCATCAATTTCTGAAGTTCTCCCAGCGTTGTCAGTCCCCGGGCGGACGCTCTTTCCAGCAGTACCAGCAATAACTGGGCGGTCACCTCGGCGTCTCCAAGGGCCCGGTGACGCTGACGAAACTGCAGGCCGAGATGGCGTGCCAGGGAATCGAGACAGTGCGAGCGCAGGTGCGGCAGCAGGCGGCGTGCCAGGCGCACGCTGCACAGCACTGGATTGGGGGGCGGAACCTCGCCACAGCGAATCAACTCGTGGTTGAGGAAACTGCAATCGAAGGGTGCGTTGTGTGCCACCAGCACGCCGTTGCCCAGGAAATCCAGCCATTCCACAGCAATGCGCGCGAACGGTGGCGCGCCCTGCAGCATGGCAGCGCTGATCCCGGTAAGGCGCGTGATGGCAGAGGGCACGGGCAGGCCGGGATCCACCAGTCGGGCGAAGGTCTCCAGGCAACGGCCGTCGCGAACGCGCACGGCGCCGACCTCGGTGAGACGTGCCGCGCCCGCGCGGGTGCCCGTGGTCTCCACGTCCACCACCACGAACTCGACGCGGGTGAGAGGGAGGTCCAAGGCCGGGGCGCGTGCCAGAATCAAGTTGCCGCGATCGTCGATATCCAGACGGGCGTCGGCCTTGGCCAGGGAGAGGACCACCTGTCTGGCGGCAGTACCGATGGTGCCCTGGGCGCGCAGCAGCAAGCGCGCGGCGTGATCCGGGTCCAGTTCGCCTCCGGCCCGGCGTACCTCGCGATGCAAGGAAGCACCCAGCCGATGGATCTCCGCGATCAAGAGGATGAATCCTATCATGCCAGCCCGTCGCTTGACAGCTTCCCGGCGCGGTTCGCATAATGCAGCGAATGTCGCCCTCGTCTCCTTCCATCCCGTCCCACGGGCGGATCCTCGCAGTGGACCCGGGGAGCCGCCGTATTGGCGTGGCCTTGAGCGATCCGGATCGTATCATCGCGCGGCCCCTGACCACGCTTTCCTCGGCTGGCCGGCGCAAGGACGTGGCGGCGTTGGTGGTGCTCGCCCGGCAGCATGATGCGGTGGCCATGGTGGTGGGTCTTCCGTACAACATGGACGGCAGTGAGGGACCCTCGTTCGCGGCCGCCGCGCGCCTGGTCGACGATCTGCAGGACGCCAGCGGGCTGCCGGTCCGGGGCTGGGACGAACGCCTCACATCGGTGCAGGCCGAGCGCACCCTCATCTCCGCCGGGGTCCGCCGGGACCAGCGCCGTCTCAATGGGGTGGTGGATCGTGTGGCCGCGGCGCTGATCCTGGAGTCGTTCCTCGCCTCGCTCTCGGGCTCTCCGGAGGTGCGCTAGTCCATGAGCCGGGGCAAACGCACGCTGGTCCTGGTGCTGTCGTCGCTCCTGGTCCTCGTGGTCGCCTGGGCCACGTACGCCATGTGGGCCTACAAGGGTTATTCCGGCAGCCACGTGATCGTGGTCGTTCCCCAGGGCGCTGGAGCTCATAGTGTGGCCGGCGCGCTTCACGAAGTCGGTGTCATCCGCAGCCGGACCTTCTTCAACCTGCTGCTGCGGGTGAGCGGCTCAACAGCAGCGCTGCACGCCGGCGAGTATCGCTTCGAAGGCCTGCTGACCCCGATGGCGGTGCACCGCATCCTGGTGGCCGGTGATGTCCTGCTTCACCGTGTGACGGTTCCCGAGGGACTGCGAGCCGAGCAGATCTTCGATCTCTTGGTCAGCCGCGGACTGGGAACGCGCGAGGGATTCGAGCGAGCCTGGCGCCGGGTGGACTTGCTGCAGGGGCTGGACGAGGAGGCGGGCGACCTGGAGGGCTACCTCTACCCGGACACCTATCACGTCCCGCGCTTCCTTCCGGAGGAGGAGATCCTGCAGGAGATGGTGAAACGGTTCGTGGCCAAGTTCGGTGAGCGGGAGCGCCGGCGGGCCCGAGCTATGGGCCTGACCGTGCGCCAGGTGATCACCCTCGCATCGATGGTCGAGCGCGAAACATCGCTACCGGATGAGCGCTCGCTGATCTCCGCGGTGTTCCAGAACCGATTGCGCCGCGGAATGATGCTGCAATGCGATCCCACGGTGATCTACGCCCTGCAGCGCAGCGGCCGGTACGAAGGACGGCTTACTCGGAAAGGACTGCGCTTTGACTCACCGTACAATACCTATCTGCATCGTGGCCTGCCGCCGGGTCCCATCGCCAGTCCGGGCATGGAGTCGATCCAGGCCACACTCCATCCGGCGGACTCCGACTACCTGTACTTCGTGTCGATGAACACGGGAAGACACCATTTCTCGCGCAGCCTGGACGAGCACACAAGGGCGGTGAGCCGCTACCAGCGCTGAGGCCGGAGGCTAGAGGCCCGGCCGGTCAGCCACGATCTCTGCCGGTAAGGGGATCGTCGTCCAGCCGCTCCCGATGGGCCGGTTCCTGTCCGTAGGAGTTGATCTCGCGCCGCCGGGCCTGGTCCTGCACCGAGTCCAGGATCTTGCCGAGCGGGCTGATCTCACCGTTGACCAGACAGTGGTGGTGAAATCGGCAGAATCCGCTCAGGTACGGCCTCCGGCCGCAATGAGAGGTGCCCCCCTGGGAACAGATGAAACGGCAAGTCTCCTCGGCAGGAGTCTCCGGGGCGCCGGCCCGGCGCACATGCCGGTGCCGCGAGGATTCCTCCGGGGGCAGACCGGCAGGGCTCAGCCGTGGGTTTCGTGCGGGCTTGTCCTTGGACATGAAAGCACCTGGCCGTCGGGCATGTCGACGCAGGGAATGCGCCGGATTCACGGCGCATCATGCCAGTACGGTTCCCACCCTGACAACCGCATCGTCCTTTGACACCCCGACGGGGTCTTCGCTATCCTTGCCGTATCACGACACCCTCATGGAACGCAGGGCGAAGGAGCCGGAAGGATGGCGCTGAGGCGGGGAAAAAGCGGCTTTCGACGGGTGGAAGAGGTCGCCGCCGCCGCCGGGACGCTGTTGCCCCGTTCCCGGCAGGGGCGCCACCTGCGCGCCATGGCCGCCTGGAGGGCCGCCGTGGGCGATAGCCTGAGCCGTTCGACGAGGGTCTCCAGGCTCGACAACGGGCTGCTGACGGTGGAAGTCCTGAATCCGGCCTACCACGATTCGTTGCAACGGCTCGAGCCGCAGATCCTCGCTCGCGTGCGCGACGGGATGGGCAGCGATGCGCCGCGCCGACTGCGCCTGGAGGTCACCCCCGGCTTCTGGCGGCCACCACACGGACCGAAGGCGCGCGGGAATTCCGCGTGGGAGGGAGCGGAGCCGCCGCCGGAAGACATGGCCGCGGCCCCGGAGCCGCCCACGTCCTGTCCGGCGGCGCAACTGCACGACGATGATTTCTCCTCGATCACCGATCCGGAGCAGCGACGGGCCCTGCTGCGCGTGGCGAACCACTATCTGGCGCGTTCCATCCGCTGACCCTGGAACTTTTTCTCTCTCCTCTTCGTAGTTCATGTTAGCCATTGTCACCGCAGGGGGGTGCACGATGGCGGGGAGTCAGCCGTGCAAGGCAAGAGCAAACGATTGCGTGTACATCATCGAGAGGGCATCGGGATCGTCATGCCCGAGGGGCATTTGACCCTAGGGGACGGGGACCGGGATCTGCTGGACCTGGTGGGCCGCATCCTCGCATCGGGTCGGCTTCGCGTGATTCTGGACCTGGCTGGCGTGGATTACCTGGACGCCGCCGGGCTGGGCATGCTGATCCGCTGCCAGCGCCGTGTTACTGTGCGCGGAGGGCGGTTCATCGTCACCGGAGCGCGCTCCAAGGTACGCGAGATCCTGGACCTGGCCGAGGTGGCGGCCTATCTCGAGCAGGCCGAGGGGCTCGAGCAGGCTGTGAAGATGCTGTCCGCAGAGGTGCCGTCGAAACCGGAGGCGCAGAGCCGCGTGGCCTGACCCATCCTGCGGCGAGCCTGATCGGGAGTCCTTCTGCTATGATGCCCACCTGCGTTGCCGGCGACCCGGCTGCGGTTTCCAGTTCCAGGGCTCCCCTTGGCCACCTACTCGCATTCCCGCCTGAAGACCTTCTCCCAGTGCCCGCGTAAGTTTCTGTGGCAATACGTGTGGCAGGTGCACCCGGAAGTGGAAGGCGTGGAGGCGTTCGTGGGAAAGCGAGTCCACGAGACGCTGGAGGAACTCTACCGCCGGATCTGCCGAGGCGATCCCGCGCCGGACCTGCGCGAGGTGGTGGCGGGCTTCGACGGGCGCTGGGACAGCCAATGGTCGGAGAAGGTGCGCATCGTGCGCGATCAGGGCGCGGATCACTACCGCAACCTGGGTGCGGAGTGTCTCGAGCGCTACTACGGCCGCCACTATCCGTTCGATGCGGGAACCACACTGTCAGTGGAGCAGTCCTTTCACATGCCGGTGGAACCGGGCTCCCGCCATCACCTGCGCGGCTTTATGGATCGCGTGGATCTGGCGGCGGACGGCACTCTGGAGGTGCATGACTACAAGACCGGCCGTCCGCAGAGCGCCCGATCCCTGGAGACCGACCAGCAGGTGGGCTTCTACGAGGCCGCGGCCCGTTTTCTGTTTCGCGAATATCGCCGCGTCCGCATGGTGTGGCACTTCCTGCGCTCGGGGGTGGAACACCGGTTGCCCCAGCGCCCACCGGGGACGCTCTCGGAGTTGCGACGCCGCGCCCACGCGCAGATCAAGCGCATCGAGGCAGTGGTGCAGGAGTACCTGCGCAGCTTGAGCACACCCACAGCGCGGGTGTTCGTGCGCTGCAGCCGGCAGGAGCAGACACATGTCCCCCCGGCGGCCATGGCGCCTTCAAGCCTGTTTCCCGCACGGGTGGGGCCGCTGTGCCGCTGGTGCAATCTGGTGGACTGGTGTGAGGAGGGTGCCGCACACGCCGGAGTTCCTTTCCGACCCCCCGCGCAGCCCGCCTTCACGCCGGCTCCCATCCCGCCTCCCACTGCACAGGGACCGGCCGGGGAGCAGTGGGACCTGTTCTAGCAGCGTGCGGAAAAACTCCGCGGGCCTGCGACAGGCACTTGCGTTGCGCGACCCGGTCGCGACTACAGGTTTGTCAGCGCTTCTTGTGCCGCAGCGACTTCGGCTGAGCCGGGGAATTCCGTGATGATGATCTGCAGCTCACGCCGGGCATCGGCGATACGGTGGTCGTCGCGATAGACCAGCGCCAGAC
>CBDVAL010000212.1:0-5956 GCA_965371955.1 uncultured bacterium | reverse complement strand
GATGTTGTCGAAGACTCCAAACGGTGTCGTGACAGTGTAGAGTTCTCCTTCGAGCAGGCTGTCGATGCGGAACTGCAGGCTCTGGACGACGATCTCATTGCCGGCAACGGGAACGGGCTCGCCCTCGGCATCCAGCGTATAGGTTCCCATCAGCATCATTGTGAGAGTGGCGGTTGCCTGGCCACCGGGACGCGTTGCGTCCGGATTGCCACCCTTGCCCCCGTAGGTGGGCATTCTCGCCTCGGCGATCCAGTAGACCACCGTGTTCGGGAACGTGGTCGGAATCTCGCCAGCCGGTCCACATCCTCCGTTCGTGTCCAGGCATGTTCGCAGCATCAGCCCATTGGCGTCCTGGTACGAGATCGGGAAAGCCGTCACCCCGTCGACCACGCCGTCGGCGAGGCCTCCAAGGGCGCCGGGACCGGCGATTCCGGTGCACAGCAACGTGACGATTGCGGCCAGCGTTCTTCTTGACATGGGTATGATCCTCTCCTCCTCGGTTCTCGCGGTTCCCTCCGGCCTTCCCGGCCCGGATCAGGACGAGGATGGCAGTGGGGGCCGCCATGCAGATGTATGACCTCTATGACCTGTCAGGACGCGGCAGGGAACAGATTTCTTGCGCTGACCAGGATGACCAGCACTTCCAGCGGTAGCCAGGGTGGTCCCGATCAGGATCCGGGCTTCGGGGCGCGCTTCTCCCGGCGGGCGCGGCGGATGGCGGCCTCCACATCCAGGTGGTCGTCGCCGCACGCGGTGAGGTATTCGTCGTAACTTCCGGCGAAGTCCTGGATGCCGTCCGGGCGGATCTCCAGCACGCGCGTGGCCAGACGCGAGACCAGCCAGCGATCGTGCGAGACGAAGATCACCGTGCCCTCGTAGGCCAGGAGACCCTCGGCCAGGGCCTCGATCCCCTCCAGGTCCAGATGGTTGGTGGGCTCGTCCAGGACCAGGACGTTGGGGCCGGTGACGCTGAGGCGCGCGAAGATCAGCCGCGCTGACTCGCCACCGGACAGGTGCCCCACCTGCTTGTCCGCCTCGTCCTTGGTGAACAGCATCCGGGCCAGCCGCCCGCGCACGTAGCCGATGGTCTCGCCGGCGCAGTGATTCCATAGCCAGCCCTGCAGGGTTTCCCTGGAATCGCCCAGCAGCTCGCGATGATCCTGGGCGAAGTAGCCGGGATGCGTCTCGTAGCCCCACTCCGTGCTGCCGGCGTCGGCGTCCAGCTTGCCTGTCATGATCTTCAACAGCGTCGACTTGCCGATGCCGTTGGGTCCGATGATGGCCAGCCGGTCGCCGCGATGCACGGTCAGCGACACATCCTGCAGCACCTGGTTGTCGCCGAACGCCTTGGAGAGGCCGGAGATCTCCACCACCTGCTTGCCGCTGGATCGCCGCGGCTCGAACACGAACTTCGGGTAGCGGCGCGAGCTGCGTGGCAGGTCGTCGATGACGATGCGCTCGATCTGTTTGGCCTTGCTCTTGGCCTGGCGGGCCTTGGTGGGCTTGGCCTTGAAGCGCTGCACGAACACCTTGTGGTCGGCGATCTCCTTCTCGCGTTTCTCGATCTCGCTCTCCATGCGGTCGCGGTCGGACTGCTTGGCCCTCTGGAAATCGTTGTAGTTGCCCTTGTAGACCGTGATGCGCTGGTAGTCCAGATCCACGATGTGCGTACAGATGTTATTGAGGAAACGATGATCGTGGGAGACCACCATCACCAGACCTCGGAACGACTCCAGGAACTTCTCCAGCCAGCGGATGGACAGGATGTCCAGATGGTTGGTGGGCTCGTCCAGCAGCAACGCGTCCGGCCTTGCCGCCAGGGTCTGTGCCAGCAACACCCTCAGCTTGAAGCCACCGGAGAGCCTCGATAGCGGCTCGCGGTGCACGTCATCCTGGATGTTGAGGCCCGCGAGGATCTCCGCGGCGCGGGCCTCCATGGAATAGCCGTCGTGTTGCAGGATTCGATCCTCGAGCTCGGAGTAGCGGTCGGCGTCGAAGTGCTTGTCGGCGCGCTCCAGCAGCGCCTCCTTGGCCTGCATGGCTTGCCACAGCTCGGTGTGGCCCATCATCACCACATCCAGGATGGGGGTGCTCTCGTACTGGAAGTGATCCTGCTGCAGGACCCCCAGGCGGGCCTTGCGCGGCACGGAGACGGAGCCGGAGCTGGGCTGCTCGTCTCCGGCCAGGATCCTGAGGAGCGTGGACTTGCCCGATCCGTTGGCGCCCACCACGCCGTAACATTTGCCCGAGGTGAAGTTGATGGAGGCGCCGCGGAACAGGGTCTGGGCGCCGTAGTGCTGCCCGAGGTCGGCTATGCTCAACATGGCGCAACAAACTATCGCCCCGGGGGCCTCCTGTCCAGTAATACGACTCCCGAACCCGGGGCCCGGCCTGGAGGCCCGCCTGTAGTGTTCGCAGGCGCGCCGTGCGATAATGGCGGCCCTTTGTGGACGCCATGGAACTGACCAAGCAACAACGAGACCTCGCCGCCACGGCGGTCACCATCCTGTCCGTGTTGGTGATCGTGGCTGCCGTGGGCGGCCTGATCTGGCTGGCCGCGGTGTTCCTGCGCAGTTTCTCGCACGTGTTCCTGCCGCTGGCGGTGGCCGGCATCGTGGCGCTGGTGTGCCGGCCGTACTTCGAGCTTCTGCGGGGGCGCCTGCACCTGCCGGCGCCCCTGGCGCTGCTGACCTTCTTCCTGTCCACTCTCATCCCGCTGGTGCTGTTCGCCTGGTTCTTCGGCGCCCTCCTCGCCGGGCAGATCTCCGAGATGATCCAGGCAGCGCCCGGATGGTGGGAACGGGTCAGTACCAAGGCTCAGGGCAGATGGCCGGAGGTGGTGGAGTTCTTCCAGACCCACCCCGTCGGCCAGCGCATCCGCCAGGGCATGGAGGACAACATCGCCACCCTCCTGGCGGGCCTTCAGTTCGTCGGCAGCAAGGCCCTGTCCGCCGGCGCAGGGATGGTGCGCGGCATCGGCACGTTGTTCAGCTGGGCTGTGCTGCCGGTCTACCTGGTGTTCTTCCTGCTGGCCCGGGAGCGCAAGCTGGACGCCCTGGGCGACTACCTGCCGTTTCTCAAACCCGACACCCGCAAGGATGCCGTCTTCCTGGCCACCGAGTTCGTCAACATCATCGTGGTGTTCTTCCGCGGCCAGTTGCTCATCGCCCTGTTGCAGGGGATCCTCTTCGCCCTGGGGTTCGCACTGGTGGGCCTCAAGTTCGGCCTGGTTCTCGGCTTGCTGCTCGGCCTGCTGAACATCATCCCGTATCTCGGCAGCATCATCGGTCTGGGCATTGCCCTACCGCTGGCCTACTTCCAGCAGGACGGCGGCCTGTTCACGCTGGGCGGCGTGCTCGTTGTGTTCACGCTGGTGCAGCTGATCGAGGGTTACGTCCTGACGCCGCGCATCATGGGAGATCGCACCGGACTCCACCCCATGGCGATCATCGTGGCGGTCTTCTTCTGGGGCTCGGCCCTCAGCGGCATCCTGGGGATGATCCTGGCCATCCCCCTCACCGCATTCGGCGTGGTGTTCTGGCGTCTGGCCAAGGAAAAGTACATCCGAGAGTGGGTCTAGTCCGTTGTCGGTGAGGCAGCACAGCAACCCCGGCCTGCGGTTCACCCTCATCGGCTCTCTCTACGTCTCGCAGGCGATCCCTCTGGGTTTCTTCACGGTGGCCCTGCCGGCGATCCTGCGCGCCCGGGGCGCCTCGCTTCAGAACGTCGGACTGCTCAGCGCGCTGGCGCTGCCCTGGCTCATCAAGTTCCTGTGGGCGCCGTTCGTGGATCGCTACGGCTCGCAGCGCTGGGGGCACTACCGCTCGTGGATTCTCCCGTTGCAGGGCCTGTCGGTGCTGAGCGTCGTGGCCATTGCGTTGCTGGATCCGGCCCTCCACATGGGGCCCCTCATCCTCGCCGGCGCACTCTTCATGGTCCTGGCGGCCACACAGGATGTCGCCACCGACGGCCTGTCCGTGCACATCCTCTCGCTTGAGGAGCGCGGCCCCGGCAATGGAATCCAGGTGGGAGGCTTCTACCTGGGGCAGATCCTGGGCGGCGGGGTGATGCTGCTGGTGTTCGGCAAATTCGGCTGGACGATCGCGCTGATGGCCATGGCCAACTTCCTTGCCCTACCGTTGTTCCCGGCTCTGCGCTTCCGCGAGCCGCCACATGGAGGGACGGGCAACAGCGTCGACTTCCGCGCCCTGGGCCGCTTCTTCACGCGCTCCGGCAGCCGGCCCTGGTTGCTGATCCTCATCCTCTTCCGGGCCGGCGAGGCGATGGCCGTCACCATGGTCAACCCCATGCTGGTGGACCTGGGTTACTCCCTGGCGCAGATCGGGCTGCTGCTCGGGGTGGCCGGCTCCCTGGCGGCATTCGCCGGGGCCTCCGCCGGCGGTCTGCTGATACAACGGCTGGGTCGCAAGACGTCGTTGGTGGTGTTCGGCCTGCTCCAGTCGGTGGCCCTGTGCGGTTATCTCCTGCCTGCAGGCGGCCTGGGCGGAGAGAAGGCGATCTACCTGGCGGCGGTGATGGTGTCCTTCACAGGCGGCATGGCCACGGCGGCGCTCTACACGAACATGATGGATCGCTGCTGCCGTCAGACTGCGGCCACGGACTTCAGCCTGCAGCAGTCGCTGGCGGCGGTGGGACCCATCCTGGCCGCCACGCTGAGCGGCTTCAGCGCCTCCGCCCTGGGATACGGCGCGCACTTCATGGCCTGTGTGGCCCTCAACGTGGGTGTCCTGCTGGTCGTCGCGCGCTGGCTGGTCCACCCGGTGGCTCCCATTCCCGAGCCGGCCACCGAGGCGACGCCTACAGCCGGCTGACCAGCGCGTCGCGCTCGAACCGCAGCTCCTCGGGAAGGTGCTCGCCGAGCAGCTGGAACAGCTCGTTGTGCTGCAGCACCTCCTGTTTCCAGGCCTCGCCATCGATCTCCATGGCCCGGTCCCACTGCTCAGGGCTGTAGTCGGCGCCGTTCCAGTCGATGTCCTTGTGGCGCGGAACCCAGCCGATGCATGACTCCGCGGCCTCGGCCCTGCGGCGGACGCGCCCGACGATCCACTTCAGGATGCGCATGTTCTGGCCGAAGCCCGGCCACAGGAACTTGCCCTTGTCGCCCTTGCGGAACCAGTTCACGTGGAACATCTGCGGCGGCTCGGCAATGCGCTTGCCCATCTGGATCCAGTGCCGGAAGTAGTCGCCCATGTGATAGCCGCAGAACGGCAGCATGGCCATGGGGTCGCGGCGCACCTTGCCCACCTCGCCGGCGGCGGCCGCGGTGGTCTCGGAACCCACCGTTGCGCCCAGGTACACGCCGTGGTTCCAGTTGAACGCCTGGTAGATCAGCGGGATGGTGTGCTCGCGCCGCCCGCCGAAGATGAATGCGCTGATGGGCACGCCCTTGGGGTCATCCCAGGCCGGGTCGATGGTAGGGCACTGCGACGCCGGCGCAGTGAAGCGTGCGTTGGGGTGCGCCGCGTTGCGACCGCAGTCCGGAGTCCAGTCCTTGCCCAGCCAGTCGACGAGATGGCCGGGCGGTGTCTCGGTCATGCCCTCCCACCACACGTCGCCTTCATCGGTGAGGGCCACGTTGGTGAAGATGGAGTTGGCGCGCAGGGACTCCATGGCATTGGGATTGGTCTCGTAGGACGTTCCCGGCGCCACACCGAAGTAGCCGGCCTCGGGGTTGATGGCGTGCAGGACACCATTCTCGTCCGGCTTGATCCAGGCGATGTCGTCGCCCACGGTCCAAACCTTCCAGTCCTGGAGGGAATCCGGCGGCACCAGCATGGCGAAGTTGGTCTTGCCGCAGGCGCTGGGAAAGGCGGCGGCCACGTAGGTCTTCTCACCCTCGGGCGATTCCACGCCCGTGATCAGCATGTGCTCGGCGAACCAGTTCTCATCCCGGGCCATGGTGGAGGCGATGCGCAGCGCGAAGCACTTCTTGCCC
>CBDVAL010000211.1:0-6095 GCA_965371955.1 uncultured bacterium | reverse complement strand
GAAGAAGACCACCAAGAAGAAGACGGTGAAGAAGGCCGGCTAGAGGCCCGGCCGGAAAGTCTGGTGTCGTTCGGCCTCTAGCACTAGCGCACTCCCCATCGCTGCACGATGGTGCCGATGAGATCCCTCGTGGCGTGGTCCTTGGGGTCGCCGACGATGGCAACCTCGGCCCCGATCTCTGCCGCTACATTCCGCTCGGGAACCGTAGCGGCGCTGTAGTCGGTTCCCTTGGCGTGGACGTGAGGGCGCAGCGTACGCAACACCGTTTCCACCGTATCCTCCTCGAACACCACCAGCCCGTCCACGCACGCCAGTACGCCGAGTATCTCCACCCGCTCCGCAGCGGGCACCAGCGGACGCCCGTCGCCCTTCAGCCGCGATGCCGAGAGATCGGAGTTGACCGCCACGAGCAATAGATCGCCCAGGGCCCGTGCGGCCTCCAGGTAACGCAGATGGCCGACGTGCAGGAGGTCGAACAGTCCGTTGGCGAGCACTACGCGCTGACCCTGCTCGCGCGCCCGCCGGCAACGTTGCGCGGCCTGCTCGAGGCTGAGCACCTTGGCGGGATCAGTGGCCACACGCCAGGTCCTCCACGGAGCTGCGCAGGGCGGCCTGGCTCACCGTTGCCGTGCCGCGCTTGAGGACTGCCAGGCCAGCCGCAATATTGGCCAGCGTTGCCGCCTCCCTTGTGTCCGCTCCGGCTGCCAGGGCCAGGGAGAACGCTGCGATGACCGTATCCCCGGCACCGGTCACGTCCGCCACCTGATCCGTTCCGAAGACCGGCAGGTGCGTCGGCTGCAGATCCGGCCCGAGGATGGTCATTCCACGGCTTCCCCGGGTGATGGCAAGGTGCTCCACCTGGAGTTTCTTGCGCAGTTCCTGCGCCGCCTCCGCCACGGCAGCATCCTCATCCGGAACCTCACGCCCCAGCGCACCCATCGCCTCCTCGAGGTTGGGTGTGGCGGCGGTCATTCCGGCAAAACGGAGCAGCCGACGGCGCGAGTCCACCAGCGTGACCAGCCCGGGGGGGCAACACTCGCTGCGAATCCGGCAGAGCGCCTCCGGGTCGACGGTTCCGTGGCCATAGTCCGAGACCAACAACACGTCGGCTCCCTTGAGTTGCTCCTGAAGGTGCTGCACCAGCCGGGGGAAGTCGCCGGTACTGCGGTGGCGATTGCGGTCAATACGCACCACCTGCTGCTGCACCGAGGTCGAAGAGCCGGCCAGGACCCGGGTCTTGGTGGGCGTGTCCACCGAGGCATCGGCAACCAGGCCGGAAACGCTCATGTGTCGCTCCTCGAACCAGGTGCGCAGGGTTCCACCGGCCTGGTCCTGGCCCACCAGCCCCACCGGGAACACGGTGCCCCCCAGGGAGGCCGCATTGGCTGCGGCGTTGCCGCCGCCGCCCGGGACCTGATCCGTGCGCTCGTACTCCAGGATGAGAACCGGCGCTTCCCGGGAGACGCGATCGATACGACCGTAGAGGAACTCGTCCAGCACCATGTCGCCGAAGGTGACGACCTTCTGGCGGCTGAACCCGTCCACCAGGGCGAGAAGTCGCTCGATCTCTGCGGGGGTCATGTGCATTGACCCGCCTCGCGCTCGAGGATCCAGTCCGCCGCATCCAGGAGATCCTCGGCGATGAATGCGGGCTCTGCGCTCCAGCGATCACGCAGGTACTCCAGTTCCCCGCGCCCGTAACCCGTGAGCACCAGGATGGGAACGGCACCTGCGGCAGCGCCGGCGCCCAGGTCCCGTCCGGTGTCACCGATCATGTAGGAGCCTGACAGGTCGAGATCGTGCTCCTCCGCGGCGCGAAACAGCATTCCCGGTGCGGGCTTGCGGCACTGGCAGGGGCCGGTGAGTGGTCCATTGCCTTCGCGAGGGTGATGCGGGCAGAAGTAGATGCCATCCATGTCCACGCCGCTGGCGGCGAGGCGCTCACGCAGCCGGCGGTGCACCTCGCCCACCATTTCCTCCGAGAAAAGACCCCGGGCCACCCCCGACTGATTGGTCATGACGAAGGTAGCGAATCCCGCGGCGCGCAGGCGGCCGATAGCCTCGGCGCTACGCGGCAGAAGGGCCTGGCGATCCGGATGCACCATGTAGCCCACCTCATGGCAGACGGTACCGTCCCGATCCATGAACACCGCCTGCCGGCTCATCCTTCGGCCCTGCGCCGGTAGCGGAACGCCGGACTGGCGGGCATCTCTGCCGGCATGGGCAGTAGCGGCCGGGTCTTCCAGCGCTGGTGCATCCAGGACCACAGCTCGGGGCGGTTGCGAATCTGTTGCTCGATGATCTCGGTGCAGCGAGCCGTGAGACGGAAGGCATCCGCAGCGCGATCTCCGCTGCTCTCCACAGGGACCTCGGGGAGATACACGATGCGGTAGCGGCCGTCCTTCTCGGGCCAGCAGAACACCGGCACCACCGGGGCCCCGGTGCGCACGGCCAGCATGCCCAGCGTGGGGGTGGTGGCTGCAGCCCGGCCGAAGAAATCCACGAAGAAGGGATTGGTCCCACGGTAGTTCTGGTCGATGACCATCCCGACGCTACGGCGCTCCCGGAGCGCGGTGAGGATCCCACGCACAGCCCGGCGCTTGTAGACCACGCGGTTTCCCCAGCGAGATCGAAGGCGCGTCAGGTAGCGCTCCAGGCGTGGATTGTCCATGGGCCGTACCACCAGGTCCATGGGCAGGCCCTGGAAGCCCTGGCGCAGGGCCACCAGCTCCCAGTGGCTGAAGTGCGCCGAAAATATCAGCACTCCCTGGCCTTTGGCGTGGGCGCGCTCTAGGTGCTCGGCACCCTCCACCATTGCCAGGTCCCGGATCTGCGGACCGCTGTAGCGGGAGAAGACCAGCAGGTCCAGTACCAGCTCGCCGAAGTGTCGGAACGAGCTGCGCGCCAGCGCGGTCCGACGTGCGGCGGAGAGATCCGGGAAAGCGAGCTGCAGGTTGCTCGCCGCCACCCGGCGCTGCTCCGACATCACCAGATACCAGGCGGTGCCCAGCGCGCGGCCAAGGCGTCGGGCGGTTCTACGTCCCAGGAGCCGCGCCAACCGCTCCGTGCCGATGACCAGGGCGCTCTCCAGGCGATGCCGGAGGGCCGTCACGCGGCGGACCCTGTTTGCAGAGCGTTCATCAAGAAACTCCGGAATTGCTGTTCCTCACGGACCTCCACCACGATGCGCAGTCGGCCGATGGGGTAGGCACGTCGTTGCTGATCAGAGAGGCGAACGAAGTCCTTCTCGGTTGTGATCCAGTGCGTTGCGCCGGCATCCTTCGCTCGTCGGGACAGAGCCTTCAAGTCGTCGTCAGTGTACCAGTGATGATCGGGGAACGGGGCAAAGACGACCACCTTCATCCCGGCGCGGATAAGGTCCTGGCGAAAGAGACCGGGCTTGCCGATGCCGCAGAACGCGACCACCGGCTCTCCGGACAAGGCCGACGGGTCCAGGCGGCGCCCGTCGTGAACCACCACCTCGTGCAGCCTTGCTGCCGTGTGAAACACCGGCGCTGTGGGATTATGGCGGCGAAACAGGGCTTCGACGCGTGCCGTGTCCGGGGCGATATCACAGCGCGAGAGCACCAGGGCACTCGCACGTGAGGTGGCATGCAGGGGTTCCCTCAGTGCTCCGGCGGGCAGCACCCAGCCCGAGTCCGTCGGTGCCGTGGCGTCCATGACCAGCAGATCCAGGTCCCTGGCCAGGCGGTGATGCTGATAGCCATCGTCCGCCACAACCACGTCCACCCCCAGCTCCCGGGCGGCCAGGTGGGCACCCTCGGTACGGCGGGTGGCCACCACCACCGCAGAGTCCGGCAGCGCGCAGGCCAGCAGGTAAGGCTCGTCTCCAGCGGCGGCCACATCCACCAGCGGGCCTTTTCCGTCCCCTCGAGACACCACGATCAAATCCTGGTCTCCTCGCCGTTTGTAGCCCCGGCTGACAACCGCCGTGCGCATCCCCTGTTCGGCCAGCAGGGAACAGATCCGGGCCACCAGGGGAGTCTTGCCGGTACCGCCGACGGAGAGATTCCCCACGCTCACCAGGGGCACCGGGACACGCTCCCGGGTGAGCCATCCGCTACGGTAGGCCGCCAGATGTATCCAGGTGGCGGTGCGGTACGGAAGGGAGAGGGGCCACAAGGCCAACCGTGCCCAGATGGACGTCGGTGGCTTCAAAATAGTTCCCTTGCCCGGAGTCTCGAACCCATTTCATGACTCAACATTGTGCCGACGCGAAGCGGCGCAGATAGGGTTCCAGATACTCCAGCGTCCGCTGCAAGGCGCCGCGATTGGCGTCCACGACCTCAACTGCGGCCGCCCCGGCGCGAAGGAAGAAGGTCTCATCCGCCACCAGGCGCTTCATCACGTCGGCCAGTTCTTCGACCCCGTCCACTCGGAACCCACCGCCGCCGCGTATCATCCGGTCGGCAATGTCCTGGAAATTGTCCATATGGGGACCAAATAGCACCGGACGGCCGTAGACAGCAGGCTCGAGAATGTTGTGCCCGCCGCGATCCACCAGGCTTCCACCCACGAAGACGACGCGCCCGCGGCCATAGAGCCGCGACAGCTCGCCCAGCGTGTCCAGCAGGATGACCCTGCGTGCCGGAACGTTCTCCGCCCCCTGTCTGCTGCGCCGCAAGTAGGGGATCCGACGTCGAGAGAGGATCTCCGCCACCTCGTCGAAGCGTTCCGGATGCCTTGGCGCCAGCACCAGCAGGGGGTCGTTGCAGGACCCCGCCACGGCCTCGAAAGCATCCAGGATGATCTCCTCTTCCCCATCCATGGTCGAGCCGGCGATGAAGACAGTCTCTTGTGGACGGATGCCCATGGAGGCAGGAAGTGGATCGGTGTCGGCCACCGGCTCGGGCAGATCGTACTTCAGGTTCCCGGTGACGCGTACCCGTTCCGCAGGCATGCCCAGACTCTCGATCCGCCGGGCGTCCTCCTCGGTCTGCATCAGCGCCAGATCCACGTGCGCCAGCACCTGGCGGAAGAATCTCCGGAATCGGCGGTATCGCCCGTAGGCCTGCGGAGAGATGCGGCCGTTGACGATGACGGCCGGGACCTCCCGGCGCGCCAGCAGGCGCAGCAGGTTGGGCCAGATCTCGGTCTCCAGGGCGATGAACAGCGCCGGTTGCAGGCGATCCACGGTACGCCGGACGCAACGGGAAAGGTCGAGGGGGAAGTAGAGCAGCGAGTCCACAGTGAGCGCCAGGGACGAGTTTGCCACGCCCCAGCCGGTGGGTGTGGTGGTGGAGAGGTAGAAACGTGCGTGAGAGACGCGCTCCTGCAGGGCCGGCAGCAGCGTGGCGGCCAGGCGGACCTCACCCACGGACACCGCCTGGATCCAGATGCCGGTCAGGTGGTGGGGGTTGGTCGCCTCCGGCAGATGACCCAGGCGCTCGCGCCAGGCCCGCCGCGAGGGGGCACCCGAGCCGCCTCGCAGCAGCAGATAGGGCAGCGATGCGAGAACCGCCAGGTGCAGGCAGATGTCGTACACCAGGTACATCAGCTTCGGAACTCCATGGCGCTCGCTGCGGTAGTGTAACTGTTTATACATCAGCAACTTAACGGAAGTCTGAGTATATCCGAGGGCCGCAATGAAGTCAAACAGGGCATGGAGGGAGCGCCACAGCAGGATTAGTAGTCAATAAGTATTTTTTGTATATTTATATCGTATGGAATTTGCACGCAATATATTGTCGCCATATATTGATGCATGCCCCGGAAGGTTCCGGAGCCGCCGGAGAGGTGGATCTATGGGCGGACAATCGAATCCAACGGACAAGGCCCGCGACGTCCTGGTGGGTGTGGACACCGATCTAAAACTGCTGCAGCAGCTCGAGGAACAGCTGACATCTCAGTTTGGCGACACCCACGAGGTGGTCACCTTCGTCTCCGCGGAGCTCGCGCTGGAGGCCCTCTACGAGCATTCCCGGCGAGGGCAGCGCATCGTGGTGGTGCTGGCGGGCCTCACGCTGCCGGGGATGCCGGGCGATCGGCTGCTGGAGATGGTCCAGGATCGCTTTCCGGGAGCCCTGCGCGTCCTTCTCACCGAGTACAGCGAGATACAGTCGGCTCTGTACGGC
>CBDVAL010000210.1:0-6107 GCA_965371955.1 uncultured bacterium | reverse complement strand
TGGCCATGCGCATCCAATCCAAGGTATCGTTCCATCGGCGTCCTCCTGCGTGGGGTTCGTTGCTTTTTCCAACACAACGATCCCAAAAACACGCGGAGGGCGCCACTTCCACACGGGTTGGCGATGGGCTACGATACTGGAGGACCACAGGGCACCAGGCCGGGGGATTTGGCTCGTCGACGTCACCCTCTCATGATGCCTAGCCGCTCTTTCGCACTACCGAAAGGATGATCTCATGGCGAAACGGACGATCCACGCATACAACCAAGCTAACGATGCGCGCTGGTACGCGGGCGTCGTCAAACCCCACCTTGTCGGTGTCGGCGCTACTACCAAGGCCGATTTCGAGCCCACGGATACCTCCAAAGGGGTGTGCTATGGGCTCGCCATCTGGTGGATCATTAAGAGTGCGAACAACATAGACTTCTGGAACTGGATGCCGGGCCCCGGTCCGCAGGTCGCCGAGATCAAGAAGCTATTCCGAGACCAGAAGGGAATGGGAGAGTATGACTTCGAACGTTTCGAAGCAGCGAACACGAAGATCACAGCCGACACGCAACTGACGAAACAGAACGAGATACTGATGATGAAGGGAACTGAGTTTAAGCACACGGGCTACTACTACATTTCGCTACGCGGTAAATTCGGGTCGAGTACCGAAGGAAGTGGACATGCGATTGCCGCACATATCAACCAAAAGGGCGTGTGCAGGTATTTTGATCCGAATTTCGGTGAGTACGAAACCGACACGCTCCAGGAAACCCTGAAGGAATTGGGTGATATCGTACGCGGTTACAATATTTCGGGCATCGAGATTTACTGGTGCTGCTGGAACTAAGCCACTGGAGCGGATACGCGCGGTGTGCGTCCATCTGGACCGGCATCCCGAGGACACGCCTGCGTTCCTCAGGCGGCTCCGAAGCAAGGTCGGCGACAAGGGAACCGAGTATCACCAGTTCAAGTACGCGGTGGCCATCGAAGACGAGAGCCGCCGCACCCATCCCCGCTGGGCGTCAAGGATCATCGCACCGTCATTGCCTTACATGCCCACCGGCAGCGAGCCGGACAACGGGATCGCGAAGCGCTCCCTCCAAGCGCTGCGCAAAGCCGGGATCCTCTAGAACCTGTTTCATTACCTCCTGTTCGTTCACCTGCAGGTATCGCCCACGCTCGTGCTCCTCCAGGCGGCTCAGAAGTTACATAGCGACTCCTCGTCATCATCATCATCATCGTCCCCGTCGCCGATCTTCCGGATGACGTTCATGGCGGTATCGTGGAGCAGCTTCGATACGTTGCTCATGAGCTGCAGTAGTTGCGTGTGCCGCTGCAGGGTGCTCTGCAGGTCGATGTTGGCGAGTTGTGCGTCCTCACCGACGCTCTGGAGCAACTCCTCCCACTCGGCGATGGAGTCGTTGACGTCACGGGTCAGGATACAGCGGAGGTCGTCATCACAGCCGGAGGGGAGGGTCGCCTGGATGCTCCTGGCCAGGTTCAGCTCATCCCGGATGGTGCTCTTGAGATCGTTGAAATACTTCACCTTGCTGGCGTAGAACTCCAGCTCCTTGGTGGACTCCATGTAGGACTGGCGCAGCACGAACTGGACGAGCGCGTTGATGTCCATGGGGATCCCGCCGGTCTTCATCCCCGCGACGAACTCCCCCCAGTGCGCTTCCGCCAGGCCCGGGTCGTCCCGTCCCAGTGCCGCGATCACGGCGGACAGTCCCGCCGCCATCTCCGGCGTGAGGTTCGGCAGAGTCGTCGTGGAGGACTCCACTACGAGTCGGTCCACGTCGACGTTGCCGTCCGGTGTCGTCGGCAGCGGTGACGCCGTCAGGTGCCGGTAGGGCACCTTCATCAGGATGAAATCTCGAGCCTCACTGTCGTGTGCCGAGGTGAAGCTGCCGGTGATGCAGAGAATGAGCAGGGAAAGCGAGAGCTTTCTTGACGAGTCGGCCATGGCTGGTTTCCTCCCAGATGCTGTGGCCTGACTCCGTCGGGCCGGGTTCGGGGAACCCGAGCTCGGCAGAGACAGGTCGTCTGTCCATCTCGATGATGAGTCGATGACGCGGATGTCTCGGAACCTGCATCCGCCGCGCCACTCTTGTTTTTTCGGAGCCCGCCCAGCATACTCTCACAACCCGATCTTGACCAGTCCCGGGAGTTGTAGCGGGAGGGAGATGCCATGAAGAAGTGGAAACGCTGTGCCGGCCTCCTCCTGGCGACCGTTCTGTGTGGTTCGCCGGCATGGAGCGCGCCCGAGGAGGAAGAGGAGGAGGAGCCGAAGCTGCTGGGCCGGATCACGGCGCAGCAGCTGGAGGAGGAGCCGTTCGCGGAGTGGTTCGGCGACAGCTATGGCGACTACAAGCCGAACCCGGAAGTCCTGGCGAGCCTGCGCGAGGTGGGGACCGAGGGGGTGGACATCACCGTCTTCTTCGGCACCTGGTGCGGCGACAGCCAGCGTGAGATTCCTCGCCTCCTGAAGCTGCTCGACGAGATGGAGTTCCCGGCCGCCCAGCTCACACTGGTGGCGGTGGACGGCGTGGACGAGGCCGCCAAGCAGTCGCCCGACGGCGAGGAGAAGGGGCTGGAGATCTACCGAGTGCCCACGATGGTGGTCACCCGGGGCGACCGGGAGGTGGCGCGCCTGGTGGAGCATCCCGTCCTTTCCCTGGAGCGCGACCTGCTCGCCCTCCTGGAGGGGCAGGGCTACGAGCCCAACTACATCACCTATCCCGTCGTGCGTCGCTGGCTGCAGCAGGGCCTGCTCGGTGACGACAACGTCAGCGCCCACGGTCTTGCCGGCCAGGTACGCCACGAGGTCCAGTCGGAGGGTGAGTTGGCGTCTGCCGGCGGCGTGCTGCTAGCCCGCGGCGACATACAGGAGGCGGTCAAGCTCTACCGTGTGAACTGCGCACTGTACCCGCAGAACTCGCAGGCGTTCGCCCGTCTCGCCGCGGCGCTGCAGCAGCAGGGCGAGAGCGAGGAAGCTCGCGAGATGGCCGAGAAGGCGCTGCGGCTGAATTCCGATCCCGAAAGGCTGGAGGAACTGGTGGAGCTCCTCGACAACACCAAGGAGTAGACCGGGCGTCAGGTGACCTGAATTCCCGCACCGGGAGCGTGCACCCCGGGGGCGGCGCCGCGGTGCAGCGTGGCCGAGGCGATCCCCTGCATCGCGAGTGAGGTGTCCCAGGAGGCGCTGCGGGCTCCAGCGACACGACACCCCTTGCCCTCATCCTCCCACATCCAGCGCGCTATCCCCTCCCAGGCAGGCGACAGGTCGGCGTCCTCCGGGTCCTGCAACCACAGGGCAATGACGTTCAGCAGACCGCTCACCGGCGACAGGCTGGAATGATCGGTGGCTCGCAACGGCGGTCCATGAGGACTGGCTACTCTTTCCTAACTGGTTGTAACCCGCACGAGGAGGCCCTGCAGGCCGGCGTGAGCATCGCGCCGGGGCCGCTGTTCTCCACCTGTGACTGCTACGACAACTGCATCCGGCTCAACTGCGCCGTGCCATGGTCGGCGGAGGTGGAGACCGCCATGCTCCGGCTGGGGGCACTGGCTTCACGGCACCTGGAGGAACGCGGGCGCTAGAAACAGGCGGAGGCATCCAGGGCGCAGGAAGCGGAGCAGGACAACGCGCCGTCGTCGAATCCCTGGCTCCGGCACGACTGTCCGCCCAGGTCGGCACCGTCGCAGGCCTCGCCCGGATCGAGAACTCCGTCGCCACACAGCGTGCAGGCGGCGTCATTGTAGGTGCAGTCGGCGTTGCAGGTCAGGGAGCCGCCGTCGAAGCCGAGGCTCTGACACGTGTGACGTCCCGGGTTGCCGGCGTCGCAGTCCTCACCGGTCTCCTGTACGCCGTTGCCGCAGAACGGATCCGAGCCGCCGTCACAGAGGTCGCCCATGCCGTCGCCGTCGTGGTCTCTCTGGTCGGGGTTGTAGACCCCCGGACAGTTGTCCAGCAGGTCCGGCAACACGTCCCCGTCATTGTCGCTGCAGGTGCCGACGTCCTGCATGGACACGCCGGCAGACGGGTCGGGAGAGTGGTAGATGTCGCATTCGGACTGGGTCAGGCCGCTGTTGGTGCCGTAGTCGATGCCGTACATCAGATAGATGCTGCTTGCGGTGTTGTGTGGCAGGCCGACGTTGTGGCCGTACTCGTGAATCCACAGCAGCGCCTCGGAGTCGTTGTTGGTGCGACGAACCACCGCCGAGCCGTGGCCCGGCCTCCAGGCACACCCGATGATGTTGGTTCCGGGACCGTCACAGTAGTTGATCGCGCGCACCACCTTGAATCGGGCCACCGGATCGTCCATGACGGCGCTCATCTCGGTGGAGTCGTCGATGACGTCCAGGCCGTCCACGGAGGTGCCGAAGGTCTGGACAGTTCCTTCGCGGGTCATGGTGGTGCAGCAGGCCACGTCTTCGAGGAAGTCACCGGCACCTGCGCGCCGGTTGGCCAGCGCCAGGATGTGATCCAACCGGGCATCGGTGAGCGGATCGGTCACCCGGACGTGGTTGGCGGACGTGATCCCGGCGTCATGGAGGCCGCTCTGGGTATCCAGGAAGCCGGTCCCCGCGGCCTCGGCAGTGCCTCCGTTCCAGTCCACACCCAGATCCGCCTGGAGAACCGGCCAGGAGCTGTAGAGTTCGTCGAAGAGCGTCAGCGCCTGCTCGGCCGGGCGCTCCATGGAGCGCGTGCGCACCGGACGCACATGTCCCTTGGCCACCCACTGTATCCGTTCGCGCGCCTCCACCTCACCGGAGTAGGCCAGGCCGCGCAGCGCCATCTCCACCAGGTCGTCCCGGAGCGCCTGCGGGTTGCGCCCACCTGAGGCTGCCTGCAGCAGGATGCCGCCGCCTGAGCCGTTGGCGGTCATGTCGAGAAGCGACTCCAGCGCCGCGCGGTCACCGCGGCCTGCCAGTTGTCCCAGGGCCTGCGGCGCCAGCAACAGCGCGCGGTCCTCCTCGGGGCGGTCCAGGTCCGCCGGCGGTGCTTTCAGGAAGCGCAGCAGCGCCGCGGTATCAGGGGACTCGCCCAGGAAGGTCAGGAAGGCGACCACGTTGTCGCGGCGCGGGAAGTCGGGATCCGACAGCAGGGCACGCAGCGTCGCAAGGCCTTCCGGACCCACCTCGGCCAGGGCGATCTCCTCGGTCATGCCGTGAAGATAGGTGGCCAGCACGGCACGCCGCACCCACTCACCCTCATCGGCCGTCGCCGGTAGGCCAGGAATCAGCACCAGAAGCAATGCCAGAGCTGCGATACGGAACAAGTTGCTCACACCTGTTGTCTCCCAAGAATGGATCATCCAGGAAAATATAGGCGGAGAAGCGTCGGGAACAATGGCACCGATGAAACATTGTTGCCCTGCAGCCAAGAACTTTCTTTCCCCGGCAGGCGTAAAGATGACAGGAACATGACAGTGAGGAGAGCCATGTACCGGAATCCCTGGTGGTCAAAGGTTTCTGGGCCCCGCGCCCTGACCTGCTCACTGTTCGTCCTTGCGCTGGCTGCGGCGCCCCTGTGCGCGCAGGAACTGGGCAGGGAACACCAGGCGGAGCTCATCAACGACATCTCCCGGGGACTGCGCGAGATTTACGTGTTCCCGGAGGTGGCGACAGAGATGGAGAACCTCATCCAGCGCAGATTCGAGGCCGGCGATTATGACGGGCTGCACTCGCTCACGGAGTTCACCATGCAGCTCACCGAGGACCTTCAATCCATCAGCCATGACCTGCACTTGCGGGTCCGGCCCCATGTGGCACGCGGCGAGGAAGGACGGCGCGACCCCGCAGAGGAGCGCCGCCACCGGATGGAGCAGGCTCGTCTGAGCAACTACGGCTTCTACCGGGTGGAGCGGCTGTCCGGGAACGTCGGCTATCTGGATCTGCGCAACTTCCACGATACCCGGATCGGCGGTGCCACGGCCGTGGCCGCCATGAATTTCCTGGCCAACAGCTCGGCGCTGATCATCGACCTGCGCCAGAATGGTGGTGGCAGCCCATCGATGATCCAGCTCATCAGCTCGTACTTCTTCGAGGAGAGGAGGCACCTGAACACGTTCTATTTCCGGCGCGCCAACAGCTACGAGGAGTTCTGGACC